>JAYUFU010000599.1:0-2826 GCA_043738505.1 Fimbriiglobus sp. | reverse complement strand
GCGGCCGCGCGAAGTGGTCCTGTACCGGCACGGCCTGGCCCCGGGCGAGACCGTCACGCTGGTCCTCGACGCCATCGCCGAAACCCCCGGCACGTCGCGCGGTCCGGCCAGCCGCGCGTACCCGTACTACGCCCCCGACCACAAGTTCTGGGCGAAGCCGCTCGACGCGACCGTCGCCCCGCGGTAGCGGTTGAACGAAGCGGCCCCCGGGATCGAATCCCGGGGGCCGCTTCGTTCAACTCGTCGCGGCAACCCTGCGGGTTACGCGCCGGCCGGGTCTTTGCCGTCCACCCACGGGCCGGCGAGCTTCTGGTACTCGGGGGGCGTCAGCTTGCTGCCGGCGTCGCCGCCGGTCCAGCCCATGACCTGGTTCGGCTTGCCGCGCTCCTTGGACCGCTTCTCCCAGGCGGCGGCCCACGTCGCGTCGGCCTCGACCGGCTTGCGCTGCTCCTTGTCCCAGAAGAAGGCCTTGCCCTCGCGGTAGCTCTTCGCGCCCATGTTCACGGTCGAGAACGCGGCCGCGCCGAGTTCCGGCGTCGAGAGGGTGCCCTGGTCCTTCGCCTTGACGTGCTCCAGGAAGTTCGCCCACAGGGCGTAGGTGTCGTCGCCGACGAGGCCGCCGAAGACGATTTCGCCTTCCTTGGACACGGCACCCGACGGGCCGCGGGGGGCCGAGTTCACGCTCTGCGGCACGATCTTCATGCCGAACTGCGTCGGCGACTTGGGGTTCTTCGGGTCGGTCGGGTAGTTGTCGAAGATGATCGTCGCGGAGTGCCCGCGGATGCACTCCTCGACGCGGTGGTCGTTGGCCATCGTCGCCATGACCAGGACCTGACAGCCTTCGTCGTAGTCGGCGACCACCGTGGCCACGTCGGGCACGTCGCGGGTGTCGTACTCGAGGTAGATGCCGCCGCCGCCGACGACGCGGCGGGGGTACCGCACGCCCATCGCGGCGATCAGGTGCGTCATCTGGTGGACGAACAGGTCGGTGAACATGCCGCCGCCGAACGGCCAGTAGCACCGCCACTGCGCCCACACGGCGCGGTCGAACGGCATCTCTTCCGGGGTGGGCCCGAGCTTGTTCCCGCCGATCTCGAACTTGTGCCCCAGCCACATGTCCCAGTCGATGTTCTTCGGCGTCATGTCCTTCTTGATCGGGTAGTACCGCCACTGCCCGACGCTGCTGTTGCGGTAGTAGCTCGTGGTCCCTTGCAGCACGTGGCCGAGGTTGCCGGCCTTGATGTAGTCGAGCGCCGCCTGCCACGTCGGGTCGGCCATGCTCTGCACGCCGACGGTGACCGTGCGGCCGTACTTGACCGCGGCATCGACGACCAGGATGGCCTCGCCGATGGTCTTGGTCATCGGCTTTTCCATGTACACGTCCTTGCCGCGCTCCATCGCGTCGATCGCCATGCGCGCGTGCCAGTGGTCGGGCGTGGCGATGCACACCACGTCCACGTCCTTGTTGTCGAGGATGTGGCGGTAGTCCTTGGAGATGCGGCCCTTGCCCGCGTCCATCGGGATGCCGCACGTCTTGGCGCTCGGGTACAGCCCGCGGCCGGTGCGGTTCTTCTTGTCGTTGGTCCGCTTGCCGAGGGTCTCGTCGCCGTCCCACACGTCGCACACCGCATACGGATCGACGGGCTGGCCCTCGTCGCGCAGGTCCACGAGCACGTCGATGTGCTGCTGGCACCGGCCGCCGGTGCCGAGGAAGCCGATCTTCAGCTTCTCGTTGGCGGCCTTGATGCGGGCGTAGCTGGCGGCGGGGAGCGACATCGCGGCCCCGGCCGCGGCGGTGCCGGCGATGAACGCCCGGCGGTTCACAGGCTTCTTCGACATGGGAGGGTTCTCCAGGGAGGGATACGCCCCGGGACGGCCGTCCCGGGGCTTACGCGAGGGTCACTTCTTCTTCTGTTCGAGCAGCCACGTGTACAGCTCGTCGGTGCCGTAGGCCATGTCCCACGAGTTGTGGCCGACCTTCGGGTACTCGGTGTACTTCGGGCTGCCGCCGGCCTTCTTGACGGCGTCGATCATCTCGCGCGAGCCTTCGACCTTGACGGCCGTGTCCGCGTCGCCGTGGAAGCACCAGCAGGGAAGGTCTTTGATCTTCTCGGCGGTCTTCGTGTCGCCGCGCCCGCAGACGGGGACGATGGCGGCGAACCGGTCCGGGTGGGCCATCGCGATGCTCCAGGTGCCCATGCCGCCCATCGACAGGCCGCTGAGGTACTGCCGCTTCGCGTCGGTCTTGTACTCCTTCTGCACGTCGTCGAGCATCGCCAGCGCGCGCTTCGCGTTCTTGGTGTCCGCGGCCCAACCGAAGTTCTCGGCCTGCGGGATCACCACGATGAACGGGAAGTCCTTCTCGCGCTTCTTGATCGCCGGCCCGATGCCGACTTCGACCGGCATCTTCGCGTCCTTCTTTGTGCTTTTCGTTTCGCCCGCGCCGTGCAGGAACAGGATCGTGGGGTACTCTTTCGTGCCGTCGTAGTCCTTCGGGACGAACACGACGTAGGGCGAGGTGGTGCCGTCGGCATTCTTGAACGTCTTGTCCACGAACCCGGTCTTCGGCTTCTCGTCGGCGGACCGGACCGGCTGCGACGCGAAGATCGCGCACAGCATGAACGCGGAGAGGAGGCAGAATCGCATGGGAGAGGCTCCGGGAGGGGCGGTGACGTAAAGCGTATCAAACCGCGAACGCGAGTGCCACAGTCCGACGTGCGAAAATGCGGCGCGGCTCATACCAAGTCGGGTTGAGGCGCAACCGTTGGTCTTCGCCCTCTCCCCTTGCGGGAGAGGGTGGCGGCGCTTCGCCGACGGGTGAGGGGT
>JAYUFU010000598.1:0-8671 GCA_043738505.1 Fimbriiglobus sp. | reverse complement strand
GTCGCACGGCTCCCGGCGACGACAGCCGACGCCCTTACGGAGTTCTCCCATGCGCCTGCCGCCGCAGTACCCCGTCGGGCCGTTCGAGCAACTCCACCCGCCGACGCGGGACGCCCTCGTCGCCGAGATCGAGGCGTTCCCGGCCGCCGTCGCCGCCGAGGTGTCCGGCTGGTCCGACGCCCGACTCGACACGCTGTACAAGAACTGGACCGCCCGGCAGATCGTCCACCACACGGCCAACAGCCACGTCAACGCCTACATCCGCTTCAAGTGGACGCTGACGGAGGACCACCCGACCATCAAGGCGTACCACGAGGGCGACTGGGCGGCGCTGGACGACTCCCGCACGGGTGACATCGCGGCCCCGCTGGCGCTGTTGCAAGGCGTCCATCGCCGCTGGGGGCAACTCATGCGGACGATGACCGAAGGACAGTGGACGCGGTCGTTCCATCACCCGGAGACGGGCGACGACGTGCCACTGACGAAGTCGGTGCAACTCTACGTTTGGCACGGCCGGCACCACCTCGGGCAACTGAAGTGGCTGCGCGAGTATCATGACTGGTGACGCCCAAGAACCGAGACCCGTGGAGGCCGTCCCATGCGATGGTTGCGAGACGCCGGCTGGCTGGTGGCATTGGGCATCGGGATCGTCTTCATCGTGATGCGCCCGGAGCGGAAGCCGCTGCCCGACCCGAAGGACACGACGGCCCTGATCGAGAAGCACAAGGCGGAGTTCGCGGAGAGGCAGGCCGCCCGCGCGGTGGAGATCGGCAAGATCAAGACCGACGGCACGCTGAGCCAGTTGAAGATCCTCGGCCGGTCCTACGCTTCGCTGTCGAAGCTGGCGACCGAGACACCTGGACACGACGCCAAAGAGGGGATGGACATCTGGCGGTCGAGCCGCGACGACAAGCCGTTCGTCATCGTGTGGGGCGTGGACCTGGCGAAGCTGCCCGACGGCGGGGCCGGCCATGTCCTGGCGTGGGAGCAGACGGCGGACGCGGCCGGAACCCGCTGCATCCTGATGGCCGACGGCAAGACGGTGAAGGCGATTCCCGACGACGAGTTCCAAAAGCTGCCGAAGGCGAAGTGACCCTGCCCCACTCACGGAGTCGTCGATGGAGACCGCCGGACTGATTCTGCTCGGGACGGTGGTCGGGTACCTGGCGACGGTTCACGCCGACTTCCTCATCCACCGCAACATCTGGCACGGCCGCTGGCGGATCGTCCATCGCGGGCCGCTGCGGTGGCTGCTCTACCCGCACTACGTCCACCACTGGAAGGCCCACCACCGGCACGCCCACTTCGACAAGGACGTGCTGATGCGCGGCGATTACGTCCCCGCCGAGTCGCACCAACTCGTCGAGGGGAAGTACCCCGAAGAGTGGCACATCCGGTACGGGCTGCGCTGTACCCTTCACGGCATCACCATCAAGGGGCTGGAGTGCGTCAGCCACTACTTGCTCGTGTACCTCGTCACGCCGCAGCCGTACATCGCGGCGCTGGTATGGCTGCTGCTCGGGCCGGAGGCGGGCATCCCGGTGCTGGTGACGCCGGGGTGCGCGGTGTTCACGCAGATCATGCACCGCTACTACCACATGTCGGCCGACGCCAGGCCTGGGCGATCCGCTCCCGCGAGTTCACCCGCCTGGCCGACGAACACCACAAGCACCACTACGAGCCGAAGTTCAAGGACGACTACTACGGCGTGCTGCCCTTCGGCAACCGCCTGCTGCGGCCGCTGCTGGGGAATAATTGAGCCGCGGTTTTGTTAGCCCGCCGCGCGAGCAAGGGGCGAACCGCCTGAGTGGTTGGCCCCTTGCTCGCGCGGCGGGCTGACAAGAAAAGCGAAGACAATCACGCCTTCCCCAGCACCAGGTCCACCGCCCAGCAGCCGCGGATGGCGATCACTTTTCCAGTCGCGCGAGTGCGGCCGTCGCCTCCGCTCCCAGGACGGCCGAGCCGGACTTCCCCCAGCGGGTCAGCGTCTCTCGGGCGGACGGCGTGCCGATCCACTCCACCGCCTCCACCGCGCGGGTCAGGCGAAGCCGGTCGGCGGTCGGTTCGACGGCCGCCGCGACGAGCCGGTTCAGCCGCCGCTGCTCCTCCGCCGCGCACGGCCGGGCGAGCCGCGCGCGCGCGGCCGGCAGCACGTCGTCCAGGTTCGCCAGCAACTCGGCGGAGGCCGCTTCGCGGGTGGCGAAGTCGCGGTCGCCCAGCTCGGCCAGGAGTTTGGCGACCCGATCCGCCGGGAGCCGCTTGCGGTCGTCGATCTTCGCGTCCAGGAGCTTCAGGGCGGCCTCCGGGTCGCGGGCCAGGATGCGGACGGCGGTGAACGCCGCCGCGGGATCGCCGGCCAGGTCGGCCCAGAGTTTGTCCCGGCGCGCGGCGTCGGGCGCGGAACCGGGCAGGAGTGCCCCGGCCACGTCCCACAGGAGCGCGTCGTCGGAACTTTCGGCGGCCAACTGCCGGCCGTCCGGCGAGAACGCGAGGGTCGTGACCCCGTGACGGTGCCCCCGGAAGCGGCAGCGCGGTCGGCCGCTCGCCACCTCCAGCAGCTCGATGTCACCGTTCCAATCGTTCGTCACCGCGACGGTGCGGCCGCACGGCGACAGGGCGAGGGTACGGACGCCTTGCGGTCGCACCATCTCGGCGACGACCCGTTCGGTGGCCGGCTCGCCCACGAACACCCGACCGTAATTCCCCGGCGTGCGGTCGAAGCCGATCCCCCCGACGCACACGAACCGACCATTGAGCGACCAGCCCATCGCCATGCTGCGCCACTTGCGATTAAATCCCGCCAGCGGCTTGCGGGATTCCAAATCGAACATGTCCAGCGCCCAGAACTCTTGTTGGGCCTGGCCGTTACCACGGAGCAAGGCGACCCGACTCCCGCTCGGGGCCGGGTACACACTCCGGCCGTTGTTCCAGGCACCGTTCCGCTGCGGCACCGGGAGGGCGAACGGTTTGCCGTCGCCGGTCAGCGGCCAAGCCGTCAGTTGACCTTCCCCCGTCCGCTGCGGAAATTGGTATCCGACCGCGAGGAGAAAGCGGTTGTCGGTGGTGAACGCGACCTCCGCCAGGTTCGCCAGCGGGATGTCGGCCAGACGACGCGGGCCGTTCGGAACCCCCACCCGCCACACCGTCGCGGCGACGGTCGCCGGGATCGCCTTCGCCGCCGAGGGTGTCACGTCGGCCGCGAGCGTGCCGTCGGGCGACACGACGCGAACGAGGCGGTCGTTGTAGATCGGGACCGGCCGGCCGCCGGGCGTTCGCGCGTTCGGCGGCAGAACCGCGCCGGTCGCGGTGTCCCAGCCCAGTCGGGCGACGGCCTGCGGCACGACCGGCACCATCGACGGGTAGCGATAGGCCGCGCGCACGTTGGTGTAGGTGGTGACCGATTTGCCGTCGGCGGCCAGTTCAAACGGATCGCGGTTCGAGTTCACGTCGCTGAAGAGCGTCCACCGACGGGGGTGCAACTCCTTGCCGGTGCGGGTGTCGAACACCTGGCACAGCTCGCGGTCTCGGCACGAGACGAACACCGTATTGCCGTCCGGGTGGAACGTGTGTTGGCCATCGATGTACTCGCGATTCTCCAGCAGAGCGTTGACGGTCTGCTTTCCGGTGGCCGTGTCCCAGCACCAGAGCGCGCAGCGATCCCGGTCGGCGAGCGGCGGATACGCCATGACTGCCGCCATTCGCCCATCACGGCTGACTTGTTTCACCCACAACTTGCGCTGGTGTTCCTCGGACATGGCGGCCAGCAGTTTCTGGGTGCCGTCCTTCAGGTTCAGCGCGCGGAGTTCGTACCGGCTCGGCGCGGGCACCCCTTGCGGCGGGCGAACCTCGACCAAGGTGACGGCGACCGTGCCAGCGCGGTCCACGACCGCCTGTTCGCGGTACTCGTTCTTCGCGAGCGCGGGGCCGATCTTCCGCGGCGCTTTGTCCCCCGGTTTCCACACGAACAGTTCGTGGCTGGTGTCCTGGGTCACGACGCGGCCGTCCGCGCTCACGCTCTCCACACGCGGCGTCCGTTCTGCGACCGGCTCGTCAGAAAGAACCTTGCCATCCGCGACGGCAACGCGGATCAGCCGCAGTTGGTCGAACGGCTGTCGCGGCGGCCGGTTCGTGGCGGCGATCCAGACCGAGTTGCCGTCGGCGTGGGCGGCCAGCTTGTGCGGGTAAAAATCGACATCCCGCCACCGCCACCGCGGCTTCCCGGTGCCGGTGTCCCAGGCGGCGATCTCGTAGCGGAAGAGTTCACCCGACGCCGCGACAACGGTCTTCAGGGCGGGCAGCTCGGCCCAGGCGATCCATCGGCCGCTCCGGAACTTGGCCGAGCCGAGCCGCTGGAGCGCGTCGGCCGGCAGTCGGAACCCGTCGGCGTCCGCGCGGGGTGGGGCGATGGACACCACCGCTGTCGCCGCGATCAAGGCCAGGATCATGTCCGCTCCCTCCGGGAACACTGGATCGTCCCATAGCATAGGCGGTTACACCTTCCCCAACACCAAATCCACGACCCAGCAGCCGCGGACGTGTTCGCCCGGTTCGCGGCAGTGGGTCAGGATGTCCGGGTGTTCGCACCCGGCGTCTTGCAGCGCGTCGGCCAGGATCGGCATCCGCTCGAACGCGCGGTCCTCGTAGATGCCCCGCGCGATGCCGACGACGGTTTCCGTCCGCCACGCCGGATCGAACGCCACCGGCCGGAACGGGTTGCCAAAGATGTCGCGGAGAAGGGCGGCTTGCCTGAATTCCGCGGCACCAGCACCAACCAATTGCATCTCTGCCAAGTAGTGACAGCACAGACCAATATCGTCATAGCCGATAGCAAACAGAACCCCGGAATACTCCGATGATACCTCTTCGGCCGCAGTCCACTTCGCGAAGAGAATTTCGGGTGCTGCGTTGCCATCAGCATATTCCCCCAGCGCCTCGAGTGCCTCCGCGTATTCGCTCGGCAGCATGTGCCAGACCGGATGAAGGCAGGCAAGGACGTAGAGTGCCTTTTTCCGCTCGCCTTCGCCCCAGTTGCACGGCTCCGCATCGGGATAACTGCTGCCGACAAGGGCTGCAAGCATCTGTTCGATGTCAACGGACGCAAACCAACCCTGCTCATCCATGCCCTTGCTCCTTGTCCCCGGTTCGGTCCCTCAGCACTTTACCACCATCCGCCACTCACCGGGAGCCGTCATGTCCGAAACCAGCGAGCCGTACAACGCCATCCAGGTCGTCATGATGCCCCGCGACACGAACCCGCACGGCACCATCTTCGGCGGGGTCATCCTCAGCTACCTCGACATGGCCGGCAGCATCGCCGCCCGCCGCGAGGTGGTGCGGCGCGGCGGGGTAACGAACGCCGCGTTCGTCACCGTGGCCATGAACAAGGTCGAGTTCAAGCACCCGGTCATGGTCGGCGACGTGGTCAAGTTCTTGGTGCGGGTCGTCCGCATCGGTCGCACGTCGGTGACGACGCACATCGACGTGATCGCCGAGCGCGGCACGGAACTGATCCCCGTCACGGAAGCCGAGGTGGTGTACGTCGGCGTCGATGCCACCGTCCCGGTGGCGGAGCGGAAGCCGATCCCGCTCATGCCTTGAGTGGAGGACTGAAGAGAAGACTAACCACAGAGGCACAGAGACACAGAGAAGACAAGAGAGAATGCCGGGTAAAGACACTCAATCTTCTCTCTCTTCCCGTCTTCTCCGTGCCTCTGTGTCTCTGTGGTTAGTTCTGAACTCCTTCCCGTGACCGTTCCCTTTGCCCGCCTCGCGGGTTAAACTACTCACACCCACCCCACCGCCTTTCCCCTGGTCGGAGCGTTCCCATGACCCGCCGGTATTGCGTCCTGTGCGCCGTCGTCGCGGCCGTCCTCGCCGCGGTCGCGCTGTCCGCGTCCCCCGCCACCGCCCAGCCGCCGAAGAAGCCGGTCAGCTTCATCGCCGACGTGGCCCCCATCGTGAAGGAGAACTGCTTCGCCTGCCACGACGCCAAGAAGCGGAGCGGCAAGTACGACATGACCACGTTCGAGAAGCTGATGGCCGGCGGGCCGGGCGGCGACCCGATCACGGCGGGCAAGCCGGCCGACAGCGACTTCCACTCGCTCATCGTGACCAAGGACGAGCGGCGGATGCCGCCGCGCGACAAGGGCGAGGCGGTGCCGCTGGACAAGGCGGCGGTCATCGAGCAGTGGATCAAGGAGGGGGCGAAGCTGGACGCCGGCATCGACGCGAAAGCGGACCTGCTGAAGGAACTCCGCATCCGCTGGAAGCCGCCCGCCCCGCCCGCCGCGTACAAGTTCCCGGCTGTCATCAACAGCCTCGCGTTCACCCCGGACAGCAAAGCCGTGGTCGTGTGCGGACACCACGAACTGACCGTGTGGAGCGTGCCGGACGGCAAGCTGGTGAAGCGCATCTTCACCCGCGCCGAGCGGGCCTACGCGATGGCCTTCCTGCCGGACGGCAAGCTCGTCGTCGCCGGCGGCCGGCCGGGGCAGGAAGGGGACGTGCGCGTGTACGACATCAACGCCAAGCCGACGAAAACCGAAGGCGGCGTGGCCATCCTCGACGGCGTGAACGACAAGGCGGTGCTGGTCGCGGCGCTGCTGGACGCCGACGACTCGGTGCTGTGCCTGGCTGTGTCGGCGGACGGCAAGACGCTGGCCGCCGGCGGGTGCGACCGGGCCATCCGCGTGTGGAACCTGACCGACGGCGCGGCCAAGGCGAAGCTCGAACAGACCATCGAGAACCACGCCGACTGGGTGCTGGGCGTGGCCATCGCCGCCGACGGCAAGTACCTCGTGAGCGCGGCCCGCGACAAGACGGCGAAGGTGTGGGACTTGAAGGCGAAGGAGTCGGTCATGACGTTCCCCGACCACCAGAACATCGTCTACGGGGTGGCGCTGAACAAGGACGCGACGGTCGGGTTCTCCGTCGGGGCCGACAAGCAGGTGCGGACGTGGAAGCCGGGCGGCGACGGCAAGCAGGTGAAGAACACCGGCGGGCACAACGACGAGGTGTTCAAGATCGCCGTCAATCCGGCGTTCACGACGCTCGCCACCACCAGCGCCGACAAGAGCGTGAAGCTGTGGGACGCCACGACCGTCGCGGCGAAGTTCACCCTCGCCGGGCTGACGGATCACGTCTTCGCGGTCGCGTTCAGTCCGGACGGGAAGCTGGTGGCCGGCGGCTCGTTCGCCGGCGAGGTGGGGGTGTGGACCGTCGCCGACGGCAAGCCGGCCGCGGTGTTCAACGCCAGCCCCGGCCTGGTGGTGCCGAAGCCCGAACCGAAGAAGTGATGGGCGGTGCCAGGAAGACTAACCACAGAGGCACAGAGACACAGAGAAGACAAAAGAGAGTTGAAAGAAACTCTTCTTCTCTTGTCTTCTCTTGTCTTCTCTGTGTCTCTGTGCCTCTGTGGTTAATCTTTTCTGGAAGGGTATAACAAACTTGCCCGCCACTCTCCCCGAGGTTCCCGACCGCGATGAAGACCCGCCTGTTCACCCCCGGCCCGACGCCCGTTCCGGAAGAAACCCTGCTCGAACTGGCCAAGCCGGTCGGCTACCACCGGTCGGCCGAAGCCAAGGCCATCCTCGCCGAGGTGACGGAAGACCTGAAGTACGTCTTCCAGACCGCGAACCCGGTGGTCACGCTGACCAGCTCCGGCACCGGCGGCATGGAAGCGGCGGTGTGCAGCACCCTGGCGGTGGGCGAGAAGGCCATCCTCCTAAGTGCCGGGCGATGGGGCGAGCGGTGGAAGGGCGTGTTGAAGGCGTTCGGCGCGAACATCGTTCTCGTGGAAGTGCCCTACGGCAAGGCAATCACCCCGGAGATGCTGGCGAAGGCGCTGGCCGAGAACCCGGACGCGAAGGCGGTGTTCGCCACCCTCAGCGAGACCAGCACCGGCGTCGGGCACGACATCGAGGCGTTCGGCAAACTGGTGGCGAACTCCCCTGCCCTGCTCATCGTGGACGGCATCTCCGGCCTCGGCGCGATGGAGTGCCGCACCGACGCCTGGGGTGTGGACGTGATGGTGTCCGGGTCGCAGAAGGCGCTGATGATGCCGCCGGGCCTGGCGTTCGTGTCGGTGTCGCCGAAGGCGAAGGCGAAGATCGACGCCACCCCGCCGCGCGGCTTCTACTTCGACCTGCGGCGGGCGCTGGCCAAGATCGCCGAGTCGGACACGCCGTTCACCCCGGCGAACACGCTCATCCGGGCGCAGCGGGTGAGCCTGAAGCGGATCCGCGCCGAGGGCATCGAGAACCTGTGGGCGCGGCACGCAAAGGTCGCGGCCGCGTGCCGGGCGGGGGTGCAGGCGATGGGGCTGCAGGTGTTCGCCGAGCGGCCGAACAACGCGCTCACGGTCATCACCGTTCCGGCTGGCATCGACGGCTCCGCTACCCTGAAGGCGATGGAGAAGAAGCACGGGTTCAAGCTGGCCGACGGGCAGGACAACATGAAGGGGCAAATCTGGCGGCTGTCGCACATGGGCTACGTCGATGCGTTCGACGTGCTGGGCGCTCTCGCCGCGCTGGAGCTGACGCTGGCCGACGCCGGGTTCGCGGTCACGCCGGGCGTCGGCGTCGCCGCCTTCCAGAAGAGCTACGCCGGGAAGTGAGGGGGGTTAAGCCAAGAGCCTGTTCGCCGCGACTTCAGGAGCGGGCCACGGTGGCCC
>JAYUFU010000597.1:0-23911 GCA_043738505.1 Fimbriiglobus sp. | reverse complement strand
GACGTGAGTCCGCCGGTACGGTGGGGGCAAGAACCGGCGGACTCACGTCGCGCCGTTCGCCAAGCACCGGTGGACTCACGTCGCGCCCTTCGCCGTCTCACTGCCGGGTGCTGACGAAGCCGCGAACCGGGCCGCCGGTGGCGGCGATCTCCGCCCGCAACCCGGTGAACTCGTCGCGCTCCATGTCCCCCTCGCGGGTGACCAGGTAGACGCCGTCGGCGGCGGCGGCGGTGCCGTCCCCGCCCGGCAGTTCGGCCCAGACGCCGGCGTCGATCACCACCCAGTCGAACCACTGGCGGAGCTGCCCGACCAACCGCGGCAGGTCGGCGGCCAGCGCCTCCTCGGTGCCGTCCGTGACGGTGCCGGTGGACAGGACGTGCAGGTTCGGCAGCGGCGTCGGTTGCAGCGCCCACGCGAGCGGGATCGACTGGCCCAACACATCGGCCAAGCCGGGTGCATCGGCACAGGCCAGCCGCCGCGCGATGCCGGGACGGGCAAAGTTGGCGTCCACCGCCAGCACGCGGTGCGCATGCTGCGTGACCAGCGAGACGGCGAAGTTCACCAGCACCGTGGTGGTGCCGGCGTGCGGCTCGGCGGCAGTGAACAGCGCCGCGCGGGGGCCGGGCACGTCGTACTGCTGGAGAACTTCCTCGCAGACCCGGCGATACTCGCCGCTCACGGCGTGGTCCGGGAAGTGGAAGGCCACCACGTCCGGAGCAACGCCGGAGTGCATCAGCCGCAGCCCCGGCTTCGGGTAGCGGTGGAACGTGACCGACAGGATCGGCGATTCCGGCGGCGCGGCCGGCATCGGTCGGGCGGCGGCCGGTGGCGGAGTCGGGACCGTGCGCGGCGCGGCCGGGACGACGGGGAGCGCGGCCGGTTTGTGGAGGGCGACGCTCGGCGCGGCCGGTTTGTGGAGGGTGACGGGCGATGTGGCCGGCTTGTGGGTGGCCACGGCCGGCGGCTGAATCGAAGTCACCACGCCGTCCGGCCCGCCGACTTCGACGAACGGCACGTCGTCCGGTTCGGAGGAGTCGCGGCGGGCCGATGCCGGCTCGGCGACGGGACCGGTGATCACGCGAAACATGCGACTCATGGCAACGGGTTCCTGTCGAAGATCGTCGGGGCCTTAACGGGCGAATCAGGCCGCTTTGCGTTTGGCCGGCCGGCCGGCGTGCGGGGGGCGAGGCACTTGGTTCGGGTGCGGCAGCGTCTCCGGCTCGTCGTGGTCGGCGGGCGGATCGGCTTTGAAGCTCGGGGCGGTCATCTCCAACTGCTCGGCGGCGGCCAGCACCGCTTCGGCATCGACGAAATCGGCCCCGTCGTCCTCCGCCAGGGCCATCGAGAGGCCGGCCAGCCGGTTCAGCACGCGGGGCACGCCGTCGGCGAGTTCGGCGATCAGCGACACGGCTTCGTCGCCGAATACCCACTCGGCCCGCCCGCCGCAGGCCTTCACTTGCTCACGCAGGTAGGCAACCGACTCGTCCACCGTGAGCGGGGTGAGCCGGCAGCGCGCGGCCAACCGGTGGGCCAGCGACGGGTTCCCGGCCAGCAGCGACCGCACGGCGGGTAGTCCCGCCAGCAGCACGAACGCCGCCGGGCCAGCCGGCGATTCCAGATTCCCGAGCAGGCGGATTTCTTCCGCCGCGTCCGCCGACAGGTTGTGCGCCTCGTCCACGAACACCACCAGCCGCCGGTCCTGTTCCGCCGCCGCCAGCAGTTCGCCGGTGACGGCCAAGCGGAGTTCGTGTTCGGTCAGCCCCTGGTACGGTCGCCGCAGGTCGAACAGCAGCGCCTGGAACAGCTCCACCGGCTTCGCCCCGCGCGGCGCGGCGAGCATCACTCGCGGCGTGTCGGCCGGCAAGGAGTCGAGGAAGCGGACGCCGACGAGCGTCTTCCCGGTTCCCGGTTCGCCGTCCACGAGGGCCACCCCGTCGCCGGCGCGGAAGGCGCGGGCGAGCGTCGCGGCGGCGGCCTCGTGAGTGGCGGTCGCGGAGTACGCGGCCGGGTCCGGTGTCAGCCGGAACGGCCGGCGGGTGAGGCCGAAGTGCGGGTCCATGGCGGCATCCGTGCGGACGGCGGTGGCGCGATTCCGAGTGCGTCCGGTGTCGCCGGGTGGCATCGACGCAACCGCACGCTGGACTTGAGACAGACCCGCATCGACCGCCCGATGGCAAGGGGAATGGCTTGCATTTTCCCGTTATTTAATTCGCCCAATGGCACGCGATTTCGACTTGCTGCGCGACCCGCACATCCGGTATACCTAGCCCTCATCAATAAAGTCTGTTCCATCGGAACGGGCTGCACGGAGGCGGCACATGAGCAGGACGCTCACCCTCTTCCCGGCGTCGGCGCGAGCCGCCGAACCCGCCGGGACGACGCGCGCGGAGGCCGGCTACTCGGTCCTGCGCTGCGAGAACGATGCGGACGCGGCGGAGGCCCATCGGTCGGCGGCGGAGGTCTGCCTCCGCGCCGAACGGTATCGGGCCGCTCGCCGCCACCTGATCGCCGCGCTGCGCCGGACCCCGGACGACGCGCGGTGCCGTTTCCTCCTCGGCCGGGCGTTCGCGGACGACCCCCACGGGTGCGACCGCCGCGCCGCCCGCCACTACCGAAAGGCCGTCACGTTGAACGCCAGCGAACCGCTCTACCGTGCCGAACTCGGCCGCGCCCTGGTCCGGATCGACGACACGCGATCCGGGGTGAACGTCCTGAAGCGCGCCGCCGAGGCGGCCCCGGCCGACGCCGAGGTGCTGACCATCGTGGTGGAAGGGTTGCGGGAGGCCGGCGAAGCCGACCTCGCCTTCGAGCTGCTCAGCAAGGCGCGGTTCCTCGCCCCGGCCGACACGACCGTCCGCCACCTGTGGAACCGCACCCGGTTCGACGTGGTGGCGCAGAAGCAGAAGGCCGATCAGCCGTCCGAACCGTCGCCGGCCGGCCCCGCGCGGGTGGTGCCGTTCATCCGGCTGGTCGGCGGCAACTGTAACCCCGCTCCGCAGCCTCGCACCCGCTTCGACCGCCCGTCCCAGCAGCCGGCGGCGCACGTCGGCCGACTGCTCCGGCCGTACCGGGGGTGAGGCAGTGGCGTGAGCATGCCCCACCAGTGGAGAGCGGCCCTAACCCGGCGGACTACGGCTGGACGGCCAAGGTGTGGCGCGGGCAGGAGTTGAAGGACTGAATCGGATACACTGCTCGCACCTCATCCAGCGAGAATGCGACATGCCGATCCTCATCGTCCTGTGCCCGGACTGCGACGCCCGCTTGAAGTCGGACGACGGCTTCACCGCCGGCGACGAGGTCGAGTGCCCGAAGTGCGAGACCGTCTTCCGCGTGCCCGACCCGTCGGCGCGGAAGAAGGCGAAACCGCCGGCTGTCGAAGACGACGACGAAGAGGAACGGCCGAAGAAGAAAAAGAAGAAAGGCACGAAGGCGAGCGAGGGGAGTTACGCCAGCTCGCCGGTGCGGTTCGTCATCCTCGGCGTGCTGGTGGTGACGATGCTGGTGATGGGGTACTTCCTGTACCGCAAGTTCGCGGCCCCGCCGCCGCCGGACATCATCGTCCCGGCCCGCGACGGCTGACCGGCGGTCACGCGATGAACTCACTGACCGGGATCGCCCCGACCGCGATCCCGTCCAGCACCAGCGGCACCGACTGGCCAGGCAGGTAGATGGCCGAGACCGTGTACGCCGGCGGGTTCGCGGCCGGGTCGGGGTTCGTATACACCTCGATTTGTCGGTCCACCACGTTCACGATCCAGTACACCGGGATGGCGGCGCGGGCGTAGATGCGGCCCTTGTCCCGCCGGTCGAAATCCAGCGACGAGTCGGACACCTCGATCACGATCCCGAAGTCGGCGGCCGTGGGCAGGCGCGCGTCCCATCGGGTGACATCGCCGCGCAGAACGGCACCGTCCGGTTCCGGCTCGCTGCTTCCCAGCGCGATCGCGCACTGGATCTGCGGCCACCACCCGTGGGGCAGGTGCCGGGGCAACTGGACCGTCATCCGGCGGATGGCGGAATCGTGGGGCGGCTTGCGCATGGGCTTCTCCACCATGTAGCCTTCGAGGAGTTCGATCGGCTCGCCTTCCATGATGACGCCGGTCAGGTGCAGCTTGTGGTACTGCTCCGGGGTGAAGCGACGGAACCCGGCCACGCTCAGCAGCGGCGTCGGGGACTGGACGGCGGCGGTGGACATCTCGGACCTCCTTGCGAACGGAGAACTCACTTTCCAGTGCAGGGCTTGGCCAGGACGGCGATGACGAGCCGCTCGCCCGCCTTGGTGACGTGCGGGGTGATGACGGGGACGAACTTGTCGCACACGCAGGTGTACTGGATCTCGCCGAGGCCGGGCGCGTCGAGGGTCAGCCCGATGCGGCCGGCCTTGTCCTTCGGCGTGTCGATGGTCACTTTCATGCTCTTGCCGTCGGCCAGCTCGAACGTGTGCGACTCGCCGACCGGGATGGACTTCTGAAGGGTGGCGGCCAGTTTGAAACCGGTCAACTTCTCGTGCCGCTTCTGCACCTCTTGGGCGAGGGCGACCAGCTTCGGATCGACCTCGTTGTGCGTCGCGCTGGCCAGCACCACCACCACGGTGACGCGAACCGGCGGGTCGTCGGCGGCGCGGGCGAGTCCCGTCGCGGCCAACGACACCAGAACCACCAGAAGTCTCCGGCCGAGGGTCATTCGCCGCTCCTCTTGCCCTTCAGCCCGAGGACCATCGGCAGGTCGCCGTCGTCGGGGAAGGGTTCCACGCCGTCCGGGGCGCGCTCGACGGTCACGTCGTCGGCGGTGGCCAGTTGAAGTTCGCCGGGCAGCGGGTGCGCCCCGACCACGAGGCCGCTGCCCCAGTCGCCGCGGAGCGTGGCGATCCGCAGTTCGTCGTCCGAAGCGACGGGCAGCACTGCGAACTCAGCGAGCGGATCGGCTTCCGGAACGGGTCGGGCCTTGACCACTTCCGGCGCGGGCGGGCGCGGAGCGGGGAGTTTGCCGCCACCCCAGATGAGAACCGCCGCCGCACACCCGGCCAGCGCGACACCGGCGGCGGCCCAGCGGACCCCACGGCCGGCCGCGCGGCGCTTCGGCAGCACCCGCGCGGCGATGCCGTCGCTCACCCGCTTCCAGTCGGCGCGGGTCGGCGGGTCGGGGGCGAAGGCGCGGCGGCCGGCCGGATCGAGGGGGCCGTCGGCGTAGCGGCTGGGGTCAGGGGGGGTCATGGGCACACGTAATCCGCGAGGTACGATTTCAGCCGCTGCCGGGCGTAAAACAGGCGGCTCATCACCGTGCCGATCGAGATGCCGAGCGCCTCGGCGACTTCCTTGTAACTCAGTTCGCCGTCCACATGCAACACGAACGTCTGACGCTGGGCGGTGGGCAGTTTGGCCAGGGCCGCGGCCAGCACCGCCCGCAGGTCGGCCCGCTCCAGTCCGGCGTCCGGCGGGGCGTCGTCGTCGGCCGCCGTCGGGAAGTCGTCGGACGGGGTGCCGACGCACCGGGTGTCCCGCCGCTTCCGCACCCGGCCGATGTCGAGGGCGGCGTTCGAGACGATTTTCAGCAGCCACGTCTTGAACGAACTCTGGCCCCGGAACCGGCCCAGATGGGTGAGGGCGTTGACGAACCCGTCCTGCACGGCGTCCAGCGCGTCGGCGTCGTGACCGAGCAGCCGGTACGCCACCCGGTAGGCCAACTCGCGGTGGCGAACGAACAGCTCGTCGAGGGCGACGGCGTCCCCGCGGGCGATCCGCCCGACCAGTTCGTCGTCCGTGGCGGCGTCGGGGCGGGGCATGGGCAAGGCGGTCTCCGGAATCCTAGACGGCGGCCGACCGGTCGGCATTCGACGCGCCGGCATTCTACCCCACGCGACCGGCGGATGGAATGAATTCCGGGTGTTGTTCGTCGGACGGCGCGGGCGGTTCGTTTGAAGGATGGCTCCTACCGCGCTTGACGGACTGTCGGGCAGGGGGGACAATGACTAAGAATAACCTGCCCACCCGCCCGCCGGCATTCCGACGGGCCGGTCTGCCCGAAACCGTCGAGAATCGACACATGCCGTTGGTCCGCCTCCGAGCGTTCGTCGCACTCGGCCTCGCTATCGCCGGGCTGTCCGGGTGCCGCCCCGCCGACGACATCCGCGCGTACGACGCGCCCAAAGCCGTCGCGCCGCCCGCGCCGGCGGAAGCCGAGGTGAAGGTGCGGCTGCTCGGCGCGATGATCCCGACCGCCGCCGATTCGACCGCCTGTTGGTTCGTGAAGCTGGTCGGCCCGATCGCGGCCATCAACGCCGTGGAGAAGGACTTCGACGCCTTCGTCGGGTCGCTGACGCCGACCGCCGATCCGAACGTCCCCCTGTCGTGGACGGTCCCCGCCGGTTGGACGGCCGACACATCCAACCCGAACCGCATTGTCACTCTCGCCGGCGGCCCGCCGAACGCCCCGTTGCAGATGTACCTCTCGTTGCCGTTCGGCGGTTCGGTGGCGAGTAACGTCAACCGCTGGCGGACATTGGATCTCGGCTTGAAGAACTCGCCCGAGTCGGAAGCCCGCAAGCAGGCCACCGACACCAAGGTCGGCACGCTGACGGTCCACCGCGTCGATCTGAAAGGCCCCGGCTCGGCCAAGAAAGGCGGCCCGTTCATGGGCGGCTGAGTCGCCCCTCTCCCACTCGTTCACGACGCCGGACCTCCGGTGAGGACACGACCCATGCCCGCCGACACGAACCGCAGCCCGCGCCCGCCGAAACACCCGCTCGTCGTCGTGCTGAAGCCCCTCGCCTCGCTCCAACTGACGGTCGTCCTGTTCGCCCTGTCGCTGGTGCTGGTGTTCTTCGGCACCCTGGCGCAGCAGACGACCGGGCTGTGGGACTCGGTGGCCCAGTACTTCCGCTCGTGGGTGGTCATGATCGACCTCGCCCCGACGGTGAAGTTCGGCCAGATCTTCCGCATCCTGCCGAAGGATTCGGTCGCGCCGACCGGCTTCGCGTTCCCCTGGCCGGGCGGTTGGACGCTGGGGGCGGTGATGATCGTCAACCTGCTCGCGGCGCACCTCACCCGGTTCCGCTTCACCTGGAAGCGGGCCGGCATCGTCGTGTCGCACTCCGGTATCCTGCTGCTCGGCATCGGCGAGTTCATCACCGGCGTGTATCAGGTGGAGCAGCGGATGGTCGTCCGGGAAGGCGAGGCGGTCAACTACACGACCGACCACCGCAGCTACGAGCTGGCGTTCACCCGCGCGAACCCGGACGGCACCGAGCGGATGGCCGTGATCCCCGAAACCACGCTCCGCCGCGCCGCGGCGCGGAAGGAACTGATCCGGCACGCCGACCTGCCGTGCGACGTGGGCGTGTCCGCGTACTACACGAACTCGCGGATGAAGTCGGCGGCCATGCTGACGGCGGACGAGGCCCCCCCGACCCCGGCCACCGACGGGCTGGGCCGAACCTACGCGGCGGCGCGGCAACCGGACGTGTCCGGGGTGGAGCAGAACGCCCAGAACATGCCGTCGCTGTACGTCACCTTCCTCAAGAAGGACACCGAGGTCGTCATCGGCACGTTCCTGCTCTCGACGTGGTTCGACACCGATGCGTTCAACCCGGAAGAGCGGGAGAAGCAGGACGTGACCATCGACGGCGTGCCGCACGACGTGGAGCTGCGGGCCGCCCGCTACTACAAGCCGTTCAGCCTGTACCTGACGCCCGGCGGCTTCCGCTTCGACAAGTACGTCGGCACGAAGACCGCCAAGAACTACTCCAGCGACCTGCTCGTCCTCGACCCCGAGCGGGGCGGGGAAGGGGCCGTCACGGTCAGTATGAACAACCCGCTGTACCACCGCGGGGAGACGTACTATCAGGCCGACTTCGACAAGCGGACCGAGAAGACCACCGTCCTCCAGGTGGTGCGGAACCCCGGCTGGCTGATCCCCTACGTCGCCTGCACGATGGTCACCGTCGGCCTCCTGTTCCACTTCGTGCTGGCGCTCGTCACCTTCCTGCGGAAGCAGACGGCGATGGGCCAGCGACACCCGGACGGGGTGAGTGCCGCCGGGTACGTCACGCCGGTCGGGTGGTCGCGGTACGTCGTCCCGGCCGTCGCCGTCGCCGTCGGGCTGCTCTTCCTGGGAAGCAAGATGCGGCCGCCGGCCAACCCCGGCAAGCTCGACCTGTCGGCCGCCGCCCGGCTGCCGGTGGTGGACGGCGGGCGGGCCAAGCCGCTCGACACGGTGGCCCGCGTGTACCTCCGCAAGATCAGCGGCAGCGAGGAGTTCGTCGGCGCGGACGGCGAGAAGTACCCGGCCATCAAGTGGCTGATGGACGCGCTCTCGACGCCGTTCGTGTCGGAGGGGAGCGACGGGCCGGCCGGGGATCACCGGGTGATCCGCATCGACAACGACCAGGTGCAGTCGCTGCTCGAACTGCCCCGGCGGGAAGGGTCGCGGTACTCGCTGAGAGAGGTCAACCCGAAACTGCCCGCGCTGATGGAGGCGAACGAGCGGCACGAGGCAATCAAGAGCGGCAAGGCGAAAGCGGCCGACCGGCCGACCGACCGCATCGACCGGCTGTTCGAGTCGGGCGACCGCGAAGTGTTCGCCGCCCAGATGGGCGAGACGTTCGAGCGGGTGGACCTGTTCCTTCGCCTGTGCCAGCGGCGGATCCCGCTTCTCCTGCCGCCGACGGGCGAGTTGGAATGGCGGGCGTTCGGCGACGTGGAGTCGGCGGCGCTGGCCGCCGCGCGGCTGCGGGAACTGGTCCGCCAGGGGGAGACCCGCGAGCGGGCGGCAATGATGCTGATGCAACTGAAGGAGAAACTCCAGTCCGGCAAGACCCCGCCGGAAACGCGGAAGCAGTTGCAGGAGTACGCGGCGAACCTCGACCGCGAAGCGCGGGCGGGGATGCCCGACTTCCTCGTCCGCGACCCGCACGTGCTGCCGGCGGTGGACCTGTTCTCGTCGTACCGCAGCCAGGACCAGGGCCGGTTCGACGCCGCCGTCGAGACGTTCCGCCTGACCTCCGCCAACTCCTCGGCCGCCGGCGAACTCGGCCGGACGGGGTTCGAGGTGTTCCTGAACAGCTTCGCCCCGACGTACCAGGTGATGTACCTGTACGTCATAATCCTGTTCGTCACGCTCGTCGGCTGGGCGGTGATGGCCGGAAGCCCGGAGGCCGCCGACCACTTCCGCCGCGCGGCGTTCTGGCTGACGGTCCTCGCGTTCGCCGTCCACACGTTCGCCCTCGTCTCGCGGATGTACGTGTCCGGCCGGTGGTTCGTGTTCGTCACCAACCTGTACTCGTCGGCCGTGTTCATCGGCTGGGCGACGGTCGGCATCGGGTTGCTGTTGGAGCGGACGTACCGCCTCGGCCTCGGCAACGCCCTGGCCGCCGTCCTGGGCGGAGGCACCGCCATCATCGCCCACAACCTGGCCGCGTCCGGCGACACGCTGGAGATGATGCAGGCGGTGCTGGACAGCAACTTCTGGCTGGCCATCCACGTCACCACCGTGACGTTCGGCTACTCGGCCACCTACGCCGCCGGGGCGGTCGGCGCGCTGTACATCGTCCTGGGCGTCTTCACCCCGGCCTTCCGCACCCGCGACGTGACGTACACCGTCACCGCCGCCGGGGTGCCGGTGCGGGGGACGGACCTGAGCAAGGTGCTGGGCAACATCATCTACGGGATCGTCTGCTTCGCCACCCTGCTCAGCTTCTTCGGCACCGTGTCCGGGGGCATTTGGGCGGACTACTCGTGGGGCCGGTTCTGGGGGTGGGATCCGAAGGAGAACGGGGCGGTGCTGATCGTCATCTGGAACTGCCTCGTCCTGCACGCGCGCTGGTGCGGGCTGGTGAAGGAGCGGGGCATGGCAGTGCTGGCGCTGGGCGGGAACATGGTGACGACGTGGAGTTGGTTCGGCACCAACCAGCTCGGCGTCGGCCTGCACGCCTACGGGTTCAGCAAGACCCTGGCGCTCGGCTGCACCATCACCTGGTTCGCCCACCTAGGGTTGATCGCCGTCGGCTGCCTGCCGAAGTCGGTCTGGTTCGGCTTCTCCAAGCCGTCGAAGGCGTAGAGAACGCGGACAGAAGCCGGCCGAGCCGTCAGTGCTTGGCCGGCTTCTTCGTTTCCGCGTGGTCGTCGTGGTCGTCCGCGTCCGGCTTCTCCTCCCCGTCCTCGCGGCCGGTGCGGGACTGCACCAGCACCCCCACCAGCGACGCCGCGATCACCGCCGTGTTCAGCGCGATGGCGTTTTCGGCGGCCAGCTTCGGCCCGTCGAGGCCGGCGAAACTCTCCGCCATGACCAGCAGCGAGTGCCAGCAGAGCAGGATGCCGATAACGCTGGTGGCGACCATCGTCCACACCCGGTACAGCGCCACCCCCAGCAGCCCGCCGCACAGGAAGATCGCCCACAACTCTTGCGCCTGTGGGAACGCCGACTCGGCGGCCACCCAGGCGACCACCCCGCCGGTGATGAACGCCAGGATTTTCGCCAGCTCCAGCGCTAGCATCCCGGCTGCCACCGCCACCAGCAGCCCGACCACCAGCACCTGCGACCCGGCCGTCCGGCCGGCCGAGATGCCGAGCAGCCCGGCCGTCAGGGTGATGGCGAACACCACCCAGAAGCGGTGCCACCGCCAGCCGAAGGCCCAGAGCAGGAAGCCGACGAACAGCAGGAAGCCGCTCGCGCCGGGCGAGAGACCGCGGGCTTCGGCGAGAACGTCCGGACAGATGAGCGTCATGGCCGGTTCCGGTCGGGCGGAAAAACTCGTCCCCCACCGTTATTCCCGTTTGCCGGCCGGTGTCAATCGTCGGCGCGGGCGGAATGCGGGACGACCCGCGAACGGGAGAGGCGTTATCCGACAGGATCGGCAGCCCCGGTCAGGAACTGAACGCGAACGGTGCGAGTTCTCGGCCCGTCGAACTCGCAGAAGTAGATTCCTTGCCACGTCCCGAACGCCAGTTGCCCGTCCTCAATCGGCACCATGACGCTCGGACCGATCAGCGCGGCTTTGAGGTGCGAGTCGGAGTTGCCCTCGGCGTGGCGGAAGCCGGGCTGGTCCTTCGGGATGTGGCGGTTCAGCCACAGGAGCAGGTCGTGAACGACATCCGGGTCGGCGTTCTCCTGGATCGTCACCGCCGCCGTGGTGTGCGGGCAGTAGACGACGCAGACGCCGTTGCGGACGCCCGACGCGCGGAGCAGCTCCGTCACCCCGGCGGTGATGTCGAGGAACTCGGAGCGGGCGCGGGTGCGAACGGTGAAGGTGGGCATGGGTGTTCTGCTCGCTCCGCGTGCGGCTCATGTTTTGCGTTTGAAGACCGCTCGCGGAGCGAGCAGAACACTCACCGGCTCAACTTGTCGCCGCCGGGCGGCGGGGTTTGGCCGACGGTGCCGAGGGCGAGAGCGAGAAAGTCGGTCGCCACGGCTTGCACTCGGGCGTCGATCTTCGCGCAGGCGGCCTGCCAGTCGGCCTCCGGCGTGCCCGGCCTCAGCGGTTGCGAACACACCTCCAGGTACGCCTTCGCCTTCGGCTCTGTGCCGCTCGGCCGCAGGCAGACTTTCGCTTCGATGCCGTCGCCGTGCATCCGGAAGATGAGGAAGTTCCGCGCCGCCTTGTCGGTGTCGCCTTTGAACGGCCCCATCTTGCCGTCCTCGTTCCACAAGTCTTCGACCGACGCCACGGTCAGCCCGCCGATCTGCTCGGGCGGGTTGTTCCGCAGCGCGTCGAGCATCTTCGCCATGTTCTGCTTGCCTTCCAGCCCGGTCATCACGAGGTTGAGCAGCTCGTTGCGGTAGTAGCCGAACTGCCGGCTCAGGTCGTCGAGCAGGTCGGGGATGGTCCGCTTTTGCCGCTTCAGGTGCAGGGCCAGTTCGGCCAGCAAGAGCGCCGCGCACGCCGCGTCCTTGTCGCGGATGGCGGCGGTGACGAGGATGCCGTGACTCTCCTCGGTGGCGATGACGAAGTCCGCCGGCGTGCCCTTCACGTCGCCGTATTGCCCAGTGCTTTCGAGGTGCCAGAGGACGTCCGCGTGGTACTTGAAGCCGACGAGCAGGTCGTTCACCACCTGCGCGCTGAAGTGCCGACCGATGCGGGTGATTTGCCCCGTCGTCACTTCGGTGGTGATGACGATGGGCGAGGCCGGCAGGTCGCCTTGCGCGGCCAACCGCGACAGCTTGAAGTGCGTGAGCAGCGCCGCCAGTTCCTGCCCGGTGAGGAACCGCATCCCGTCCGCGCCGCGTGCCATCCCGCCGAGCCGATCCGCGTCGGGGTCGGTGGCGATGACGACATCGGCGGTGATCTCGGTCGCCAGCTTCTCGGCGCGGTCCAGGCACTCGCGGACTTCCGGGTTCGGCGTCTTCGTCACGTTCGGGAACTGGCCGTTCGGCTCGGCCTGCTCCTTCACCACCGTCACCTTGTACCCGGCGGCCTCCAGCGTTTCCCCGGCGTTCCCGAAGCCGACGCCGTGCAGCGGGGTGTACACGACCGTCAGTTCGCCCTGCTTCGGCGGCGGGATGAGGGCGGTCTTCTTGCACAGGTCGATGTACGCGCGGTGCGGCGCGTCATCGAGGAAATGCACCTTCCCGGACTTCACCGCGTCGGCCCACGGCAGGGTGCGGATGTCGGTCACGCGGTCCACCAACTCGCTCATCAACTGGTCTTCCGGCGGCACCGGCTGCGCGCCGCGCTCGTCGTAAAACTTGCTCCCGTTGTCGTCCGGCGGGTTGTGGCTGGCGGTCATGTTCAGCCCGCCCTGGGCCGACAGGTGGCGGACGCTGAAGCTGAGTTCCGGCGTGCTGACGTACCGCTTGGTGTCCGGCGGCAGGATGTGCGAATGAATGCCGTTGGCCGCGTACACGCCGGCCGCGAACTCGCAGAAGTTCCGGCTGGTCAGACCCAGCACGGGGTTCGGCAGGGCAGGGGAGTAGTTGCCGCGCTTGTCGAGGAACAGTCGCACGTCGTAGGCGAGGACGACCTTCAAGTCCGCCTTGCCGGGGAATCGCTGCTTCAGGTACTCGCAGTGGCCTTGCACGCTCGCGCCCAGCGTCCACAGGTTCATCCGGTTCGGCCCGATACCGACGGCCCCGCGCCGGCCGCCCGTGCCGAACGGCATGATTTGATAGAAGGAGTCGAGCAGCGCCGACCACTTCGCCTGCCCGATCAGCCACTCGATTTGCGGCTTGTACGCGGCGTAGTCGGGGTGCGTGAGCCACGTCCCGATGTTCGCGGCGGCCTTGTCTTTCAGCGCGGGGTCGGCGTCGATGCCGGCGAAACCGGTGCGGACGGCGGCGAGCGGGTCCATGTGTCGAACCTGGGGCGGAGAGGGCGTGTCCGGGTGGTGAATTCGTTTTAGTGTTCTGCTCGCTCCGCGAGCGATCACCGCTGGAAAACGCAGACCGCTCGCGGAGCGAGCAGAACACTTTTGAGGTACGCTCGTGCTCCGCTATCCGAAGATGCCCGGCCCGGCGGGTGCCCAACTCGGCCCGTGCGTGGCGTTCGAGAAACTCGACGGCACCAACGTGTTCTGGGAGTGGACGGCCGGGCGCTGGACGAGCTTCGGCCTCCGGAGCGGAGGATACCCGTGGACGCCGGAAGGCATCGGGGAGTTTCGCGCGAAGCACGCCCCGCAAGCCGCCGCGCCGGACGTGTTCGCCGAAGCGCTGGCCGATCCGCTCGGCGAGCGACTTCGCGCGATGGCCCCCGCCGGTGGGGTGATCGCGTTCGCGGAGTTCCTCGGCACCGGTTCGTTCGCGGGCGCGCACCAACCGGGCGACGAGATGCAGCTGGTCCTGTTCGACGTATGGCTCGACGGCCACGGGTTCCTCGGCCCGGAACGATTCGTCGAGTTGTTCGGCACCCTACCCGTGCCCCGTGTCCTGTACCGGGGCAAGTTTTCCGGCAAGCTAACGGAGGACGTGCGGACGGGGAAGTACGGCGTCGCCGAGGGCGCGGTCATCAAGGGCGGGGACGGCGAAACCGTCTGGATGGCGAAGGTGAAGACGCAAGCGTACCTGGACCGACTGAAGGCGTCGTTCGGCGACCAGTGGGAGGACTACTGGGAGTAAGTTAAGTCACCGCTGGCGGTCGAGCCACTTCCGCAGGGCGTCCTGGGTGGCCGGGTCGGTGGCCAAGGCGAACCCGGCCTCGGCCTCGGCGCGGGCCTGGGTGTGCTTGTTCTGGCCGCGAAGCGCGGCCGCCAGCAGGATTCGCCCTTCCGCCAGCAGCGGGTGAATGGCCAGCCCGTCCCGGCACGACTTCTCGGCGTCCGCCCACCGCTTCAGCCCGATCAGCGCGGACGCCCGGCCGAACCGGTACTCGGTGGCGGACGGGTTCATCGCGATCAGCCGGTCGGCGGCGGCCACTGCGGCGGCGTACTCGTCGGCGGCGTATTCGGCGGCCATCGCGGCGGACCAGGCGTGTTCCGAGTGCGGGGCGGCTCGCACTGCCTCTCTGGCTGCCGTCGCGCGCTGCTTGTGTTCGTCCCGCATTCCGTGGATCCCGGCCACCGCCAGCCAAGCCGGCTCGTCGTCCGGCCAGCGGGCGACGGCCGGCTGGAGTTTTGCCAGTGCCGCCGTCGCCGCGGACGATGCTGCCGCGCCGCGTGGAGGCAATTTGCCCAAGAGCGCCGCCATTGCGATGCCGTGGTCGCGGTCCCGCTCGGCCGCCGGCGGGGAGTACGGGCCGGGAGCGTAGTACGCTTTCAGCGCCGCGACGAGGACCTGGTCGCCACCCGGCTTGTCGGCAGGCGGACGCCGCGGAATGGCGTGGTTGGTCACGGCGGCGTGCGCGATGCTGGTGCTCTCCGCCTTCGGCATGTGGCAGCGGACGCAGTCGTTCGCCACGGCGGCCCGGATCGGTTCCCGCTCGGTGCAGCCGTTCCGCTCGTGACAGGTCTGGCACTTCGCCCGGTAGAACTCGGCCTTCCGGTCGGCGGCGGGCGCGGCGTGCGGGTCGTGGCAACTGGTGCAGGTCATCGCCCCGCCCGCGTGGCACTTGCTCCGCTCCATCTGCTCGAACTGGCCGACGGACTTGCCCGGTGCCGGGCCGTCCGCCGCCGCCACGAAGACGCTCACGAACTGCTCCAGCGGCAGGCCGGGGCGGTACTCGAACAGGGTCCGGCCGCGGCGGGCCACCCGCTGCTCGCCCAGCAGGTGGCACTGCCGGCAGACATCCGTCTGGAGTCGGTGCGGCAGGTGCTTCGGGTTGACGATGGAGTCATCCGGTTTCCCGGCTGCAATTCCGCCCGACCGCTCGGCCGCGTGCAACTCCCCCGGCCCGTGGCACCGCTCGCAGCCGAGGGAAGCATGGCCGACGACGACCTCCTTGAACCGATTCACCGCGCGCGGCTCCGGATCGGTGCGGTTGACGTGGCAGAACAGGCATTCCGCCTGGACCGCCCGCCGCCCGCCGCCGTCCAGCCGAATCCCCGGCGACACGTCCCACTGCGCCCGCTCCGTGTACCAGCTCAGCGGCGATTGCCACGCCGCGCCGCGATCCGTCGTCACATACGACCGGCCACGTTGCCCCGACCCGATGGCGAGGCTGACCGTCGGCTCGTAGGCCGGCAGGGTCGGGCAGTCGAGGCAGGTCAGTCGGTGCGCGCCGCCGGCGGGGGTCAGACGGTACGGCCCCACGGCCACCGGGAGTACGGTCATAGCGTTCGGCTTTTCCACCCCGTCCGCCAAGTTCAGACTGGCCGAACGTCCCATCGGATGTTGGTGGTAGGAACGATCAATGGCCGGGTGGCAGGCGGCACAGGCGGCATCGCCGAGGTACTTCACGCCCAGGCCCGTGTTGCGGAACGGGCTGGGGTGCAGCGTCCACGGGTCGAGAGGCGGGTCGTAGGGCCGGTGCGCGAGAGGCGGCGGGGCGGGCGGAGTCGGGCGGAAATAGTGGTACGCGGCGAACGCCGTCACCGTCAGGACGACGGCCAGCAAAAGGTATGCGCGGACGGGCCACGGGCGGCGGACGGGAGTTTCGCTCATGGTGTGATTGTCGCCCTCAGTGGGTGCGAGTCAACGGCTTGCCGACTTCCGGAACATCACGCCACGGTCGCACCGCGCGACTTCCTCCCACGTCCGCGAGGCGGACAGGTACTTCTCCAGGGCGGTGGGTTCCGGTTCGACGGCGAGAAGCGCCACCTCGAACCCGTACTCCTTCGCCCAGTCGTCGAACCGCTCCGGATGCGTGTAGACAACATCCACATAGTCCCGAATCCACGCATCGCCGTACAGTTCAAAGCGGTCGTCCATGAAGATTTTCAGCGTCGGCGCGTGATACAGCACGAACCCGCCGAAGTTGGCGTCGTTGAAGATGCGGGTGCCGGCGGGAACGCTCGCGGCGTACTTTTGCAGCGGTTCGGTCAACTCGACGGGCCACGCGCGCTTGTCCAAGGTGGCCCAGCCGCGGCCGACGAACGGGGCGTTCGCCCCGTTCGCTTGGATGCCCAGGCCGACCAGCAGCAGCGCCGCCGGCATCGCCAACCAGCCCCAGCCGCGCGGCGATTCGCTCGGCTCCGTGGCCAGCGTGTCGCCGTGCTTCTTGACGAGCGCGTACCACCGCGTGGACGACCACGCATCGGCGATGACCACCGCCGCCGTCACCGCGAACAGCGGCCCCTGGCGAATCCCCTTCAGCGTGAGCAGGAACCAGACCGCCGGCAGCAGCCAGACCAGCCGCCAGTTCCGCGGATTCACCCCGGCCAGCACGAAGGCGTAGAACGCGGCGAACCCGACCACCACCTGCCCGGCGGTGTGTTCCAGGCTGAGCGGCTGGTGTTCGCTGACCAGCTCCGCCATCGCCGGCGAGCCGACGATCTTCCGCCAGGTGCGGATCATCTCCATGCCGAACGGGTTGACGAACGGCGTCAGGGCGCACGCGGCGACGACGGCGAGGAGGAAGAGCTTCGTTCTGCTCTCTCCCTCCCCTGGACGACAAAGCCAAATTCCCACCGCCAGCCCCAGCGTCAGCGTGCCGCCGAGGACTCCACCGTGAACGTTCGTCCAAACCGCGAACAGCGGGATGAGCGCGAACAGGTGCCACGGCCCGGCGCGGCCGCGCGAGTAGTCCGCGATCACCGCCATCGTGATCGCCATGCCCGCGATGGTGGCCATGTGTGGGCGGGCGTAGAAGTGGAACGCCGACACCACCGCCGCCCCGCCGATGACGACGCCGGCCAGGAGCGGGTGCATCCCGTCGCGGACGGCGCGCGCGAACAGCCAGGTGAAGAGCGTCGCCACGAAGGCGGAAAAGCCGAGGAGCAGGCCGTCGAACCCGCCGACGGCGTGCGCCGCCGCCATCGCCACCTCGCCGCCCCACTGCTGCGGAATCCAGGTGCGATCCGCGAACGTGAACGTGAACGGGTCGGTGTCCATGAACCCGTCGGACAGGATGCGCTCGCCGACCTTGACGTGCCACAGCGCGCCGGGGTCGTTGAACGCGCGGTCGCGGAACCGGGCAGACACGGCCGCGAAGCAGAGCAGGAAGAAGGCCACTTCGGGCCGCCACAGCAGCTTCCGGAACATGGTCGGGGTGTCCGCGTAGAAATCGGGCGTCGGCGAAATGTAGAACAGAATCGTTCGGAGGTGGAACGGTCGAGAGTTACCGGCCGGACAAGACCTTCCCACATTCCCCGTCGCGCACCTCGCCGACCCAGTTGTTACAACCGACCTCCCATTTCCCGCGCCGGGGACGGTAAGATGGGGTCGTGATCCCGCTTCCGGAGGTCGGCCATGCGTTCCCTCGTCGCACTTCTCCTGCTGGCGGTTCCCGCCGTTGCGGCGGACCAAGTCAACATCCTGCCGGAAGGGCGGATCGACCTGAAGCCGACGCCCCGCGACGCGACCGTGCCGCACTCGCCCTATTCGTACCCCGCCAGTTACAAGGGGCTGCACGACGGCAAGTTCCCCGAACCGCAGCCGATCCCCGAGATGGACGCCCGCAAGCCGAAGGAGTTGGTCGGCGACCGGCGGTTCTTCGCGCCGATGTCGTGGGGCGCGGCGGCGCTCTCGCCCGACGGCAAGCTGCTCGCCTGCGGCGGCACGCGGGTCATCACCCTGTTCGACGCCAAGACCGGGCTGGAAGACGGCAAAGTGTACGGCGACTTCGACGGCGTGAACTGGCTGCGGTTCGCGCCCGACTCGAAGCGGCTGTACTCCACGACCGTTTACGGGAACGTGCGCGTCTGGGACGCCGTGAAGAAGCTGGAACTCGCCGCGTTCGCGGCCGAGTCGTTCACCCTCACACCTGACGCGAAGGTGTGCGCTGGCATCGAGTGGGATCGCGAACTCCTCGCGGAGAAAGACAGTCTGGATGTTCGGAGCCGGGCCATTGTCCGAGTGCGGACCACGTCGGATTGGAAGTGCGTGGCGGCCGTCAGCCTCGGCGAGTTCAGGCCGAAGAGCGTGGCCGTGTCGCCGGACGGCAAGCGGCTGGCCCTCGGCGGCACGGACGGATCGGTTCGCGTCATCGACCCGAAGGACGAGAAGGAGCTGGCGGTGCTGGAGAAGGTCGCGGAGGTCGTGGACCTGCTGGCCTTCTGCCCGAACGGGAAGACGGTGGCCGCCGCCCACCGCAACCCGCAACGTGGGAGCGCCGCGCCACACGCGGTGACGTTGTGGGACTACGCCACGGACAAGAAGGGCCGGGTGCTGGAACCGACGATTGACGACAAGGCGAATCGGGAGGAGGCCCTCTACGGCAAACTCGGCGGCGTCACCGGGTTTCAGTTCCACCCCGACGGCAAGCAGTTGCTCACGGCGGACTGGGGGTACAAGGTGCGACTCTGGGACGTGGCCACCGGCAAGGGCGTGGCGAAGTTTCACAAGCTCGGCCTGGGGCACATCAGCACCTTCTCGCCCGACGGATCGCGGGTCTACCTCGGCGGGGCACAGCGGCCATGCGTACTGTCCGTGCCGGAGTTGAAGGAGGAACTGCCGGCGGTCGCGTATTCGGACGCGCCGCAACTGAAGTTCGACCTGCACGGCGACATCCCGAAGTACGACGACCGGCGGAAGGCGTCCCGCGACCTGCCCGGCGACGAACTGCTCCGCCCCGGCGGGTACGACAAGGAACCGTATGCCGGGTTGCAACTCGTGGCGAAGGGCAAAGCCGTGCACACCTTCGAGCCTGGGCGGATCGTCGGCTGGGACGTGACCCCGGACGGCAAGACCCTGGCCTGCTTCGGCCACAACGTGGACGGGCAGGGGTTCGATTTCCCGCTCCGCATTTACGACCTCCCCAGCCGGACGGAGACAGCGGCGCTACGGGTCTATCCGAAGCCGGGGTACGGGCTGCGGTTCTCGCCGGACGGCAAGCGGCTGGCCGTGCCGCACTCCGACGGGTTGGTCCGCGTGTGGGACGTGGCGGCGCTGAAACCGCTGCTGGCCCTCGACCCGGACGGCTTCTATGTGGAGAAGCTGACCTTCTCGAAGGACGGGACGAGGCTGGTCGGCGGCAACGACCGCGCCGCCGTGCTGGTGGTGTGGGACGTGACCGCCGCGAAGAAGTGACGACGCGGGGCGGCGGGCGTATTCTGACGCGACCGTCGGATGACGGTTCCCGCCCCGTTCCCCTCTCGGAGTCCCTCCCGTGTCGAACCGCTCCCTGTCCGTCGCCGTGCTGGTCGCGCTCGCCGCCCCGTGCCTGGCCGAAGACGCCCCCGCGTTCAAGAAAGGCGACAAGGTCGTCTTCCTCGGCGACTCCATCACGCAAGGCGGCAACGGCCCGAAGGGGTACGTCGGCCTGATCCGCGCCGCGTTCGCCGAGAAGCACAAAGACCTGGGCGTCGAGGTGATGAACGCCGGCGTCAGCGGGAACAAGGTGCCCGACCTCACCCGCCGGTTGCAGAAGGACGTGCTGGACAAGAAGCCGGCGCTGGTCGTCATCTACATCGGCATCAACGACGTGTGGCACGGGGAGAAGAACCCGGCGAACGGCACGTCGAAGGCGGACTTCGACAGCGGCCTGCGGGCGATCATCGGGAAGATCACCGCCGGCGGCGGGAAGGTCGTGATTTGCACCCCGACCGTCATCGGCGAGAAGGCCGAGAACACGCTGGACGCGAAGCTGGACGAGTACAGCGACGTGAGCCGCAAGATCGCCGCCGACCTGAAGCTGCCGCTCGTCGATCTGCGGAAGGCGTTCGCCGATCACCTGAAGGCGAACAACAAGGAGAACAAGGACAAAGGGGTGCTGACCGGCGACCGCGTCCACCTGAACGAGGCCGGGAACAAGCTGGTCGCCGACAGCATCCTGAAGGCGATTCTGAAGTGAACCGAGGCGAACCGATACGAAACACTTTCGGGTCACGGTGTTTGTCTGACACCTCCCCTCAACGAGGGGAGGTGGGAAGAATGGGCTCGCCCGCCTCACCGCAGGTGGGTCGTCCGCAGGCGGTGGAACTCGGCCAGCGTGTCGGGCGCGACTAGCAGGCTGCTCCCCGGCACCCGGCACGACGGATCGCCCGGCACGAACGAGTCCCAGTGAACCGCCTGGACCGTCGGCACGGCGAGGCAGGTTTCCACGAGGCCGACGGCGGCCGCGTCGGGGAGTGGCCGACCGAGGGCGATGTCGAGCGGGACGCCGAGGGTGTCGTAGGACTCCAGCAGTTGGATGACATCCAGCGGGTCGCGCGGCGGGGCGCAGCGGTCGGCCGGCCCGGCCAAGAGTTCGAGTTCCAGGCCGCCGAGGTCGAACCCGGCTCGCAGTAGGGTATCCACCAGCACGAACGGCGAGTAGGCGTGCCCCGGCTTCGCCAGGTAATCGCCCCACGGCTGCGACAGCCCGATCAGCCACGTCCCGTCCGGGTCCACCTCGCGGGCCGTCTCCAATAGCCGCGCGGCCAACTTCACCCGGTCGTCCTCTCCCAGGCCGAGGGCGTCGGCGTGGTTGAACCCGTTCAGCAACTGCCACACGCGGCACTGCTGGCGGTAGCGGGCGACGACGGTGGCCACGAAGTCCGACAGGAAGGCCGTCAGCGTCGGCACGTCGCCTTGCCAGGCGCGGAGCCACTGGGGGAACGCGCCGTCGGCCACATCGACGATCGGCCCGATGGACACTTTCAGCCCGGCGTCGGTCGCCCAGCGGACGAGCGGGTCGAGGGTGGACCAGTTGAACCCCGCCTCGCTCGACTCGATGGCCTCCCAGTCCGGCACGATGCGGATGGCGTTGAACGTGGCGGCGTAGGTGTCCGCGTCGGCGGGCGACAACGGGCGACCGACGCGGCAGCCGAACCGCGTGTCGAGCGAGCCGCGCTGCGCCCGCGTCTGGAACCGCTGCCCGGTGAGCAGATCGGCCAGCCGGTCGGCGACGCGGCCGGCGGCGTCCAGAACGGCGGCCGGCTGATCGTCGGGGGTGTCTGCGGTGCCGAGGACGGCGCGGCCGAACCCGCGGGTCAGGGCGGCGATGTCCGCGGCCAGCGGTTCGGGAAGGGCGACGTGGATGGACGTCAGTTCGGCGACGAAAGCGCGGATGCGGTTGACGGCCCCACGCGCCAGTTCCACCACGAGGCGGTACGGTTCCGGGCGGGGGCGAAGGGTGGAGGTCGTCACCGTCCGCGACCCGTCGGCGGTCGGCCAGGCGACGGCCAGGTGGCTGCTCTCGGTCTCGTCGCGGAGCAGCGACAGGCGGGTCGCCGCCACCGTCCGCTTCGCGGGCACCGGCGTGTGGTCGTAGCCGTTCAGCAGCCAACCCCCGGCGGCCGCCGCGCTCCCGGTGGGTGTGAGGTCGGGCGGCAGATCGAAGTGGAACGGACCCATGACAACCGGGGGCGAGCGGTGCGGGGCGGGCGATCCGGTCGGGACGCCCATCGGAGCATTCTATGCGGCCGGCGGGCCATCGGTAGCGGTAACCGCGGCGTCGGACAAGGCGAATACGGCGATGCGGTGCCGGTCGGCGAGGGCGAGGGTCTCGGTTTCGTCGATCAGGATGGTCTTCCCGGCCTCGATCGCCAGGGCCGTCGCCCCGGCCGCCCGCATGGTCTCGATGGTCAGCGGGCCGACGGTGGGCACGTCGAACCGCATGTCCTGGTTCGGCTTGGCCACCTTCACCACCACGAACCCGCCCCGCCCGCACAGCTCGCCGGCCCGCCGGATGCAGGCGTCGGTCCCCTCGATGGCCTCCACCGCCAGTACCGCCCGGTCGCGGATCATGACGCTCTGGCCGACATCCAGTTCGCCCATCTTGCGGGCCAGCCCCCAGCCGAACCGGGCGTCCCGCGACTCCTTCTCGGTCGGCGGCCGCCGGGATAACACGCCGTCGCGCACGAGCAGCTCCGGGCACAGGTCGAGGGCGGACACGCAGTCCAGGCCCTCCGTTCGGAACTCGTCCAGCAGGGCCAGCATCAGGCTGTCGTCCCGGTTGTCGGCCCGCCGCCGCGACCACCACAGCCGAAGGAACCGCCGGTCGGGGAGCAGTCGCAACCACATCCACGGCCGCAGCAGCGTCGCCTTGTGGAACTTGCCGGCGACGGCGAACCGGCTCACGCCGCCGGCGCGGAAGCAGCGGATCGCCTTGCCCAACGACAGCCGCCGCAGCCAGTGGAAGCGGGGGCACAGCCCGGCCAGCGCCGGGTCGGCCACGCCCTTCAAGGCCACGCACACGACCGGCAACCCGACCGACCGGGCTTTCTCCGCGAACAGCACCGGGAACCGCCCGCCGGCGGCGAGTAGGCCGACGGGCGCGCGGGCGAGCGGGGCGGCCGTCATGCCTCGTCCCCGAGGCCGAGGTGGGCCTTGATCCGCTTCACGTCCTTGCGGAGGTCGGGCACCTTGAGGGCGTAGGCCGTCACCTTGAAGAACTCGCGGCCGGGCATGGCCGGCATCCCGAACATCCGCGACTTCGGCGGCACGTCGCCGATGACGCCGCTCTGCGCCGCCAGGATGCTTTCCGCGCCGATGTCGCAGTGGTCGGCGACGCCCGCCTGCCCGCCCATGATGACGTAGTCGCCGGTGGTGCAGGAGCCGGCGATGCCGACCTGCCCGGCGAGGATGTTGTGCCGGCCGATGCGACAGTTGTGCGACACCAGGACGAGGTTGTCGATCTTCGTGCCGGCCCCGACGCGGGTGGTGCCGAGGGCGGCCCGGTCCACGGTGCTGTTCGCGCCGATCTCCACGTCGTCCTCGATGACGACCGTGCCCACTTGCGGCACCTTCACGTGCTTCCCACCGCTAAACCGGTAGCCGAACCCGTCCGCCCCGATCACCGCCCCGGCGTGCAGCGTCACCCGGTCGCCGAGGGTGCAGTCGTCGTAGATCACGACGCGGGGGTGCAGCGTCACGTCGTCGCCCAGGGCGCAGAAGCGGCCGACCACGACCCCGGCGTGAATCGTCGCGTTCGCCCCGAGCACGGTCCCTTCGCCGATCACCGCGTTCGGCCCGACGCTGGCGTTCGGCCCCAGTTGCGCCGTGGAGTGAATGACCGCCGTGGGGTGAACCCCGCGCGGCGACGAGCGGTCCCCACGAATCCGCAGCAGCATCGTTTGGAAGGCGGCGAACGGGTCGGCCACGCGGAGCAGCGGCCGCGGGTCGTCCGGGAACGCCAGCGGCACCACGGCGGCGGTGGCCGGTGAAGCCGCCCAAGCCCTGAGGTTCTTGTCGCCGTCCACCAGCGTCAGGTCGCCCGCCTCGGCTTCGTTCAGCGGGCGCAGCCGTCCGACGGCCGTGTCGCCGTCGCCGGACACGACCCCCTGCACCCACTCGGCGAGCTGTTTCAACGGGAACGCCACGCGACCGACCTCCTGCGGGAATGCAGCGAGGGTATCCCACCCTGCCACGGCGGGCAAGTCCAGCCGGCGGGCGAGAAATGGCGTCGCCGAGCCGCGCGGAGAAGTTTCGGATTTTCCCTGGTGCGTTTCGGCCGCCAATTCCGCATGATCCCCTGACACCCACTCCGAGGGCCGGGTCATGACCGACGAAACGCTCTTCTCCGACGCCC
>JAYUFU010000596.1:0-2840 GCA_043738505.1 Fimbriiglobus sp. | reverse complement strand
CGGCTCGCAAGAGGCCGCAAGAACCGCGCGCACAGCATCGGCGTGAGGGTGAAGCTGACGACCATGCTGAGCAGGATGCAGAAGGCGACGACGAACCCGAAGCTGTTGAAGAACCGCCCGATCTGGCCGGTCATGAAGGCGATGGGGGCGAAGATGACGGCCAGCGACAGCGTCGTCGCCAGCACCGCCAGGGCGATCTCCTTGGTCGCCTCGCTGGCCGCTTCCGTGGGCGTGCGGCCGTACTCCTCCATGTGCCGGAACACGTTCTCCAGCACCACCACCGCGTCGTCGATCACCACCCCGACGGCCAAGATGAGGCCGAGCAGGGTCATGTTGTTCAGGCTGAACCCCATGGCGTCCATGAACGCGAACGCGCCGACGATGCTGGTCGGCACGGCCAGCGCGGCGATGACCGTCGTCCGCCAGTCGCGGATGAACAGCAGCAGCACGGCGGACACCAGCACGGCCGCCAGCAGCAGGTGGAACTTCACCTCTTCGATGCTGCCCTTGATGAACTTGGACTGGTCGCGGATGACCTCCAGGCGGATGTCGGGGTCCAGCGTCGCGGCGATCTTCGCCAGCCGCGCCTTCACCGCCTCGGCCACCGTCACCGTGTTCCCGCCGCTCTGCTTCTGGACGACGAGCGACACGGCGGTGTCACCGTCCAGGCGGCTCAGGCCGCGCGGCTCCTCGATGCCGTCCTCGATCCGCGCCACCACCTCCCGCAGCCGCGTCTGCACCCCCTTCCGCGTCGCCACGACGATGTTGTGGAAGTCCTCCACCTTCTGGATGCGGCCGACCACCCGCAGCCCCTGTTCGGACTTCCCCTGATCCACCCGCCCGCCGGGCATTTCCAGGTTCTGCTCGGTCAGCGCCTTCCGCACGTCCGCCACGGTCAGCTTGCTGCCGTTCAGCTTGTCCGGGTCGAGGACGATGTTCACCGCCCGCTGCTGGCCGCCGACGAGGATGACCGCGCCGACGCCGGGCACCGACCCTTCCAAGTCTTCCTTGATCTTCGTCTTGGCGATCTCGGAAATCTCCCGCAGGTCGCGCCGGCCGGACACGGCGACGGTGACGACCGGGGTGGCGTCCAGGTTGAACTTTTCCACCTTCGGGTAGTCGGTGCCGGGGGGGAGCTGCCCCAGGATGAGCGTCATCTTGTCGCGGATCTCCTGCGCAGCGATGTCGCCGTTCTTCTCCAGCTTGAAGCCGACGACGATCTGCGACACGCCCTCCTTGGTGGTGCTGCGGAGTTCGTCGATCCCGGCGACGGTGTTCACCGCCTCCTCGACCGGCTTGGTGACGGCCGTCTCCATCTCCTCCACGCTCGCTCCGCGGAACGTGGTCGTCACTACGACCACCGGTATGTCCACATTCGGGAACAGCTCCACCCCCAGCCGCGCGTAGGAGGCCAGCCCCAGCACCACGGGCGCCAGGATGAGCATGGTGGTGAACACCGGCCGGCGGATGCAAATGTCCCAAATCGACATGGGGATGATTCCAAGAAGAAGATTAACCACAGAGGCACAGAGAGGACAGGAGGAGAGTTTTAAACCAATCTTTCTCTCTTCTCTGTGCCTCTGTGTCTCTGTGGTTAGTTCTGTTTTGCCGCGTCCCGCACGCGGATCGGGCTGCCGTCGATGAGCTGGCTGAACCCGCTGGTGACGACCGCCGCCCCGGCGGGCAGGTCGCCCGCCACCTCCACCCACTCCTTCTCGCGGAGGCCGACCGTCACCGGCACCGCCCGCGCCTTGCCGCCGTCGGCGACGAACACCTTGTTCACCCCGGCGAACGACACCAGCGCGGCGTTCGGCACGGCCGTCACGGTGTCGGTGCGGAGGCGGACGGCGGCGCGGGCGAACCCGCCCGCCTTCAGCCGGCCGTCGGCGTTCGGCACGTCCACCTCCACCAGGAAGGTGCGGGTGGCCGGGTCCACCGTGGGGTTGATGCGGCTGACGCGGCCGACGAACGCGACCGTCGAATAGGCGTCCGTGGTCACGTCCACCACCTGCCCGGTGGCCACGTCCGGAATGTGCTTCTCCGGTACGGCAATGCGGAGCTTCAGCGTCGAATCGATGACGAGCCGGAAGACGTTCGTCGTCGGCATGGTGCGGATCATCTCGCCCACGCCGATCATCCGCTGGGCGACCGCGTACTTGACCGCCGGCGGTGCCCCCGGCGGCGCGTCCGGCACCCGCAGCTTGGTGTCCCGAAGCCGCTGCTCGGCGGAGTCCAGCACCGCCTTCCGCAGGCGGGCACCGGCCAGCCGCGATTCGGCCGTCGCCACGGCCACCTTGCGGTTCGCCTCGGCCGCTTTCAGGTCCAGCTCGGCGGCCAGCATCTCGGACTGCGAAGATGTACTGTTGTTCTTCCACAGCTTGTACTTCCGCTCGGCGTTCTGTCGGCTGACCTCGGCCAGCAGCACCGACGGCACCGCCTCCAGTCCCTTCGCGTCGAGCGGGCCGGCGGGCAATTCCGTCAGCCCGAGTGGCGCGAGTTCGGCGTCCAGCGCCCGCTTCGCTTCCAGCACGGCCAGTTGGTGGTCGGTCGGGTCGAGGTCGAGCAGCGGCGCGCCGGGGGGCAGGCGGTCGCCCATGTTGGCGTACAGCGCGATGACGCGGCCATCCACCTTCGGCGTCAGCATCACGTCGTCGCAGGCGTTCAGGGTGCCGCTGGCCAGGATGGTCCGCTGGACGGGCACCGCCGTCACCGCCGCCACCGTGACCGGCACGGGGGTCGGCTCCGCGCCGGCGGTCGTCGGCTCGGCCTTCGGCCCGCCGCACCCGGCGAGGAGCAACAGGAGGAAGCGCAGTGCCCCGATTCTCGTCGCCGCGAGCTTG
>JAYUFU010000595.1:0-2845 GCA_043738505.1 Fimbriiglobus sp. | reverse complement strand
ACCGGCGGACTCACGTCGCGCCGTTCGCCTAAACAGTGGAGTCCCCCATGCCCCAGCCCACCGTCATCGTCGCGAGTGTCGGCCTGCTACTGGCGGTCGGGGTGGCCAGCGTGTTCACCCTGCCGGCGGGGGCCGAGGCCGCGCAGAAGGCGCAAGCCCGGCTGGACGCCGTGCCGTTCGACCTGTCCCCGTGGGTGGGGGCGGATGTCCCGCACACCGAGAAGTTCACCAAGTACATGAAGGTGGCCCAGGCCGACGCCTACATCAACCGCTTCTACACGCACGCGGCGACGAAGCGGGTGATCGCCGTGTCGATTCTGTACGGCAACCAGAGCGACATGTGCGCGCACGACCCGACCACCTGCTACGCCGGCAGCGGGTACTCGGCCTCCGGGCGCGCCACCCGAACCGACTTCCCGACCGCCGCCTCGGCCCTGTGGCTGGGCCGGTACGAGAAGGCCGAGCCGACGCCGGAGGTGCTGGACGTGTGCTGGGGGTTCACCGCCGACGGCGCGTGGGACGCGCCCGAGACGCCCCGCATGACGTTCGCCGGCCGCAGCATGCTGTACAAGCTGTACGCCCAGATCGCGGTCCCCGTCGGCGTCGCCCGCCGCGACGGCGACAACCCGCTGACGGAGTTCCTGTCCGCATTCCTGCCGAAGTTGAGGGTCGCCCTGACGGCCGAGTGATCGTGTCACCCGGCTGTCGCCCTCGCCCCCCTGATCGCACGAATGGAAACACTGCGTCCCCCACCGCTGACCGTCCGCCCGACGCCAGCCCGTCCGCCCGCCCCGCCGGACCACCCGCCCACCGAACGGTGGGCCGAGGTGGACTGGCTGCCGGCCCACGCCCGCCTGCACCTCGACCCGCCGGCCGGCTGGTACGCGGCGATGAAGCCGGCCCTGGAGATCGGCGGGGCCGTGCTGCTGCTGCCGTTCGCCCTGCTGGCGGTGGCCGTCGCGTGGCTGCTCGTCCGCGCCACCTCGCGGGGGCCAGGCTTCTACACCCAGACCCGCCTGGGGCGGAACGGCGTGCGGTACAGCATCGTCAAGATTCGCACCATGTACGACACCTCGGCGGTGGCCAAGAACATCGAGTGGGCGCGGAAGAACGACCGCCGCATCACCCCGGTGGGCAAGGTTCTCCGGCTGCTGCACATCGACGAACTGCCGCAACTGTTCAACGTGCTGAAGGGCGAGATGAGCCTCGTCGGCCCGCGCCCGGAGCGGCCGGAAGTGATCGAGTCGAAGGGCCTCCAGCGGCAGGTGCCCGGCTACGACCTGCGCACCGCCGTGCGACCCGGCGTCACCGGTTTGGCCCAGGTGCAGTTGCCCGCCGACACCGACGCGACCAGCGTCCGGCACAAAGTGTACTACGATCTGTACTACCTGATGAACCGTTCCCTCTGGCTCGACCTGCGGCTGTGCGCGGCCACCGCCCTGAAGGCGTTCCTCGGCCCGACCTCGCTCCGGCGGCTGCTGTTCCTGCCGACCCGCAAGCAGGTGGTGGCGGAAGTCCTCGCGCTGGTCAACCCGGCCGCCGCCAGCGGCACCGAGACCCCGCCCCCGAAGCCCGCGACGACCACCGCCTAACCGCCATGACCGAACCGCCGCGGGTGCTTTACCTCACCCACCGGGTGCCGTTCCCGCCGGACAAGGGCGACCGCATCCGCAACTACCACGTCCTCCGCGAACTGGCGAAGCGCGGCCGCGTCTGGCTGGCGTGCCTCGCCGACGAGCCGGTGCCCGACGCCACCCGCGCGGCGCTGGCCGGGCTGTGCGAGCGAGTCGAGATCGTTCCCGTCAGCGGAAAACGGCGGTGGCTGCGAGCGGGCGGTTCGGCGCTGCTCGGGAAAAGCCTGACCGAAGGCGCGTTCCGCGAGCCGGCCCTCGACACCGTGGTGAAGAAGTGGATACCGGACGCCGGGTTCGCCGCTGCCGTCGTGTCGGCGTCGAGCCTCGCCCCGTACCTCCGGCGGAACGGCCTGGAGAAGCTGCCCGGCGTGGTGGACCTCGTGGACGTGGACTCGCAGAAGTGGTTCGACTACGCCGCGTCCGCCAAACCGCCGAAACGGTGGCTGTACACGCTGGAAGGGAAACGGGTCCGAAAGCTGGAACGGACATTGGCGAAGACGGCCAAAGCAGTCACCATCGTGAGTCGGGCCGAGTGCGACGTGTTCGATTCGTTCACCCGGCCGGGGTGCGGGACGGTCGCCACCAACGGCGTCGATTTGGACTACTTCCGCCCGCAGCCGGAGACGCCGACGGTGCCCGCGTGCGCGTTCGTCGGGGCGATGGACTACCTGCCGAACATCGACGGCGCGGTCTGGTTCGCCCGCGACATCTGGCCGCGCATCCGGGCGAAGCACCCGGCCGCCGAGTTCCGCGTGATCGGCCGCAAGCCGGTGCCAGCGGTGGCGAAGCTGGCCGAGTTGCCCGGCGTGGTCGTGACGGGATCGGTGCCGGACGTGCGGCCGTTCGTGGCGAGCGCGGCCGTGGCGGTCGGCCCGATCCGCATCGCGCGCGGCTTGCAAAACAAGGTGTTGGAAGCGATGGCGATGGCGAAACCGACCGTCGCCGCACCCGCCGCCATTGCCGCGCTGGGGGTGACGGTCGGGACGCATTTGCTCTCGCCGACGACGCCCGACGAGTGGGTCCGCGACGTGTGCGATCTGTTCGACAACCCGGCGCGTGGTGCCGACCTCGGCCGCGCGGCGCGGGCGTATGTGGAAAAACACCACCACTGGGACCGCTGCCTGAAACCGCTGGTGGATGCGGTGTTTGGGTAGCGAACCAGTCGTCGCCGCGAGCTTGCGAGCGACTTTGCTCACCCGCTCGCAAGCTCG
>JAYUFU010000594.1:0-8712 GCA_043738505.1 Fimbriiglobus sp. | reverse complement strand
ATACCCGGAGGGTTGACATCGTGCAAGGGTCAACCTCGCCAATCACGGCGGCCCCTCTGCTACACTGGAGACAGGCCCCCGCACCGGAGTTTCCCCATGCTTCGCTACCTCCCCCTCGCCCTGCTGTTCGCCGGCGGGGTGGCGAGGAAGACGGCGGCGAGGATGTCGCCTACGCCACCGAGGGACCGGACGGGCCGGAGTACGCCGATTTCCACGCCTTGCGACATTCGTTCCTGACCATGCTGGGACGCAACGGGGTGGACCTGCGCACCGTGCAGGAACTGGCCGGGCATTCGACACCGATTTTGACGGCCCGCTACAGTCACCGCCGGCTGTACGACCTGACCGGGGCAGTGGACAAGTTACCCTCCCTCGTGCCGCCGGTCGCCACCGTCCCGCACGAGGCGGAAATTGCTCTCCGAATGACCGGCACCGATGCCACCTCCGGCGTACCAACCGGGTACGCCGGACGGCATTTCACGGCACCGTCCGGCACTCTTCGGATCGTCGGAGGGACTGACGGAGATGCGCCGGAACCACTGGAAAAGCAAGGGGCCGGCACCTCCCGGCACCGGCCCGCATCGCCCGGCAAGGATGGGCCCTCTGGGATTCGAACCCAGAACCAAGGGATTATGAGTCCCCTGCTCTGACCGTTGAGCTAAAGGCCCGCGTCGCCCGGAATCTTACCACTCCAGGCGTGGCGATGGAAGTGGCGGCGGTCAGGCCAACCCCTCCTCCGCCAGTAGCGCGAGGCTCGCTTCCATCGCCCGCACGGTGGCGGCAATGTCGGCCGGCGAGTGCTCGCAACTGGTCATCCCCGCCGACCACCACCAGTCCACGCCATTCAGTAGCATCGCCTGCCGTAGGGCAGTCCACAGCTTCATGTCCTTCGGGCCGTCGAGGACGTTCACGTCGTTGCCGAAGGGGATGACGCCGGCGTTGTTGGTCGTCTCGGCCGGCGGGCGGTCGCCGCTGGACCCGGACACCACGCGGATCATGCTGAAGTCGCCGTAGGCCAGCCACGACAGGCGGTTCGCGGCGAACATGGCGTTCAGCTCGTTCCGCAGGGTGCGGGCCGCGAGGTTGGCCGTTTCGCACACGCCGCCGGCCGCGATCCGCTTCAGCGTGGCGATGCCGGCGGACGCCGACAGCGGGTTGGCGTTGTAGGTGCCGGGATGCTTCATCTTCGGCTTGCCCGGTCGCGGTTCGAGGAACGCCAGGATGTCGGCCCGCCCGACCACGCACCCGCCCGGCAACCCGCCGGCCAGAATCTTTGCCAGGGCCGTCAAGTCGGGCGTCACGCCGTAGACTTGCTGCGCGCCGCCGGGAGCCACGCGGAAGCCGGTGATAACCTCGTCGAAGATCAGCACGCGGCCGAGGCGGGTCGTGATCTCGCGGAGGCCGCGCAGGAAGTCGCCGCGGATGGGCACTCCGCCCCAGTGCCCGCCGGTCGGTTCCAGGATCACCGCGCCGATGCCGTCGTCGGCCTTCAACGCCGCTTCGACGCGGTTCAGGTCGTTCGGCGGAATGACCACGGCGACCTCGGCGAAACCGGTGGGTACTCCGGGCGCACTGTGCGAATCGTAGGGCGGGTCCGCTCCAATCGTCACGGCATCGTGCCAGCCGTGGAAGTGCCCCTGGAACTTGAGGAACTTCGGCCGGCCGGTGTACAGCCGACTCAGCCGCAGGGCCATCATGGTCGCTTCGGTGCCGCTGCCGGTGAACCGCAACCGCTCGGCCGAGGGGAGGAGCTGCTTGACGAGTTTCGCCCACGCGATCTCCAACTCGTGGCACGCGCCTGGGTGCGTGCCGAGGGCCATCTGCGCCTGCACCGCCGACACGACATCGTCCGCCGAGTGGCCGAGGATGTGCGACCCGTGGCCGACGAAGTAATCGATCAGTTCCGGCCCGTCGATCGCCCACTTCTTGCTCCCCTTCGCGCGGCCGACGTACACCGGGAACGGGTCCATCATGCGGGTGTCGTGGGTGACGCCGCACGGGAACAGCGCGCGGGCCTCCTGGGCGGCGGCGCGGGACTTCGGGAACGCGGCGGCGTAGCGGTCGGCGAGGGTCATCGGCATACTCCTGTCACGGCAGCGGTCGGGGTGGTATGTTATCCGCGACGGACACCCCCGGCCGTCGGGTACAATACCCAACGACGGTCGTCGTTTCGCCAGCGGATCGCCAGGCACCATATGACCGTTTCAAACCGACCCCGCGCGGACCTGCTCGCCGCGCTCGAGCAACTCGGCCGGTTGCGCCCGGAGTGGCGGCTGGGGCAAACGCTGGCCAACCTCGCCATGACCGCCGGCCGCATGGACGGTGGCGGGTGTGGGACTTGGACGACGCCGAGGCGCTGACCGCCGCGCGCGAGTTGATCGCGCAGTACGCCGAGGTCGAACCGGCGAGAGAAGACACGTTCGCCCCGTCCGCCGCTCTCTTCACTCCCGCATAAACTGTCGGCATGCCCGCACCCACGGCCGCCACCACCGCGACGGAACTGCCCGCCCCCGGCCCGACGGCGGCGAAGGCGAAGGCGTGGTACCTCGGCCAGACCGTGGGCGGCGACTTCATCCTGCGCGACAAGCTCGGCCGGGGCGGGCTGGCCAACGTCTACCTCGCGCACCAGCAGTCGCTCGACCGACTCGTGGCGCTGAAGCTGCCGCACGACGGCGGGGCCGTCGGCACCGAAGGGCTGGCCCTCGCCGGGTTGGAACACGACCACATCGTCAAGGTGTTCGCCGAGGTCCTCGACCCGCCGACCGGGACGCGCGGCCTGTGCCTGCAATACGTCCCCGGCACCAGCCTCGAAGCCGTCATCCCGAAGTTGCACGCGAAGGGCCTTCCCGTCACCGGCAAGCAGTTCCTCGCGGCCGTCGATGAGGTCAGCGTCGGACAAAGCGCCTTCGACCCGACGGCCGTCCGCGACCGCCAAGCGCTGGAGGCGGCCGACTTCTACCCGGCCGTCTGCCGGCTGGGCGAACAGATCGCGCACGCTCTCGCGTTCACCCACGTGCGCGGCATCCTGCACTGCGACATCAAGCCGGGGAACATCCTGCTCACCCGCTACGGCCGGCCGATGCTGGTCGATTTCAACGTCGCCGTGGACACGGGGCGGATGCCCGCCGACGCCAAGGGAATCGGCGGCACCCTGCGGTACATGTCGCCGGAGCAGATGGCCGTGCGGTTCGACGGGGACGACGTGTCCACCGTCGATGGGCGCACGGATGTTTACTCGCTCGGCGTCGTGCTGTTCGAGTTGGCCACCGGCGTCTTGCCGACGGCCGACCGCAAGGCGATGTGGGACGCCTTGCCCCGCGAACTGACGGCGGTGTTGCGGCGGTGTCTGGAATCGGACCCCGCGTTGCGCTACCCGACGGCCGCCGCCCTGGCGGACGCGCTCGCGGCCACCCGGCGGATTCTCGTCGCGCGGGCGCGGCTGCCCAAGCCCCGGCGGTTCGGCCTGTTGGTCGAACGCCACCCCATCGCCATGACGTTCGCCATGGCCCTGGCCCCGGAGTTGGTCGGGTCGGCGCTGAACATCGCTTACAACGCGCTCCAAGTGCCGATGACCGACGAACACCTGAAGGTGTTCCCGTGGGTGGTCGGCCTTTACGACGCGGCGGCGTACTTCGTCTGCCTGTGGCTGGCGGTGGCGGTCGTCGTCGGGGCCGGGCGGAACCGCGAGCGGGCGTTCGCCGCTCGGCACGCGGCCGCGCCGACCGACACGGCCCGCCGCGGCGCGCTGCGGTTCGGCCGCACGGCCGTCATCCTCGGTTTGCTCGGCTGGATTCCCGGCGCGGTCGTGTTCCCGACGGCCATCGACTGCCTCGCCGGGCCGGTCGGGTTCGCCGTGTACGCGCACTTCGCCATCTCGTTCGTGCTGTCGGCGCTGGTCGGCATCGTGTACAGCTTCATCGGCGTGCAATACGTCGTGCTGCGCGGCCTGTACCCGTATTTGCACCACCCGGACACCTTCGACCATGCCGCCGTCCGCGGCGAGGTGGCCCGCGCCACGAAGCTGCTCGGCCCGTTCCTGGTGCTGGCCACGCTCATCCCCCTGGCGGGGGCGATCCTGCTGGTCGTCACCGCCGGCGCGACGATGACCCTCGGCTTCCGCCTGATGACGGTCGGGCTGATCGGCCTGGGCATGGCCGGCGTCAGCGGCCTGATGCGCTGCATCGACGACCTGCGGGCGCTGGCCGCCGTCTGGCGGGACGACTAGCTCGTTGGCTTCTTCGCTCTCGGCCCAGAATTGCAGGACCGACTCGAACGACCACTTCCCGCGCATGCGGTCCTTTTCCTGTTTCAAGATGGCCATCGCCGCGCGGAACCGGTCGCCGGGGCAGCGGGCGCGCAGCCCCTGCTGTCGCCCTTTGGCGATGAGCAGCAGGCGGGAGATGTCCGTCGGGGCCGGGGGCGTGAATGGTCTGCAAGTCCCTCCGAAGTGCCCCGATGAACAACTATGCGCTACACACGGACTAAAGTCAAGCAAAGTGGACGGATTTATCGGAAAGTTTTCCCCTGGCAGGGTCTCGAAGAAGCCTCACCCGGCGAGCGGCGCTCGCCATTCTCTCCGTCCCGGAGAGGGAAAGAAGTATCTTGCGAGCCGCGACCGCGAGGGAGCGGCATCCGCTCTTGGAATCATTTGAACCGCCAAGACGCCAAGATCGCCGAGTAAACAGAGTAAACAGAGAGCAGCATTTCTTGGTCCTCTTGGCGGACTTGGCACCTTGGCGGTTCAAACTTTCTTGCGGAACTGATGCCACTCCCTTGCGGTCGCGGCTCGCAAGATACATCCTTCCCCTTCAACACCCCTCTCCGGGCCTGGGCGCGGGGTCTTCTTCTCTCACCGCAACGGATACAACATTCCTCCTCCCACCACCCGGAGTTCGTCCATGCCGCGCCTGCTGCTACTCCTCGCGCTCGCCGCGCCCGCCGTCGCCCAGAATCCGCCACCGCTCCGCACCGTCGCCGAGGAATCCCAGTTCGCCAAGACCGCCACCTCTGCCGAAGTGCAGGCGTTCGTCGCGGAGCTGGCGAAGCGGACGCCGCTGGCGAAAGCGACCACGTTCGGCACCACCGCCAAGGGCACGCCGCTGCCGCTGCTGATCGTCGCCGACCCGCCGGTGAGTACGCCCGACGAGGCGGTGAAGGCGCAGAAGCCGGTGGTGGTGGTGTTCGCCAACATCCACGCCGGCGAGATCGACGGCAAGGAGGCGGTGCTGGCGCTGGCCCGCGACCTGACCGCCGCGAAGGACAACCCGATCCTGAAGACCCTCGTCGTCCTCATCGCCCCGAACTTCAACCCGGACGGCAACGACGCGATCAGCGACAAGAACCGCACCGACCAGAACGGCCCGAAGGCGGTCGGCCAGCGGGCGAACAGCGGCGGCTTCGACCTGAACCGTGACTTCACCAAGGCCGAGACAAACGAGGTGCGGGCGCTGCTGAAACTCATCACCGCCTGGAACCCAGTCGCGGTCGTCGATTGCCACACCACCAACGGCAGCTACCACCGCTACACGCTCACCTACGACGGCCCCCGGCATCCGGCCGCGCACCCGGACCTGATCGCGTTCGGCGGCAACAAGTTGCTGCCGGGCGTGGCGGCGAAGGTGAAGGCGGCGACCGGCTTCGACAGCTTCGCCTACGGCGACTTCGACCGCGCGCACGAGAAGTGGGTGACATACCCCTGTCAGCCGCGGTACGGCATCCAGAGCTTCGCCCTGCGCGGCACCCTCGGCATCCTGTCGGAGTCGTACACCTACGCCAGCTACGCGGATCGGGTGAAGGTCAGTTACGCCTTCGTGAAGGGCAACCTGGAGTTCGTCGCCGAGAACCGCGCGGCGGTGGTGAAGCTCGCCGCCGACGCCCGCAAGCCGCGCGACCGGGTGGCCCTGCGGGTGAAGTCGGTGCCGCGCGAGAAGCCACTGACGGTGTTCGGCTGGGTGGAGGAGAACGGCAAGAAGACGGACACGCCGAAGGATTACGAGTGCGCCATCGTGGACAAGGTGGAGGCGACCGTCGAGGCGACCGTCCCCGTCGCGTACCTGATTCCGGCCGAGTACGCCGCCGCTGCCGACACCCTGCGCCGCCACGGCATTCAGGTGGACGAGGTCCGCGAGCAGTGCGAGGTGAGCGTCGAGCAGTACACCGTGATCGAGTTGAACCGCGCCGCCAACCCCTTCCAGAAGCACAACCTCGTGAAGCTGGAAGTGAAGCCGGACGCGGCGACGGTGCGGGTCGAGCCGGGCAGCTTCCGCGTCCGCACCAAGCAACCGCTCGGCACGCTCGCCGCGTATTTGCTGGAGCCGCTCGCCGAGGACGGGCTGGCCGCGTGGAACGCCTTCGACGCCGGGCTGACGGTCGGCCAGCCGTTCCCCGTGCTGCGGATGGTCAAGGAGCAGCCGCTGTTCACCGGCCCGCCGAAGCCGCTGCCGGAGGACCGCGTGACGGGGAAGAAGTTCAGCGAGGCCGACCTGGGCATGGGCCGCGGCGGGCTGGGCGGTCAGCCGCTCGGCGAGATCACCTGGCTGCCCGACGGCGAACACTGGCTGCAATTCAAGGACGGCAAGCTGTGGGAAATCCACGCCCGCACCGGGGTGGCCAAGCCGTTCGTCGATCCGGAGAACCTCAAGAAATCGCTGGCGAGCCTGACCGGACTGGACGCGAAGCAGTTGCCTAAGTGGATCGCCGGCCCCCGCTACACCTTCGACCCGGCCCGCACCGGCGTGCTGATCGACACCGGCGCGGGGCTGGTGTTCGCGCGGCGGGACGGCACCCCGGCGCTGCGGCTGACGACGGAGAAAGGCCACGAGTTCCCGACGTTCTCGCCGGACGGCAACCGGGTGGCGTTCGTCCGCGACGGCAACCTGTTCGCGGTGTCGCTCAAGGACGGAGTGACGAAGCAGCTCACCACCGACGGCGGCAAGAACGACGTCCTCAGCGGCCGCGCCGACTGGGTGTACGAGGAGGAAATCTTCAACCGCAACGGCAAGGCGTTCTGGTGGAGTCCGGACGGCGGCCGGCTGGCGTTCCTGCGGTTCGACGACAAGAAGGTGCCGAAGTTCAACATCACCGACACGGCCACCGTCCGGGGCAAGCTGGAACTCATCGCCTACCCGAAGCCGGGCGACCCGAACCCGCTGGTGTCGCTCGGCGTGGTGCCCGTTGACGGCACGGCGTCGCCGACGTTCCTCAGCCTGAACGGGTACAAGCCGGAGGACACGCTGATCGCCCGCGTCGGCTGGGTGCCGGGCGAGAAGCCCGCCCCGTTCGCCTACGTCCAGGACCGCCGGCAGACGAAGCTCGACTTCGTGACGTGGCCCGGCCTCGACAAGCCGGCGGTGCTGTTCACGGAGAAGGGCACGGCGTGGGTGGAAGACCTGGGCGAGCCGCACTTCCTGAAGGACGGGTCGTTCCTGATGCTCAGCGAGCGGAGCGGGTGGAAGCACCTGTACCGGTACGCGGCCGACGGCAAGCTGATCGGCCCGGTGACGGACGGCAAGTGGGACGTGAAGGCCGTCGAGCGGATCGATGAGGCGAGCGGGGACGTGTACTTCACCGCCGCGAAGGTGCGGTCCACCGCCACGCACCTGTGCCTGGTCACGCTCGGCCGGCCGGACGTGCAGGTGATCTCGTCGCCGGAGCCGACGCACGCCATCTCGATGGCTCCGGTCGGCACGCTGTACGTGGACCGCTTCGGCGGCGACCTCACCCCGGCCGTGAGCGTGCTGCGGCAACTGTATACGAAGGTGTTGCGCGTTCTGGATACCAACCCGGTTCACGCCAAGGAGCAATACGCCTTCGGCCGCTACGAGCGGACCACGATCAAGACGCCGGACGGGTTCGAGATGGAAGCGGCCATCACCTACCCGCCGGACTTCCACGAGCTGAACCGCTACCCGGTCTGGATTCTGACGTATGCCGGCCCGCACGCGCCGACCGTCCGCGACGGCTGGGGCGGCGGGCGGACGTTCGAGCAAATCCTGGCCGCCAGCGGCGTCGTGGTGCTGCGGGTGGATCCCCGTGCGGCCAGCGGCAAGGGCGTCGAGTCGGCGTGGACCAGCTACAAGAAGCTCGGCATTCAGGAGCTGAAAGACCTGGAGACCGTCGTCGATTGGGTCTGCCAGAACAAGTGGGCGGACCCGACGCGGGTGGGCCTCAGCGGGCACAGCTTCGGCGGCTACATCACCGCCTACGCGCTGACGCACAGCAAGAAGTTCGCGGCCGGCATCGCCGGCGCGCCCGTCACCGACTGGCGGCTGTACGACTCCATCTACACCGAGCGGTACATGGGCCTGCCGGCCGAGAACAAGGAGAATTACGACAAGACCTCGGTGCTGACGGCGGCCAAGAACCTGCACGGCAAGCTGCTCATCGTCCACGGGCTGATCGACGACAACGTCCACGCGCAGAACAGCCTGCAACTGATCGACGCGCTACAGAAGGCGGACAAGGAGTTCGAGGTGATGGTGTACCCGTCGTCCCGCCACGGCATCCCCGGCAGCCACTACCCGAAGACGCAGCTGCGGTTCATCCGGAAGACCTTCGGGCTGAAGGAGTGACGCCCGGGGGTTGGTTGCGGTTGAGAAGGGCGGTGAAGACGGCGGGTGGGGGAACCAACCGACCTCCCCTCGTTGAGGGGAGGTCGGTCGCGCAGCGACCGGGAGGGGAGTCTTCGCTGGCGTGCTCTGCTCGCTCCGCGAG
>JAYUFU010000593.1:0-24115 GCA_043738505.1 Fimbriiglobus sp. | reverse complement strand
GTGGTCCGCACTCTCCGAGTGCGGTGCCGACCCGCACTCGGAGAGTGCGGACGACCTTCGATTCAGTAGGTGTTACGCAGTTGGGGGTGTTCGGCTTGCGCGGCAGTCATTCCGGGCCTATCGTTCGGCCATGAATGCGCCGAAAGTTGAGGCCGACGAGTCCATCGACTTCCTCATCGCCACCCCGAAGGCGTGTTCGGCGACGGAGGCCGCCCGCGTCCCGCCGGACGCCCCCGCCCACCGGCGCACGACGCCTTCACCCGCCTCCTGACCCGCCTGGAGCCGGACCCGGACACCCTCTGGACGGAAGCCGAACCGCAGGTGCGGCGGGACGACGGCATCCTCGTGGTCGACGACTCGACCCCGGACAAGCCGTACGCCACGGCCATCGCGTTGGTCACCCGCCACGGGTCGGGCAAGCACCGGGCGGTGGTTCGCGGCATCAACCTGGTGTCCCTGCTGTGGACCGACGGGGACCGCCACATCCCGTGCGATTACCGGGTGTACGACGCGGCCCGCGACGGGAAGACCGAGAACGACCACTTCCGGGACAGGATCGGCACCGTCCACGGCCGCGGCTTCCGGCCCCGGTGCGTGGCGTTCGACGGCTGGTACGGCAGCCTGGAGAACCGGAAGGCGGTCCGTGCGTGCGGGTGTGGCTCACCCGGCCGAAGGGGAACCGGCTGGCGAACGGGGATCGGGAGGGCACTCGCCCGGCTGACGGCGACGGCGATTTCGGCCGCCGGGATGGTGGTCTGGCGGCCGGGGTTCGGACTGGTCAAGGTATTCGGGATCGTCGCCCCAAACGGCGGCACCACGGACCGGGCGACCGACGACTTGGGGGTGACGGCGATCGCCCGACGGCAGTACGCCGAGTTCTCGTGGGCCATCGAGAGCGACCACCGGGGGATCGAGCAATGCACGGGGATCGAGCGGTGCCAGGCGCGGTCGGCCAAGGCGCAGCGGAACCACATCGGGCTGGTTCTGCGAGCGTTCCTGCGGTTCGTGCGCATGCTTCCGGCGCGGGGTCAGTTGGGTGGAGGCGAAGACGGCCATCATCCGCGACGCCGTCCGCAAGTACCTGGAACAACCCCGCTACCGACTCCCCAAACCGGCAACTGCGTAACACTTAGGTTGTGTTCGGTTGAGATCACGGGTCAAACAGTTCACGTCACCAAAAATGACGGGTACAACCAACCGATCCAGATGGAAAATATCGCAACCGCCGGGAGGAAAAAACGTCGCAAGTGTTTGCCCTTGCGAAGGTTGCCACAAAGCCGCCTCAGAGATTTGAACTCTGGACCCCGGCTTTACGAAAGCCGTGCTCTACCGCTGAGCTAAGGCGGCGGTAATCCAATATCGATCCGATCTCACCCAACTTCGACAGTCCCGAATGCCGCACACGAGGAAAACCGCAGTCTGCCACTTGACAAAACTTGGTGCGAATGCCAACAAGTTGCCGAACTCCACACCGGCAAACCTCTTCCGCGCCACTTGAGTCAATCGACTTGCCGTGTCTGTGGCCAGCCATTTGCGATGTGTATTTTTATTGTCTCGGTGTCGGATGACAAGCCCAACCCCTGACCGGAGCAACGGATTTTGGCACTCGCGGTTTGGCACCCGTTTCCCCGACCGCCAGGCACGGATGCCTCCCCGCCCCCGCCCCCGATTCCGACGCCGGACGCGGTGGCGGAGAAGGTGATCCAGGTTGCGACAACCGGAACACGCGCAGGTCGTCCGAGAGATCGGTCGCCTGCTCCAACAATCCCCGCGCACCGAAGGCGCGTGGCCGTCACTTCACCTCGAACGGCACCTCCACCGTCGTCGTCTCGATGGTCTTGGTCGGCGGCTTCAGCACGTCCACCTCGAACGCCTGCCCGACACTGTTGCCGCACACGTCCTCCAGCCGCGCGTTCACCACCAACTTGTATTTGCCCTTCGCCCACACCGCCTTCGGGTCGCCGAGCGTGAGGCCGGTTTGATCCGCGTTCACCGTCGCCGTCAGCCCGCCGACCTTCTCGCCGGCGGCGTTCACCACCCAGATCATCCGCTCGGCGAGGGCGCGGTCGAGCGGTTTCTCGAAGGCGACCTTCACCCGCCCCGGCGTCGTGGTGTCGATCGTCCACTTGGCCGGATCGACCGGCTTGTCGTCCGGCGGGCCGACGGCGACGGTCTTCTTGAACCCGGCGGCCAGCGGGAACCCGGCCTCATCCTCCCACGCCTTGTCGATGACCAGGGTGAACGTCTTGCCTTCCTCCAGGATCGGCCCGTCCTCCTCGCGCGGTTTCAACCCTCGCTTCACCCGACCCGGATCGAACAGCAGCGTGAGCCGTGTGCCGTCCGGGTTCCACAGTTCCTCCGGCAGTTCCAGGAACGGCGCGAACACCGGCTTACCATCGGACTTAAAAAGTTGAATGTGCTTGTACACATCCCCCTTCGCCATCGGCGCGGAGAACTGGATGTACAGGCGGAGCGTGTTCTCCAGCAGCTTGTCGGCAGTTGGATACACGGCCAGGATGGTCGTCGCCTTAGTCTGGATGGCCTTCGGCAGCGAGAACGTGTTCGTATACACGCCCGCGCCCTTCACCCCGAACGCCGCCTCCCGGTCGAAGAACACACGGTACGTCACCCCCGGTGCCGGCGGGAAGCGGGGCTTGAACGTGAACTGGGTTTCGGAGCCAGTGATCATGTCCGATGCGACGGGTGTGCCTGCGGCGAGCTTCACGATGTCCGGGTCGCTGTCCACGAACACACGCAACGGCGTCGTCCGAGGTACCCAAGTCCCCCCATGCGTACCTTTGTCAGTGACGACAAATGTGCCGTTCGACGGATCAAGTTCAAACTTCGGCGCGCCTCGCACCGACCGCGTGCGGACGCCGACCTTGAACGGTGTGCCGCTCGCCAGCAGTTTCAACCCGTTCAGGTTGTCGGCCAGCCGCGCCTCGGCGTCGTCGTCAGTGTGGCCGATGACGCCCACCGGCCCGGCATAGCCGCTGTCGCGGATCGCCTTCAGCCACACGGCATCCTGATCGCCCTCGCCGATGACGAGGATCTTGTTGCCCTTCTTCTCGCCGTCGGCCTGCATCCCGTTCAGATTGATGCAATACAGGTGTTGCTTCATCACCTTGATCGCGTCGGGCAGCGCCTTCATGTGGTCGTGGCCGTGGTGCAGGTTGTACACGATGCCGACGTTCGGCTCGCCGCACGCCTTCGCCACGGCCGCCATATTCGCCGGCTCGCCGGTCCACCCGCCGTGGTTGTAGAGGCCGACCTTGCACCCCTGCTTCGCCGCCAGTTGCGCCAGCTTCTTGACGCCCTCGGCGGCGGCTTTCACCTTCTCGTCTTGTGCGAGCTTGTCGTCCGGCTGCGGGAGCATCACCCACAACTCGCACTTCACGTCGTGCTTCTTCAGCACGGCCAGGATGGTCTCGCCGTCCTTGCCAACACCCGCCGGGAACCACACGCCTTGCAGCGTGACGCCGGCGGCTTTCAGGAGTTGAACTTCCGCGTCGAACGTCGGCAGGTGTTCGGCCCGCCAGTCGTAGACGTACTTGGTGAAGCCGAGCCGCTTGAGCATCTCGACCCGCTCCGCCGGCCCGCGCTTCTTGCCGTCGAACGGCACGATGCACCACGCCACGAGGTTGCCCGGCGCGAACACGTCGGCCGTCTTCTTCGACTCCGGCTTCGGTTCGGCCTTCGCCTTCAGCGGCGGCAGGTACAGCACCGGCAGCCCGGCCTTCGCCGCGGCGTCGTTCAGCTTCTTGAACTCCTCGCCGGTCAGCGTGTCGAACTCGGCGACGTACCCGACGAGCGTCTTCGCCAGTTCCGCCTCCAGTTCCAGTTGCGCCTTCGACGGCTCGCCGTCGCCGTCGGTCACGTTGCCGAGCAGCCAGGTGAGTTGCGAGTACAGCATCGCGCCGGGCTTGGCGGCGAACACGTCGTACACGACCTTCGCCTTCGGGTTGTGCAGTTTCTCTTCGAGGGTGGCGAGCTTCTTGGCGAACGCCGCTTCGTCCTTGAGTTGCGGCTTCGCGCCGTCGTTGTCCTTGAGCAGTTCCTTCCGCATCCCGATCTGCTTCTGCACCGCTTTCAACCGGAGAACGGTATCGGTGAGTTGTTGGATGTGGTCGCGGACCTTGAGGGCAAGCGTTTCCTGCTCCTTGCCGTCGGCCCGCGCGAACATCTTCACCATGCGTTCCTGTTGATCCTTCAGCATCGAAAACGCCCGATCAAACTCCGGGCCTTTCGCACCGAACCCCTTCTCGAATCCCGCCCGCACCTCTGCTTCCGAGAACTGGGGACCAAGCCTCGCGTCCGGGTACACCTCCACCGTCGCCGTCTGCGTCGCCTTCCCGACGGTCAGCTTGATCGTGTACTTGCCGGGCGCGGCGGGGATGCTCATGCCGGGGTTGCCGGAGTCCACCTTCGCGCCGGGGATGGTGTCGGCCCCGTCGTGGGTGAAGTCCCACATGAACTTATTTAACCCGACATTCGCCGGCAGTTTGCGGTCCTTCTTGTCTTGGTTCTCGTCGTCCTCATCCTCCTCGTCGTCTCCTCCCTTCTTGTCGTCGTTCTCCTTCTTCGCCTTGGCCTTTGCCACCAGTTTGCCGTCCGCGCCCAGCACTTCCAGCGTGGCGTCCTCCTTCAGCTTGTCCTTCAAGTGATACCACACCACCGCGCCGTTGTCGGGGTTCTTGGTGGTGCTGGCGCGGCTCGCATTGAAGCCGCCGCCGCCGACGGACCACTTCGTACTCGGCTGCACGGAATACAGATGAAACGGCTTCCCCTCCGCGGTCGGCGTCCACTCGCGCAACACGGTGAGGTCGTCCAGAATCCAGAAGCTGCGGCCGTGGGTGCCGACGACGAGGTCGTTGCCCTTCACTTGCAAACCATGCACCGGCACCGTCGGCAGGTTCAGTTGCAAGCTCGTCCAGGTCTTGCCGGCGTCGGTGCTGAACTGGATGCCGCATTCGGTGCCGAGGTAGAGTTGCCCCCTCTTCTTCGGGTCTTCGCGGACCACGTTGCAGTGAACGCCGGCGTCCAGGCCGTCCACGACCTTCGCCCACGTCTTGCCGAAGTCGGTCGTCTTCCAGACGTGCGGGCGGTAGTCGTCCATGCGGTGGTTGTCGACGACGAGGTACGCGGTGCCGGCGTCGTGCGGGCTGGCCTCGATGCACTCGACCGTGCCCCAATCCGGCAGCTCCGGCACGTTCGCCGTCACCTCCGTCCACGTCTTGCAGTCGTCCTTCGTGACGTGAATGCGGCCGTCGTCGGTGCCGGCCCACATCAGGCCCTTCTGCTTCGGCGATTCGGCGAGTGCGAAGATGGTGCAATACGTCTCCGCGCCGGTGTTGTCGCCGGTGATCGGCCCGCCGCTCCACCCCTGCTTCTGCTTGTCGTCGCGGGTCAAGTCTGGACTCACCTTGTCCCACGTCTTGCCGCCGTCGGCGGTGCGGAAGAGGAAGTTGCCGGCGTGGTATACCGCCCCCGTGTGTTGCGACACGAGGATCGGAGCCGTCCACTGGAAGCGGTACTTGTGCTTCGACGGGTCAATGCCGCTGGGGTTGTATTGCGCGACGCTAATGTTCCGCGCCTGATTGGTACGGCGATCGTACCGCGTCAGGATGCCGCCGTATTCCCCCGCGTACACGATGTTCGGGTCCTTCGGGTCGCTGACCGCGTGTCCGGCCTCGCCGCCGCCGATGCCGCGCCAGTCGCCCAGTGCGGTGCCCCCGGTCAGGCTGTTGCTCGGCCCGCTGGCACTGCCGAGGTCCTGCATACAGCCCATCACGCGGTACGGCGTGTGGTTGTCGGCGTGGACGTGGTAGAACTGCGTGATCGGAAGCGGCGGGGCGAACCACGTCTTGCCGCCGTCGGTGCTGATGTCCACACCGCCGTCGTTGGCGTTGATGATCCGCTGCGGATTCTTCGGGTCGATCCACAGGTCGTGGTGGTCGCCGTGGTGAAAGCCGCCGACCTTCTTGAACGACTTGCCGCCGTCGGTGGACTTCAGCATCGGCACTTGCGGTGCCCACACCACATCCGGGTTGGTCGGGTTCACGGTGAGGGTGCTGTAGTACCACGCCCGCTGGCGAATGTTGCGGTCGTCGGTGGCCAGGGACCAGTTCTCGCCACCGTCGTCCGAGCGGAACAGCCCGCCCTTCTCCGCTTCGATGACGGCGTACACCCGCGTCGAATCCGACGGCGCGACCGCCACCCCGACGCGGCCCCAGATGCCGGGCGGCAGGCCGTTTTTCTTCGGTTCAGATGCCGCTCCCTTGCGGTCGCGGCTCGTTGGAGTCTTCAGCGATTCCCAGGTGTCGCCGCCGTCGCGGGAGACGAACAGGTCCGACCCCGGCCCGCCGCTGGTGTGTTCCCAGGGCCGCCGGCGGGTCTGCCAGAAGCCGGCGAACACCACGCGCGGGTTGTTCGGGTCGATGCCCACGTCCGACGCGCCGGTGTCCTCGTTCTTCTGGCACACCGCCTCCCACGTCTTGCCGCCGTCCTTGGTACGGTAGATTCCCCGCTCCTTGTTCGGCCCGAAGGCGTGGCCCAGCACCGCCGCGAAGCAGATGTCCGGGTTCGTCGGGTGGACCGCCACGGTGCCGATTTGCCCGACCTGCTTCCAGACGTGCTTCCAGGTTTTGCCGGCGTCGGTGGATTTGAAAATCCCCGCGCCGGGCGACACGTTGCCGCGGATGTTCGCCTCGCCGGTGCCGACGTACACGACGTTCGGATCACTGGGGGCCACGGCGATGCTGCCGATGCTGCTGGTCGGTTGGTCGTCGAAGATCGGCTTCCACGTCAGCCCGCCGTCGATGCTCTTCCACACGCCCCCGGAGGCGGTCGCGGCGTAGTACGTCAGCGGGTCGCCCGGCACCCCGCACGCCCGGCTGACGCGCCCGCCGGCATACGGCCCGACGAGGCGGTACTTCAGCGCGGCGAACTCCGGCGGGCCTTTCGGCTCCGGGTCGGCGGCGGTGGCGAACGCGGGGACGGCGAGGAGCAGAGCGAGTAGCAAGCGGAACGGCATGGCGGCAGCTCTCGGCGGACGGGTTTCCGTCATGATAAACCGGGCGAACTGCGAAGACAGTGTCGGTAGTCGGGAATTGCCGACCGTGTGGTCGGCCCGGCCGCAGATTCGGTAGCGGCCGGGTGCCGGGGGGCGATACAATTCCATCATGATCGCGTTCGGACCCGTCGTCTGGGAAAGGATGGTGACCGCCGTGGAGAAAGTCCATGAGCGGCTCCGCCGCGCTACCGCCGTGCTGCAAGCCAGCGGCATCCCCTACGCGGTGATCGGCGGGAACGCCGTCGCCGCTTGGGTGGCGCGCATCGATCCCGCCGCCGTCCGCAACACGCAAGACGTGGATATTCTGCTCAACCGCGCCGACCTGCCGGCCGCGATCACGGCGATGGAAGCGGCCGGCTTCATCTATCGCCACGCCGCCAGCATCGACATGTTTCTGGACGGCAAAGGGTCGAAAGCACGCGACGCCGTTCACATCCTGTTCGCCAACGAGAAGGTGCGGCCGGAGTACGCCGAGCCGACCGCCGATGTCAGCGATGTGGAGATGAGCGCGGACGGCACCCACTGTCACCTCGCCCTGGAACCGCTGGTGCGGATGAAGCTGACCTCGAACCGCGACAAGGACCGCACGCACGTCCGCGACCTGATCGAAGTCGGGCTGATCGACGCCACCTGGCCGACGCGGTTCGTGCCGGAGTTGGCGGCCCGGTTGCAAGGCATTCTCGACACGCCCGACGGCTGATTGGCTTTTGCTATGGGTCCAATACTCGCCTTTGTCACGAGGGACACCGCGATGGAACTGTCTACGGAGTTGCCGCCGTTCCTGACCCACCGGGCCGACGGCGAGGTCGTCGTCACCGGCACGCGGATCACGCTGTACCACTTCGTTTTTTACTTCAATCAAGGGGAATCGCCGGAGATGCTCGCGGCGCGGTATCCGCACATCCGCATCGCACTCATCTACCAACTGATCGGCTACTATCTGGACAACGCGGTCGCGGTGGACGCCTACGCCGCCGCGTATCAGGCGGAACTTGATCGCCTCCGCGCCGCCGGCCCGGTCCTGAATACGGCCGAACTCCGCCGGCGATTCGCCGCCCTCCAACCGGCCCGCGCCGGATGAGTTCGCGTACCCCACACGATGTGTTTTCACTCGCCGAGGAACGCGAATGTTCTTGCTGGACGAAAACACGCACGGTGCGATTCCGAATGCGATTCGCCAATTCAACCGGGGACGGACGACCCAAGTCGATGTCCTTCGCGTCGGCGAACCCGGCGCTCCGCCGCTCGGCACACTCGACGATCAACTGCTGAAATGGGCCGAAGACAACGGGCGCATTCTAGTGACGGAAGACGTGACGACGATGCCGGGCCATTTGGCGGCACACCTAGCCGCCAGTCGCCATTCGCCAGGCGTGCTGTTCGTCCGGCCATGAACGTCGATCCGCCAACTCTATGATGAGTTGGTGCTGATTGCCGAAGTCGGTATTCCAGACGACTTCGCGGATCGCTGCCATTTCATCCCGATGTGATCCGACGGCTGACCCGTTTCACCCCCCTCCGAGGTTCCCCCCATGCGTCTCGTTCTCGGTCTCGCGCTGCTCTTCGCCGTCCCGTCGGCCGTCTTCGCCCAAGACCCGCCGGGCACCGCCCTGTTCAAGACCGTCAAGGAGAAGGTCGGGGCGGACAAGCCGTTCACGCTGCTGGTCACGGCGAAGGTGAAGGACGGCACGGCGGCAAAGTTCGAGGCTGCCGCCGCGACGGTGGCCGCCGCCACACTCAAGGAGAAGGGCTGCCGGGCCTACGAGTTCCACCGCTCCACCGAGGACGCGAACACGTTCCACCTGGTCGAGAAGTGGGCCGACCTACCGGCGCTGGAAGCGCACTTCAAGACCGACCACCTGACGGCGTTCCTCAAGGAATTCGGCGAAGTCGCGGACGGCCCGCCGAAGGCCGTGGTGGCGACGCCGCTCGCCCCGGCGAAGTGAGGCCGGGATCGCCCGAACGGGTGCCCACTTCGTGGCGTAGACTCCAGCCGTTGGCGGCGGCCCCATCGGGGCCGGAATGCGGATCCGCCGTCGGCGCGGCGACCGCCAGTCATCACGGCAAACAACCATGCGCAACCTGTTCCGACTCGCCTTGCTTTTCTCCCCGACGCTCGCGCTGCTGGTCGGCGGCGGGTGGTACGTCGCCGCGCACCTCACCGACGAACTGCCGCCCGACGCCGTCCGCCCCGGCGGGCGGCTGGTGGTGGTGGTCGTCTTCGACCAGATGCGGGGCGACTACCTGAGTCGCTGGCCGGGGCTGATGAGCGATGACGGGTTCGAGCAGGTGAAGCGGGACGGGGTGTGGTACTCGAACGCGCGGCTGCCCTACGCCTGCACGTCCACCGGGCCGGGGCACGCGAGCATCGGCACCGGCGCTCCGCCGAGCGTTCACGGCGTCGTCGAGAACAAGTGGTACGACCGGAACACCGGGCAAGAGGTGTACTGCGCGTCCGACACCGCCGCGCGGCGCGTCCCCGGCGCGACGGAACCCGCCAAGGAGCCGGCGAGCCTGTCCCCGGCGCGGCTGCTCGTCCCCGGCGTGGCGTCGCACCTGAAGGCCGTCGAGAAGGATGCCCGCGTGTTCAGCCTGTCGTTGAAGGACCGCGCGGCGGTGCTGATGGCCGGCCGATGCCGGGACGCCGGCGTCTACTGCTTCGACTCCGCCGTCGGCAAGTTCCACACGTCGAGCCACTACCGCGCCGACCTGCCGGACTGGGTGGTCGCCTTCAACGCGTCGCGCGACGGCAGCCCCGCCGACGTCTGGTTCCACCGGCGGTGGGACCGGCTGCTGCACTCGGAGAAGTACGTCGGCCGCGACGACTTCGAGGCCGAGGGGCGGGGCGTGAACGGCATGGGCCAGACCTTCCCGCACCCGCTGAAGGGCAAACTGGAGACCCCCGCCAAGGGCTTCTACGACGCCGTGGAAACCTCGCCCTTCGGCAACGAGCTGCTGTGGGATTTCGCCCGCGCCTGCCTGGCGGCGGAGCAGCTGGGGCGGCGCGGGACGAAAGACTTGCTCTACCTGTCGTTCTCGTCGAACGATCTCGTCGGGCACGCCTGGGGGCCGGACTCGCACGAGGTGCAGGACATCACCGCCCGCTCGGATCGGCTGCTCGCGGAGATGATCCGGCATCTGGACGAGACCGTCGGCCGCGCGAACTACACGCTCGTCCTCACCGCCGATCACGGCGTCTGTCCGCTGCCGGAACTGACGGCGACCGCGGTGCCGGGGGTCGAGCGATTCGAGCCGGCGGCGGAGTTGGCCGACTTGGGCAAGGCGCTGGACGACACCTTCGGCCCGCTCGGCGACAAACCCGGAGCGGCCGACCTGTGGGTGAAGAAGGTGAACTACCCCGACCTGTACCTGAACGACTCGCTCTTGGCAGCCGAAGGGAAGTCGCGGGCCGACGTGGAGCGGTACGCGGCCGAGTGGATCGGCAACCGGCCGCACATGCAGACCGCGTTCCCCCGGTCGGTCCTGGCCGGCCCGCCGCTGGCCGACCCGCTCGCCCGCCGGGTGCAACTCGGCTGGCACCCCGACCGCTCCGGCGACGTGGTGATGGTTCACAAGCCGTATCTGCTGACCGGGAAGAACACGGGCGGATACTCGGTCGCCGGGCACGGCACGGCACACGACTACGACACGCACGTCCCGTTGCTGGCATTCGGGGCCGGCGTGCCGAAGCTGGGCGAGCGGCCGGAGGCGACCAATTCCCTGGCGGTGGCGGCCATCGTCTGCCATGCCCTCGGCATCACCCCTCCGGCGGAGGCCAAGGAGCCGCTACCCGCCGGGTGGTGAACCGGCGGCCAACGCCTTCCGCAACGGGCAATCCGCGCTCGCCGACTCGGCCCGGCGGTAGCGGGCCAGCAACTCCTTCGACCGGCCGGCGAGCATCCGCCGCACCTCCCGCCGCTTGCCCTTCACGCGCGGGATGACCATGCCGTCATAGCCGGTGGTCTGGTGCCGCATCCAGGCGACAACCGCCGCTTCCGCCCGCTCGTCCACGGGAATCCGCTTGGTCCGCGCGACCGTCCCGCTGCCGACCGGGGTGGCGTGAACGGTGACGGCGTGGGCCAGCTTGTCGGCGAGGTCGGCGTGCGCGGGGTGGAACGCGAGGAACGACACGACCGCTCCGTGGAAGTCCTCGACGTAGGCGACTTGTGCCTTCTCCCGTCGCGCCGCGTCGGCTTCCTTCCGCTTGGCGAATTGCTCGGTGGACCGCTCGGCCTCCAGTTCCGCCCGGATGCGCTCGACGGTCGCGGCCGGTGCCCACAGGCCGCGCGAGAACACCTTGCGGCCGCGCTTCTCGGCGACGGCCCAGTGGTCGCCGGCGGCCTTCACTCGGCGGGTCAGGGCGGCGTCGCCGGGCGGCAGCAGAACCCAATCGGCGGGGGCTGTGAGAACGGTCCCGTCCGCCGCGCGAACGGTGTTCGGACGGACGCCAGGGGAGTATGTGATCGTGGGGGTGGTCATCCCGGATTCATCGGCCACCCGCACCCGCCGGCGTGAGCCCAGTCCACCGACTCGGAAGCGAACTAGACCGATGGCCCGATTCGGGATTTGGCCGAGTCGGAAATAGTTTGTCCAGTCAATCCGGGGTGGCCGTTGCGTCGGAGGTGCGGGTGTCAGCAGCCAAGGGGTGACGAGCGAACCGTAAAGAAGTGGAGGGCGAACTCCCGCAACCGAAGGCCAGCCCCGGCCGGCGGAATCCCCGCGCGGATCGGCCCGCCGCCGGTGATAGATTCCGAGCGGCCCGTCCGTACTGCCTCGTGGCCACCCCCACGGCCGACACCCAACCCCTGGAGCGACCATGCCCATCTCGTTGACCCGCGCGACCGGTGCCATTCAAGCCCTGAGGAAATTGGGCGGCAGCCAGCTGTTCACCATGATGACCGAGACCAACGGCTACCTGTTCAAGAAGCATGTGGACAAGGCGTCCGCGTTCGAGGCGGCGAAGACGGACCACGCGGTCAAAGGCTACTTCAAAAAACTCAGCACGGTGCAGGTGACCAGCCTGGCGGTTTACAAGGGGTTGTCCGACCGCCAGGTGGACCACATGGTCGGGGGGCCGACGGTGAAAAAGCCCCAGGCGAAGCACTTCGGCGTCAACAAGCCCTGCTCGTCCACCACCTCCGTGAAGATCGCCGCCGGCGACTTCGCCGAGTTGCTGGCCGCGGCCATCCGCGCGCCCGGGCAATACCTCGTCAACGCCGACCACCCGAACGAGCGGTTCCTCTACATCGTCGGCACGCCCAGCCCCTACATCGGCCGGAGCATCGACGAACACGAGAACAAGGTTACGGCCGGCCTCGACTACGCGGCGCTGATCGTCGTGGCCCCCACGCAGGGCAACTCCTTGGTGATGAACATGTACCCCTGTAGCCAGGGATACTTCGCCAACAAGACGGCCCTGGTCTGACCGCGCCCGACGGGTTGCGGTCACCCAGGCGGCTCGCGCCGCCGGGGTTATCGTCCGCCGGCGCGCCGTCACCCCACGTCCACCTTGACGCCGAGCTGCCGCAGCACCTCCAGCAGCGCCGGCAGGTTCTCCTCCTCGACCGCCACCGCCTTCGGGCCGAGGCGGTCGGACACCAGCGGGCGGGTGGTCGGCCACTGGAGCAGCCCGTCCACCGCGTCGGCGTTCGGCAATCGCAGGACGGTCAACCGGGCGACGTGCGAGGCGGGCATGGCGGCGGCCACGGCGAACAGCCGGCCGGGGGCCGGCATCCGCTCGCCGGTGCGGGTGACGAACCAGGCGTCGAGTTCGTCCGTCGGCACCCCGACGGCCGCCCGGCGGACGCTCTCCGGGGTGATGCGGAACCGCCGCGCCCCGTTGCCCTCGTCTGGGATCGGGTCGGCGATGCGGCCGATCTCGGCGTCCAGCAACAGGTCGGCGAGGCCGGCGTCCACGGCCAGCGTCACGCCGTCGTCGGAGACGGTCACGCACCGGCTCGGCTTGGCGTCGTAGTCGCGGTTGCCGGTCAGCCGCAGGTGCTTGAAGTCGGGGTCGCCGCCGTCGGCGCACACGCCGATGCGATCCGTCACCTTCACCGCCACGATGCCCCGCGACACGGCCACGTCCAGTTCCGCCGCCGTCTGGAACTCGACCAGCGTGGCGGCGGTGTACACGGTGATGCGGTCCCGCTTGTTCGCCCACCGCTGCAACAGGTCGGCGACGGCCGGCGGCACCGGGCGGGTGGCGTGCTGGTTCAGCGTTTGCAGAATGCCCGCCAGGGTCTGGCCGGACTCCAGCGCGCGGTACGTCTGCTCCGGCGTCAATTCGAGGGTACACGCCGCGCCGAGCGCCTTCCACCGCGCGAACCGGGTCAGCTTGGAGATCAACTGCGGCGTCAGTCCTTGACGGAAGGCCAGCAGTTCGGCGTTCGGCTGCACCAGCACCGCCTGCGGGAAGGCCGGCGGCTCCGGCGGCTTCGGCCCGCCGGCGAACAGCCACCGGCCGAGGTCCGACAGCCGCACGAACCAGCCGCCCCGGTCGATCACTTCCACCAGCCGGAGCGGGTACGCGACGCCGAGCAGGTACGCCTCCACCCACGGCCGGCCGGACTCCTTCTGCGCCTCCCTCGTCAGTACCCCCTGCCACGACGGGTGGTGTTCCCACAGCCATGTGGCGACGGCCGCCGGCTCCACCCACCCGCCGGCCGACGCCAGGAGCAGCAGGGATAGCACGCCCGCCGACGGGAACGGCGGCAGCAGTACCGGCGTGCCGCCCGTGCCGGTGAGCGGATCCCACGTCTCGACGCCGAACAGCGCGGCGGTCAGGTCGGCCAGCGTCTCGTACAGCGGTTCGGTCGGCAGCGGCTCCGGCCCGGCGTGCAGTTCGTCCTCGCGCTGGACGAGCAGCCCGGCGGCGGCCAGCCAGGCGAACGCCAATCCGCCCGCCTCGACGACGGCGGTGACGTGATCCGACGGCGGGCCGGACAGCAGGTCGCTCCCTTGCAGCCGCTGCGCGTCCCGCTTGAACAGGGCGTTCGACTGGGTGCGGCGGAACGGCAGTTCGGTGGCCAGTTGCCACACCGCCGCGACGCGGAGCGGCCACTCCAGCCCGTCGGCCAGCCGCGGCACCTCGGTCGCCTTCGGCCCCTCGGTGGCGGTCAGGTCGGGCAGGCCGAACGCCTCCGCCTTGGCCCGTTCGGACACCATCGGGTGGGCGAACACGACCGCGTTCACCGTGCCGTCGTCGGTCAGCGGCGGGTCGAAGGTGTCCAGCGGCGGGGCGTCGGCGGGGCGGTCGAAGTAGAGGAAGCCGAGGTCCAGCAGCGTGCGGAGTGGGGCGAACCCTTCGACGTGGCCGAGGCTGGCGGACAGGGTGATGAGGTGCCCGACTTTCCACTTCGGCCGGCGGGTCAGGCCGATGACGGCGAGCAGTTTGCGCGCGGCCGGCGGCAGCCCCTGGATGCGGCGGTCCACCACCGGCGAGTTCGCCAGGCTGGCGAGAATGCGGTCGGGCAACTCCTCCAGCGGGAGGGGGTTTCGCGGCTTCAGGAGGTTCCCGGCGACCGCCCGCAGGAGCGTTTCCGAATACCCGGCGAGGGCGGTGCGGACGTTGTCGGTCCACGTGTCGAGAGCGATAAGCATTCAGACAGTTTAGTGGGAGTGGACACGGTGGCTCGGATTCGGCGGCCGGAATCGCGGGACGGCATCGCACCATCAGCCCCCGCTGACGACCACATCCGTGGTCGGGATGGCGGCCAGCAGGCGGTCCAGCGGGGAGAGGCCGAACCACCGCCGCCAGCCGGCGCGGCCGCTGCGGCCGACGACGACGTGCGTGATGGCGTGCCGCCGGACGTACTCCGCGACGGCCGTGGCGAAGTCGTCCCCCTTCAGTTCCACCGGCACGCCGCCGAGTTGCCGCGCGAGCGTGAGCGTGTCGGCCACCCGCCGCTGCGTCTCGGCGTCCACCCGTTCGGCCCGTTCGCTCGGCGTCTGCACATACACCGCGAACCACGGGGCGCGGAGGCGGTCGGCGATCCGGGCCGTCTTCCGCAGCAGCCGCGTCGCCGTCGGACTGCGGGAGCTGACCAGCACCACGACCCGCTCCGAGCCGGTGGTCGCCGTGTCGCCGGCCTTCTCCCGCTGGCGGTCGAGCAGGTGCGCGACCTCCTCCAGTGCCAGTTCGCGGAGGCGGCTCAGGTTCGGCCCGGTGAAGAAGTTGCCCAGCGCCCGCTCGATGCGATCCGTCGGGTAAATCTTCCCGGCCGCCAGCCGCTCCTGAAGGTCTTCCGCCGGCAGGTCCACGTTGACGATCTGGTGCGCCTGACTCAACACGTAGTCCGGCACCCGCTCCTTCACCTTCACCCCGGCGAACCGCTCGATCACGTCGCACAGGCTTTCCAGGTGCTGCACGTTCATGGTGGTGATGACGTGCAGCCCTTGCCGGAGCAGCTCCTCCACGTCCTGATACCGCTTGGCGAAGCGGCTGCCGGGCGCGTTCGTGTGGGCCAGCTCGTCCACCAGCACGACGGCCGGGCGGCGCGCCAGCACGGCGTCCAGGTCCATCTCGTCCAGCCCGACGCCGCGGTACTCGACGCGGCGGCGGGGCACCTGCTCCAAGTCGCCCACCTGCGCGGCGGTGTCGGCGCGGCCGTGCGTCTCGACGACGGCGATGACCGCGTCCACCCCCTGGCGCTTCAGCCGCTGGCCCTCTTGCAGCATCTCGAACGTCTTGCCGACGCCCGGCGCGAAGCCGAGGTAGACCTTCAGCCGGCCGAGCTTCTGCTCGCGGATGAGGGAGAGGAAATGCTCCGGGCGCGGGCGGTCGGTCGGCGGCGTCATGCCCGTCCCTCCTTCCAAATCGGCAGCGCGAGGCGGAACGTGGTGCCGACTCCGACGGTGCTTTCGCAGGAGATGTCGCCGTCGTGCGCGGCGACGATCTCCCGCACGATGGCGAGGCCGAGGCCGGTGCCCGGCGGGTGGTCGTCGCCGGGCACGCGGAAGAACTTCTCGAAGACGTGCGGCAGTTGGTCGGCCGGAATCCCGACGCCGGTGTCGGCGACGGTCAACCGCACCCGGTCGCCGTCGGCGGACGCGGACAGGGTGATCGTCCCGCCGGGCGGGGTGTAGGTGACGGCGTTCGTCAGCAGGTTGTCCAGGGCGTGGCCGAACCGCACCGGATCGGCGGCGACCGGCGGAACGGCCGACGTGTCCTCCACGATCACTGACACGGCCTTGTCAGCGGCGCGGACGGTCACGGCGTCGGCGGCCCGGCGGAACAGGTCTTCGACGGGAATCCGTTCGAGCGACAGGAACTCCCGGCGGTCCTCCAGCCGGGCCAGCGCCAGCAGTTGCTCGACCAGGGCGAACAGCCGCTCGGCGTTGTCGCGGGCGTCGATCAGCAGTTCCACCTGCTTCGGCGCGAGGGGCCCGACGGCTTCCTCCAGCAGCAGGTGGACGGCCATGCGGAGGCCGGTCAGCGGCGTCTTCAGTTCGTGCCCGACGGTGGCGACGAAGTCCCCCTTCAGTTGGTCGAGCAGGCGGAACTGCGTCACGTCGTCCAGCACCACGGCCGCGCCGAGGGTGTCGCCCCGGTCGCCGCGGATGGGCCGGACCTGCGGCAAATAGACCCGCTCGCCGCCGTCGGCGCGGAGCGTCAGCGCCTGGTCGAACGTGTCCGTCAGGTACGCCCGCTGGTCGCGGAGGGCGTCGGCGAGCGGCTGGCGGAGGGCGTCGGGCGGGGACCACACGGCGGCCGGCGCGGTCAGGCCGAACAGCCGCCGCGCGGCCGGGTTCGCCAACTCCACCCGCCCCTCCGGGTCGATCACCAGCACCGGGCTGGGGAACGAGTCGATGGTGGCGCGGGCGGCCTCGCGGGCGCGGACGAGGGTGCGGTAGTTCGTCTGCTTGATGAGCCACAGCTGCTCGGCCATGTCGTTGAACGCCGACGCGAGTTCGCCGAACTCGTCCCGCCGGCCGTCCGGAATGCGGTGGGTCAGGTCGCCGCCGCGCACCGCCCGCACCGCCCCGGTCAACTCGTGAATGGGTCGGCCGACGGCCGCCACCACGCGGTAGGTGAACAGCACCGCCAGAGCGGCGGCGAGGAGAAAGCCGATGGTGAATCCGACGAGCGAGCGCGTCGCCGTCCGCTGCGCGGCCCGGTTCGCCCGCTCCATCTCGTCCTGGTTCAGCCGGAGGACGGCGGTCGCGGCGGCCTTCACGACCGGGAGCAACCGCCGCACGTCGGCCAGGCGCGGCGGGTCGGCGTCGCCGGCAGTGGTGAATTCCGTCGCGGCGATTGTCAGTTCGGCGGCCAGTCGCGGCTCGTCGGGCATGACGGTGATGTTGCCGTTCTCGACGGCGAGTTGGTCGAGCAGTTCCGTCCGCGCGGCGGTGTATCCCGCTCGATCCCCGGCGAGTGCCGCGCGCTCCAGGCGGTCGGCCGCGTCGGTCAACTGCACCATCGCGCGGATGCTGTCGTAGTTCTCGTGCAGGATGGCGTCCGACCGGCGGCCGAGGTTGAGCAGCAGCCAGCCGCCGGCCCCGCCGAGCAGGAGCAGCAGCAGGCCCAGGGGCAGCACGGCCAGGAGTAACCGCCGGCGGAGCGTCACGCTGTCACCTCGTTGTCACAGCCCCAGTTTCTTCCGCTTGCGGTACAGGGTGCTGGCGTCGATGCCCAGCACGGCCGCCGCGTCGTCCAGGGTCGCCACGCGGCCCAGCACCCGACGCAGGTGTTCCGCTTCCAGCGCGTCGATGGTCGCGTCGCCGCCGAGTTCTACGGTCCCGGACTCGCCGCCGAGGGCGGGCAGGTGTTCGACCCCGACGCCGTCCGCCCCGCACAGGATGACCCCGCGCTCGACGGCGTTCCGCAACTCGCGGAGGTTGCCCGGCCACGGGTGCTTGCGGATCGCCTCCCGCGCCTCGGCGGTAAACGCTATGGCCGCCTTGCCGAACTGCGCCGCGAAGCCGCCGAGCAACCGCTCCGCCACCGGCAGGATGTCCTTCGGCCGTTCCCGCAACGGTGGCAGCGTGACCTCGATCACGTTCAGCCGGTAGAGCAAGTCCTCGCGGAAGCGGCCGGCCTTCACCTCGACTTCGAGTGGCCGGTTGGTGGCGGCGATCAGCCGCACGTCGGCGGTGCGGGTCTTCGTTTCGCCGACGCGCTCGAACTGCTTGTCTTGCAGGAACCGCAGCAACTTCGGTTGCAGCGGCAGCGGCAAATCCCCGATCTCGTCGAGGAACAGCGTGCCGCCGTCGGCCGCCGCCGCCTTCCCTTCGGTCGCCGTCACCGCGCCGGTGAACGCGCCCTTGGCGTGGCCGAACAGGTCGCTTTCCAGCAACTCGGCCGACAGACTCGGGCAATGCACGACGACGAACGGCTTCGCCGTTCGCGTGCTTCTTTCATGCACGGCGCGTGCCAACACCCCTTTGCCGGTGCCGCTCTCGCCGCGGACGAGCAGCGTGGCATCGGTCGCCGCGACTCGGAACGCCACGTCAAGTTGCTTTTGCATCGCCGGCTCGTCGGTCGTCAGGTCGGCGTCCGGCGACGCGCGTTTCACCTGCTCGCGGAGCTGCGTCACCTCGCGGCGGAGGCCGCTGACCGTCCGCCACCGCTCCAGCGACACGCGGATCTGATCCGGGGTGAACGGCTTCGGCAGGTAGTCGAACGCCCCGCGCCGCATGGCTTCCACGGCCGAGCCGATGGTGGCGTGCGCCGTGACGACGACGACGGCGAGCGCCGGCGACGAGGCCAGCAACTCCGGCAGCAGTGACAACCCGTCGTCGCGGCCGAGGCGCAAGTCCAGGAAAGCCAGTTCGATGGCGTGATCCTCCACCTGTCGCCGCGCGGCCGCGGCCGTGCCGGCCTCGACGACGACGTGACCCATCGCCTCCAGCGCGGCTCGCAGCGCGCGGCGGATGGTCGGCTCGTCGTCGATCACGAGGACGTTCATGCCGGGCATTTTGCAAGGTCGGCCGGGCGAAGTGCAAGGCGGCGGGCGGATTCCGTCTGCCACCCGCCGCGTTTCCCTTGGATTCCTTGCCGTTCCGAGTTCGGCATCCGAAGTGCTTTGTGTCCACCGTCTCCTCAGAGGGTTTCGTGATGATGCTCCTTTTCGTCCTCGGCCTGGCCCTGATCGCGCTCATGGCCGCCTTCGCGTGGTTCTGCGACCGCGTGTAACTGGAGGGTTCGCCGATGGAAGTCGTCGCCGCGGTGGTCGTGGTGTTCCTGCTCGCCTACCTCGTGGCCGCCCTGCTGCGGCCCGAATGGTTCTGAAAGTGTTCTGCTCGCTCCGCGAGCGGTCTTCGGGTTTGAGGACCGCTCGCGGAGCGAGCAGAACACGACCGGCCCGAATGGTTCTAACCGGGGTTCGCTCCCATGTGGCTCATTCCCGTTCTCGTCCTCGGCCTGTCGGCGGCGCTGGCCGTGCCGCTCGCCCGCTACCTCGCGGCGGTCCTCGACCGCCCGGCCGCCAACCGCCTCGAGCGGCTGCTCGACACCGGCGGCCAGTCGTGGAAGGGGTACTGCTTCTCCCTCCTCACGTTCAACGTGCTGGTGTTCGTCCTCGGCTTCCTCGTGCTGGCGTTCCAGCACGAGCTGCCGCTGAACCCCGACGGCAAAGGGCCGCTCGCGCCGTCCACCGTGTTCAACACGGCCGCCTCGTTCCTGACGAACACCAACCTCCAGCACTACAGCGGCGAACAGCACCTCAGCTACCTGAGCCAGATGACGGCCGTCATGTGGAAGCAGTTCGTCACGCCGGCCATCGGCCTCGCGGCCCTGCTGGCGGTGTTGCGCGGGTTGCGCGGTGATTCGCACCTCGGCACCTGCCTGCTCGACATCTGGCGGGTGACGGTGTATGTGCTGCTGCCGCTCGCGGTCGTCACCGGCGGGCTGCTCGTCCTCGGCGGCGTACCGATGACGTTCGAGGGGGCGGCCAAAGTGACCACCCTGGAAGGCGCGGAGCAGACCATCAGTCGCGGCCCGGTGGCGGCGGTCGAGGCCATCAAGCAGTTGGGGACGAACGGCGGCGGGTACTTCGGGGCGAACAGTTGCCACCCGTTCGAGAACCCGTCGGCGTGGACGAACTTGCTGGAATGCGTGGCGATACTCATGCTGCCAATGGCCTGCCTGCTGATGGCCGGTCGGATGCTGAAGGCCGAGAGGCACGCGCGGATGCTGTTCCTCGTCTGCCTGCTGCTGCTCGCCGCGCTCACGGTTACGGCGGTGTCGCTGGAAGCGAAGCCGAACCCCGGTCTGTCCGGCCTGCCGCTGGATCAGTCCGCCGGCAACCTGGAGGGCAAGGAGCTGCGGTTCGGGCCGAGCGCCGGGCCGACGTGGACGGCCGCCACCACCTGCACGTCGAACGGGTCGGTGAACTGCATGCACGACAGCCTGAACCCTCTGACCGGCACCGTGCCGCTGACGGGCATGTGGCTGAACTGCATCTTCGGCGGCGTCGGCGTCGGGTTCATCAACCTGTTCGTCTACCTGATCGTCGCCGTGTTCCTGGCCGGGCTGATGGTCGGCCGCACGCCGGAGTACCTGGGCAAGAAAGTCGAGGCCCGCGAGATGAAGCTGGCCATGCTGGCGCTGCTCATCCACCCGCTCATGATCCTCGCCCCGACCGGCCTGTTCTGCCAGATGGGGTGGGCCGACGCCGCGAAGAACAACCCCGGCCCGCACGGGTTCAGCGAAACGCTTTACGAGATGACCTCGGCCAGCGCGAACAACGGGTCGGGCTTCGAAGGGCTGGCCGACACCGTCGGCGTGACCGAGGAGAACGACGACGACCTGAAGGACACTCAGAAGCGGGACGACCGGCTGACGGCCCGCCACGTCGCGGGAGCCTACGACATCGTCACGGGCGTCATCATGGTGATCTGCCGGTTCGTGCCGATCATCGCGCCCATCGCCATCGCCGCCAGTCTGGCGCGGAAGCGGCCGACGCCGTTCACCGCCGGCACCCTCCGCACCGACACGACGACGTTCGCCGCCGTGCTGCTCGGCACCATCCTGCTGGTCGGGGCGCTGCTGTTCCTGCCGGCCGCCGCCCTCGGCCCCATCGCCGAACACCTGTCGTTCGGCCAGTGACCCCACGGGTTTCAAGTTTCAGAGTTTCAGGTTTCAAGACCTGATGCCTTCAACTTGAAACTTGGAACTTGGAACTTGAAACCATGTTGACCGCCGACGCCAAAACCGCCCGCCGCGAGAGCCGCGCCCTGTCGCTGTTCGACCGGACATTGCTGAAACAAGCCGCAGGCCAGTCGGTCGCCATGCTGCGGCCGACCGTGCAGTGGAAGAATCCGGTCATGTTCACCGTCTGGGTGGGCATGATCCTTTCCCTCGCGTTCACCGCCGTGAAAGTGGCGAACCCGGCGTCCACCGTCGCCACCCTCGGCTACCTGATCGCGCTCGACGTGCTGCTGCTGCTGACGCTGCTGTTCGCCAACTTCGCCGAGGCGCTGGCCGAGGCGCGGGGCAAGGCGCAAGCCGACAGCCTCCGGAAGAGCCGGCAGGACACGCCCGCACGCAGAGTGCGGAACGCGGAACTCGGAACGCGGAATGAGGACCGGCGTTCCGAATCCGCATTCCGCATTCCGCATTCCGCACTCGAGGAGGTGCCGTCCACCAAACTCCGCACCGGCGACTTGGTGCTGGTCGAAACCGGCCAGATGATTCCCGCCGACGGCGAGATCATCGAAGGCATCGCCTCCGTGGACGAGTCGGCCATCACCGGCGAGTCCGCGCCGGTGGTCCGCGAGGCCGGCGGCGACCGGAGCGGCGTCACCGGCGGCACGCGGGTGCTGTCCGACGCCATCCTCGTGCGGGTGAGCGCGGCCGCCGGGCAGTCGTTCCTCGACCGCATGATCGCGCTCGTCGAAGGGGCGTCCCGCCAGCGGACGCCGAACGAGATCGCCCTGCAACTGGTGCTGTCGGCGTTCACGCTCATCTTCGTCATCGTCACCGCCGCGCTGTGGCCGTTCGCCCGTTACGCGGAGGACTACTCCGGGGCCGGTCCCGGCCTGGGCACCGACATCCCGACGCTGGTGGCGCTGCTGGTCTGCCTGATCCCCACCACCATCGGCGCGCTGCTGGCCGCCATCGGCATCGCCGGCATGGACCGCGCGCTGCGGGCCAACCTGATCGCCAAGAGTGGCAAGGCGGTGGAAGTGGCCGGAGACATCGACACGCTGCTGCTGGACAAGACGGGGACGATCACGCTCGGCAACCGGCGGGCGACCGAGTTCCGGCCCGTCGGCGAATTCTCGGCCGCCACCCTCGGCGAGATCGCCGCGCTGTCCAGTGCCGCCGACGACACGCCGGAAGGGAAGAGTATCGTGGAGCTGCACCGCCGCGCCGGGAACGGCCCGGTGGTGCCCCCGGCCGGTTCGGTGCCGGTGCCGTTCACCGCGCAGACCCGCATGAGCGGCATGGACCTGCCCGACGGCCGCCGGCTGCGGAAGGGGGCCATCGACGCCGTGCTGAAGTACCTGACGCAGAACGGCGGCACGGTGCCGGCCGGCGTGCAGGAGCGGGTGAACGCCGTCGCCTCGCAGGGGGCCACGCCGCTGCTCGTGTGCGAGGACAACCGGCTCGCCGGCATCGTCGTGCTGGAAGACATCCTCAAGCCCGGCATCCGCGAGCGGTTCGACCGCCTCCGCAAGATGGGCATCCGCACCGTCATGGTGACGGGCGACAACCCGCTGACGGCCAAGAGCATCGCCGAGCAGGCGGGCGTGGACGACTACATCGCCGAGGCCACCCCGGAGGCGAAGCTGGCGTACATCCGCAAGGAGCAGCAGGGCGGCCGGCTGGTGGCCATGATGGGCGACGGCACCAACGACGCGCCGGCGCTGGCCCAGGCCGATGTCGGCGTGGCCATGAACAGCGGCACCCAGGCGGCGAAGGAAGCCGGCAACATGGTGGACCTGGACAGCGACCCGACGAAGCTCATCGAAGTCGTGGAGATCGGCAAGCAGTTGCTGATGACGCGGGGGGCGCTGACCACGTTCAGCATCGCCAACGACGTGGCCAAGTATTTCGCCATCGTCCCGGCCCTGTTCGCCGGCACCCTGCCGCAGTTGAAGGCGCTCGACCCGATGGGCCTGGCCTCGCCGCAGTCGGCCATCCTGTCGGCGGTGATCTTCAACGCTATCGTGATTCCGATGCTGATCCCGATCGCCCTGAAGGGCGTTCGCTACCGGCCGGTCGGGGCCGACGCGCTACTGCGGCGGAACCTGTTCATCTACGGCCTCGGCGGGGTGCTGGTGCCGTTCGTCGGCATCAAGCTGATCGACCTCGCGCTGTCCGCCTTCGGCCTCGTCTGACGCACGCGATTCGCATGATGGTATATATGCGTTCCGTTTTTGGTTTTGTCAAGCAAAATGGACGGAATGTCACCAAATAGTTTCCGGCTCGTTGCCCGCTCCCGTCCGACAACCTGACAACTCCCCGAGTTGGAGACTCGACTATGCTCGCTCACCTGCGGTCGCACCTGTTGCTTCTGGTCGGCAGCCTCGCCCTCTGCTGCGTGGCGTACCCGCTGCTCATCTGGGGGTTCGCCCGCGCCGTCGCGCCCGCGTCGGCGGCCGGCGGCCTCGTGACCGGGCCGGACGGCAAGGGCGGTGCGCTCCTCATCGCCCAGGAATTCAAGGACGCGAAGTACTTCCGCCCCCGTCCGTCCGCCGCCGGGTTCAACGCCGCCGCGTCGAGCGGCAGCAACTTGAGCGCGAACAACCCGAAGCTGCGGGAGCGGGTCGAGGGGCAGTTGAAGGACGACTTCGCCGGGGAATCGAGCGTGCCCGCCGCCGCCGTGACCACGTCCGGCTCCGGCCTCGACCCGCACCTGACGCTCGCCGCCGCGAAGTTGCAGGTGGCCCGCGTCGCGGCGGCACGGAGCAAGACCGTCGCCGACATCGAGGCGGTGCTGACCGCGAAGGCGTTCACCCCGCTGCTGGGCCTGGCCGGCGAGCCGCTGGTGAACGTGCTGGCCGTGAACCTGGAACTGGACAACTCGACGGCGGCCCGTTGACCCGACTTCCGCCGGACTCATCTCAAAATCCGGCAGTGTCTCAGTTTGTCGG
>JAYUFU010000592.1:0-24131 GCA_043738505.1 Fimbriiglobus sp. | reverse complement strand
CCAACCCCTGAGTGGTTGGCCCCTTGCTGGCGCGGCGGGCTAACAGGACAGTTACCCGTCGTCCCGATTCGATGTCACTTCGCCCGAATCTTGAACAGGTGCTTGTCGCCGCGGAGGAAGATGTCGCCGTCGCTGAAGGCCGGGGAGCCGAAGCACTTCTCGCCGATCCGATTCTCGGCGACCACGTTGAACTCGCCGGCCGCCTTGAACACGGCGGTCTGGCCGTTGTCGTCGGTGAAGTAGATGTTGCCGTTGGCGACCACGCCGGAGCCGGACTGGTGGCCTCCCGGCCGCCGCTCGTCCCACTTCGCTTCGCCGGTGCGGATGTCCCGGCAGCCGGCGATGCCCTCGTCCGTCACCCAGAAGACGAGGCCGTCCGTCGCCACCGGGCTGGGCACGTACCCGCCCTTGTTCTTCTCGCTCCACAGCACCAACGGGGCCGGCTTCGCGGACCACGGCCAGCTCGGGTGGATGGCCATCACCCACCGCTCCGGGAAGCCGGCCGTCAGGAAGACGATGCCCTTGTGATAGACGACGCTGGACACGAACTGCTCGGTCGGGCCGTTCACCAGCCAGAGCTGCTTGCCGGTGGCCGGGTCGTAGCTGGCCACGCACTTCGACCCGGTGAGGACCATTTGCGGCGTGCCGGCCACGTCGATCAGCACCGGCGGGCAGTACGACCGGAGGCGGTTCGGTCGGTCGATCCGCCACCGCTCCTTGCCGGTCAGTTTGTCCAGCGCGACGAGGTACGCCTTGCCGTCCTCCTTCGGATCCTGGTCGCCGTTGACGATCAGCAAGTCCTTGAAAAGCAGGGGCGAACTGCTGTAGCCGTGGACGGAGTGGAACTCGCCGGGCGACTCGTCCCACACCTTCTTGCCGGCGAAGTCGTAGCAGAAGACCCGCAGCTTCGGCTGGTCGTGGAAGGTGACGTACACCCGCTCGCCGTCGGCGACGGGGGTGCCGGAGGCGTGGCTGTTCAGCTTGTGCTTGGGTTCGAGTTTGGCGGCCATCACGTCGGCGGTCCAGAGCGTCTTGCCGGTGTCGCGGTCGAGGCAGAGCAACTGACGCTTCTTCGGCTCGCCCTTCCCGCCGTCGGCGTCCAGGCACGTCGTCAGGAACACTTTCCCCTTGGAAACGACGGGCGACGAGTGGCCGACGCCGGGGACGGGCACCGTCCAGGCGACGTTCTCGGTGGCCGTCCAGGTGGTGGCGTAAGTGGCATCGGTGGCGGTGCCGTCGCGGCGGGGACCGCGCCAGCCGGGCCAGTCCTCGGCGACGGCGGACGAGAGGGCGGCGACGACGGCGAACGCGGCGAGCAGGCGGGTCACGAGGGCGCTCCGAGCGGGAGGTGGGAACCGGCGGGAAGGACTATTCGACCACGCGGCGCGGCGGCGGGCAAGCGGGGAGTGAGAAGAGTTCCGCCCGCGCGACACCAAGTGTCCTGTCCGGGACTTGAATCGGAATCGCATGGACGTGGATGCGGTGTCGGCCCACGGCCGGTACTGTCCGACGAATCGACAACGGGCGCGGCGAAGGAGCAATCCGCCGGGCACGCGGGACCGTCTTGTTGGTGCGAGGCGGCGCAAGCGTTCGGACAGGGCGCAGGTTCTCATCGCGCGTCGGCGGGATTGACGATTTTCCCGACGGGCGGGATATTCCCTACGAGACCTCGGCGGAAGGGGCGTTTCCGCCGCCGGTTTCGACACCCCCGCTTAAAAAGGGGGTTAAACATGGGACGGATGCGTCCGTCGATTCGTCCGTGAGGCGGAAAATCGCGGCGGGCGGACGCCGAGGCCCTCCACGGTATTTTAATTGGTCCCCGCAATAGAATTTCCATCATCGACTTCCACGCCAGGGATGTGGCCCGTGTCGCGCGCCGCCTCGATTCGCCCTCCGCTTTCATTCCGCCGCCGCCGTGTTCCGGCGGCGGGGCCACGTGATCACCGACTGATCCCCTGAATCGCGGCGCGGCCGTCCCGACCTCGTAATCCTCCCCCACCCAGAAATCGGCACCCCGAGGCAATCATGAACTTCTTCCTGAAGCGGTGGCTCTCCGACAGCGCGTCCGCCCACGTCCCCACCCGCCCGCGGAAGTTGAGCATCGAGAACCTGGAGGACCGCACCGTCCCGGCGATCGTCATCCCGGACGTGGCCGACGCTCAGGGGCCGGTGCGGGTGGGAGCCGCCTCCACGATCACCGGCAACGGGTTCGACCCGCAGACGGTTCTGAACCCGACCGACCCGAACCAGGTCGTCACCGTGTTCACACGGGCGGCCGGAGCCGGCACCGCGCTCGGCTTCCAGGTGTCCACCGACCGCGGTCAGTCGTGGGCCGCGCAGTTCCCGACGGTGAACGTGCTGAGCGACCCGCTCACCGCGAACTTCGGTTTCGACCCGTTCATCGCGCTCGACTCGCCGAGCGCGGCGTACGACCGGAACGGCAACCTGTACGTCGCGTACATCCAGCGGAACGCGGCGAACACCAGCGGCGCGCTGGTGCTGGACAAGTTCACCGTCGATGCGTTCGGCAACGTCGCGCACGTCGGCAACCAGCAGGTGCTGTACCGCTGGGCGAACCAGGATCCGATCTTCAACCCGGTCGTGGGGGTGAACAACCTGCTGCCGTCGTTCACCGACCCGGTGACCGGTCAGGTCAGCACCAACTCCGGGGCCGGACGGGGCGTGTACGTGGCGTGGAACACGTCCGCCACGCAGACCGGGTTCGGCGACGCCCAGAACCGATACCTGTCGCCGTCGGTCATCATGGTGGCCGTATCGGACGACGGGGCGGCCAGCTTCAGCACTCCGCAGTTCGTGACCGACAACGGCTTCCAGGTCGGCTCGCCGGCCACTGTCCGCAACACCGCCGTCGATCCGCAGATCTATTTCACCCACAACTCGGTGACGAACGCCATCCAGGGCGGCCTCCTCGGCATCACCTGGCTGGGCGGCACCACCAACGTCGGGACGGCCGCGTCGGTGACGGCCAGCGCCCTGGGCACGGACGTGAGCGACCCGCTGCCCGTGCCGGCGAACCCGCTGACCGTCCAGCAGACGGTGACGAACAACGGCGGCGGTGTCGGCGGGGCGTTCACCCCCACCGGCGGCGTCTTGACCAGAGCGGTCACCACCTTCACGCAGGCCGTGAACGTCAACGCGGCCAACTTCACGACCCTGGCCGACTTGAACGTGACGATCAGCCTGTTCAGCCAGGACCTCAGCCAGATGAGCGTCACGCTGACGAGTTCGACCGGCGTCACCATCACCCTGCTGAACGCCCGCCAGCAGCTCGACGGGGCCGGGGCCTTGTTCACCGTTAACTACGGCGACGGCAGCACGCCCGGACTGCCCGGCGGCGGCGTCGGCGGCCTTGGCGAGCAGGTGTTCCCGACCGGCGGCGGCGGGTACTCGCACCGGAAGACCGGGCTGGTGTTCGACCAGCAGGCGGCCCGCGTGGTGAACGACCCGGCCAACCTGGCCCCGTACATCCTGAGCCTCCGCCCGGAGACGTTCCAGAGCGTCGGCGGGCGGGTCGGGCTGAACCGGTTCAACGGCCTCACGGCGGCGCAGTTGAGCGGCACCTGGACGCTGACCGTCACCAACTACAAGGCGACGGACGTCAACACGTCGGGGCCGCAGCTCGACCAGTGGGACATGAAGTTCGTGTCGCGGGTGAACACGACCGGGTTCGGGGCGGACACGACGGGCCAGTTCACCGGTGCCGTCAGCACCGCCACCAACACCGGCACGCTCACCACCGCCTCGCCGACGAGTGGCGTGCAGGGGTGGTACTCGATCGCGGTGGACGCCACCCTGGGGGCGTTCAGCCCGTTCCAGGGGCGGGTGTACGCGACGTATACCGGCGGCGGCGGCAACGACACCGACATCTTCGTCCGCCACTCGGACGACGGCGGGGCCAACTGGTCGGCCCGCACCCGCGTGAACGACGACTTCTCGTCCACCGACTTCGCCGAGGACAACCGCGCCCAGTTCCAGCCGACCGTGGCCGTGGACCCGACCACCGGCACGGTGGTGGTGATGTGGTACGACGCCCGGTGGGACGCCTCCAACGCCCGCGCGGCGACGTTCATCGCCACCAGCGTGGACGGCGGCGACACGTTCAGCCCGAACACCTACCTGAACCTGACCAAGACGGCGCTGGACGCCATCGACCGGACGACGGTCAAGATCGAGCCGGTGCCGAACAACCTGGCCACCCTGACCCGCGGGTTCGGGCACAACCAGGGGCTGGTGGCGTACGGCGGCGCGGTGGTGCCGGTGTGGACGGGGAACGCGAACGTCGCCGGCTCGTCCACCCTGATGACCGCCGTCGCCGCCATCGCCGGCGGCCCGCGGGTGCTGCAAGGGGACATGGGGCCGGTGACCGACGAGTTCACCTCGCCGGGGGTCGGCGCGACCACGTACAACAACGTCTTCTCGGTGGACGGCACTCGCCAGCTGAACGCCTTCTACGTCCGGTTCGACCGGCGGGTGGACCCCGCCACCTTCACCGCCGCCGACGTCCAGCTGCGCTACCGGGACACGACCGGGGCGGCGGCGGTGGACATCAGCAACCAGGTGCTGTCCGTCACCCCGCTGGACGCGGACATCTACGGGGCCGCCCGGTTCCTCATCCGCCTCGTCCCGCAGACGCGGGTCGGCACGTACAGCTACGCCGTCGGGCCGGCCGTCTCCGACCGCGTCCGCCACGACGGGCTGCTCGGCAACGCGATGGACCAGGACGCCAACGGCACGCCCGGCCAGGCGACGGACGCCTTCGCCAACCCGACGCCGACCGGCGGCGTGCCGTTCACCCTGCCGTACGCCACCGACAGCCTGCCGCTCATCATCCCCGGCCCGCGGGTGGCGGCCACCGCCCCCGGCCTGACCAAGGACGGGGCGGCCAGCTACCTGGACGTGACGTTCGACCGGGACATGCTGGCGTCGTCGTTCACCCCGGCCCAGGTGCTGGAACTGCGGACGCCGTTCGGCACCAGCCTGCTCGGGCCGTTCACCGTCACGGCCAACCCGCCCGGCACCCCGCCGGGGGTGGCCAACCGCACCTTCCGCGTCACCTTCCCGCCGCAGGCGCTGAGCGGGTACTACTCGCTCCTGCTCGGGTCGGGCATCAAGTCGGCGACCGGCCTGGCGATGGACCCGAACCTGAACGCCGGGGTGGAGTTGGTCACCGGGCGGGTGACCAACCCGGCGGTGGCGGGCACCGTCTCGAACGACTACAACACCGGCACCATCAACGTCGCCGTGCCGCCGGCGGCGAGCGCCGGCACCCCGTCGGTGACGACCACGAGCATCGTCATCGCCGACCCGTTCTTCATCACCCAGCAGCTCGGCACGCCGATCCAGTTGCGGCTGAGCATCGCCTTCCCGGACACCCGCGACCTGTCCGCCCGGCTGATCGGGCCGGACGGGACGGTCATCCAGCTGTTCACCGGCCCCGGCCGCGACCTGCCGCCGTTCGCCGACTTCACCAACACGGTGTTCAACGACTTCGCGCCGACGGCCAACCTGATCTCGAATCAGGGGGCCCCGTTCTCCGGCGGGCCGTACCTGCCCCAGCAGCAGTTGAGCGTGTTCAACGGCAAGCTGTCCGCCGGCACCTGGCGACTGGAGGTGTCGAACAAGAGCACCACCCGCTCCGGCCGCATCGTGAACTGGGGGCTGAGCCTGCCGCAGCCGGTGCTGGGGAGCGGGCTGGGCGAGCCGGTGACGGACACCACCACCCTCGGCTTCCGGGTGTACACGGCCAACCCGAACCAGGTGACGGCCACCACCAACTGGACGCCCCTCGGCCCGACCCTGAACGCGGACGCGGGCACCGGCGAGCAGACGAACGGCGTCGTCACGGTGACGGCGGTGGACCCGTCCGACCCGTCCGGCAACACGGTGTACGCCGGGTCGGCGCACGGCGGCCTGTGGAAGACGAGCAACTTCCTCACCCGCGACGCGGCCGGGCCGACGTGGATCCCGCTGCTCGACGGGGCGTCGGCGAAGGCGCTGCGGATCAGCTCCATCGCCGTCATCCCGCGGAACAACGACCCGACCCAGCAGAGCATCGTGATCGTCGGCACCGGCGACGCGGACACGCGGACGGCCGGCGTCGGCTTCCTGCGGTCCACCGACGGCGGGCGGACGTTCCGCCTCATCAACAGCACGAACAACGCGGACGCGCAGACGACCATCTACCCGATCGACTCGCCCCTGCGGGACAACCTGTTCTCGGCCAACAACTCGTACGTGTACAAGGTGGTGGTGGACCAGGTGCGGCAGACGAACGGCGAGTTCTACATGTACGCGGCGGTCGGCGGGGACGCCGCCGTCGCCGGCCTGTGGCGGAGCGTCAACAGCGGGCGGTCGTGGGTCCGCCAGCGGGCCGGCGAGTGCACCGACATCGTCCTGGCCGAGAACCGGGTGGACATCGACCCGGCCACCGGCAACCCGCGGCTGCGGAACGCGGACGCCGCCTACGCGGCCTTCGCCGGCGTGGGCGGCGGGGTGTTCTTCACCCAGAACATCACCGGCGGCACCCCCGTCCTGCTGAACCTGTTGACCGGCGGGGTGGGCAAGCCGCTGTTCAGCAACGGCACCTTCACCTTCGCCGTCGGCAACGCCGGCACCAACCCGAACCAGGGGCCGACTCGCGTCCTGCTGGCGGCGGTCCACGCGCCGGCCGCGAACGACCCGAACGCCACCCGCATCTACCAGGGGTACCTGTACGCGCTGGTGATCGGCGGCGGCGCGCCCGGCCTGTACATGACCAAGGACTTCGGCGCGAACTGGGTGCTGATCCACACCCAGGTGACGACGTCCGTCGGCCTCGACGGCACCCTGTTCCCCAACACCACCCTGACGAACGACGAGACGGAGCCGCTGTTCGACCTGGCCGTCACCCCGGTCACCGGCCTGCCGCGGTGGAACTCGCTGGTGGCCGACCCGACCGACCCGAACGTGGTGTACGTGGGCGGATCGACCATGCTGACGACGGCGAACGGGACGCAGCTGTTCCCGCTGAACGCGGCCGGCACCGTGCGGTTCGGCGACGCCGGCGTGTTCCGCATCGACGTGTCCACCCTGAACGACGCGCACGCCCAGGTCGGCCGCGACAACTCGGCCGGCGGCGTCGGCGCGCAGGCCGAGGCGGCCTCGACGGGCGGTCTGACCCGCGGGCCGAGCCGGGTGGTGTTCGACCCGGCCACCGGCCTGCCGGCCAACAACAGCGCGTACTTCAACCGCCTGCGGGACCCGAACAACCCGTTCGTCACCGGGGCCACCCAGATCCTGAGTACGCGCAACTTCGACGCGAACGGCAACGAGATCCCGCCGGTGTTCCTCAACAACGGGTTCAACGCCCAGGTGAGCCGGTTCCGCGGCGTGTCGGGGGACGCGCTCGTCCGCAACCTGGAGACGGTGTTCGACCCGCTCACCCGCAAGACCCGCCTGCTGGTGTCCACCGAGCGGGGCGTGTTCACCGCCGTGGACGGGGCCGACCCGCTGCCGACGCAGGGCATCTACGCCAACGCCACCGCGGTCGCCGCCATCGGCTCGGCGACCGTGGTGAGCGGCAACCGGAGCAGCAACCTGGCCCTGGCCGACGTCACCCAGACGGCCCTCCAGCCGAGCCAGCTGGCGGCCGACCTGGCCGGCCTGTACAACCGGGTTCTCCGCGACCCCTTCGGCGCCCCGCTGCCGCCCGCCGAGCAGAATTCGGTCGGCGGCCAGTGGGTGTACGCCGTCACCGACCAGGCGTACCTGAACGCGCCGGGCGGCATCCTCGCCCCGGCCAACGCCGATTACGGGAAGGACCAGTGGCGGGGCGAGGTGCACACCGACGCCTACCTGTCCTACGCCGGCATCCAGGCGTGGAAGTACGCCGGCCACGTGGAGACCGACCCGCAGGGGACCGGCACCATCTACCAGTACCGGCCGGCCCCGTTCGCCCTGACCGCCGGCGGCGCGGAAGTGGACCAGCTCGGGAACAGCACCGACATCTTCTCCGTCACCATCCCCGGCCAGGCCCCGATCGGCCGCAGCAACGGCCTGTTCAACGTCGGCCTCGGCGACACCGCCACGGCCGGCATCTGGGCCACCACCGTCTCGGCGTCGTTCGCCGTCAACCCCGGCGACAACCAGGGCGTCGTCATCAGCGCGCCCATCGGCGGGAAGGTGTTCCTGACCACCGACCAGGGGTTGAACTGGTTCAACATCAACGGCGTGACGACGTTCAACAACAGCCCCGGCACGGCGCTGGCGTTCGGCGGCAAGGACCCGGCCCGCGGCGTCGATGACTTCATCTACAACGGCACCGCCGAAGGCAAGATCTGGGTGACCCGCAACGCCGGCGGCAACTGGACCGACATCTCGGCCGGGCTGCCGACCGGGGCCGCCGCCGGGCCGATCCTGAAGATCATCCCGAACCCGCGGGGGAACACCTACGAAGCCTACGCGATCACCGCCACGGGCGTCTTCTACAAGGCCGACGCCAGCACCGCCGCCGCCTGGGTGAACGTCACCGGCAACCTGTTCACCCTCGCCCGGCCGGTGTTCGGGGAGGCCACCACGGCCTTCCTCCTCACCCGCCTGTCGGCCCTGGAAGTGGACTGGCGGTATCAGGTGCCGGTGCTGTACGCCGGCGGCGACAGCGGGGTGTTCCGATCGACCAACCACGGCACCACCTGGGCGCTGTTCCCGGCGATGGCGAACGGGGCGACGGCCGACGGCGGCTACCTGCCGACCGTCGAGGTGACCGACCTGGACCTGGTGTACGGCAACCTGAACGCGACCGGCGTGCCGGACCAGTCCACCGCCCGCAACGTGCTGGTGGCCAGCACCTACGGCCGCGGCCTGTACGCCATCCGGCTGGACCCCTCCGCCGTGCCCGCCGGCTTGGGCACGTCCGGCCCGTGGGTGAACACCGCCCCGCTGACGCCCCCGGCCGCCGTCGACGGGTTGGCCAGCATCACCGTCACCTTCGGCGACGCCGCCACCCCGGTGCGGCTGGACCCGGCCACCCTGAACCCGACGAACATGGCGATCGTCGGCCCCGGCAACGTCAGCGTGCCGTTCACCGTCACCGACATCAGCGGCATCGTGGTCGGCAGCGTGTCGGGCGAGTCGCTGGCGAACGTGTTCCGGCTGGACTTCACCCCGCCGACGGCCGGCACGTACCAACTGCTGATGAACACCGGCATCCGCGACACGTCCGGCCGACAGATGAATCAGAACCGCGACGGGACGAACGGGCAGCAGCCGCAGGACTACTACATCCAGACGTACGCGATCGCGGTCAACCAGCCGCCGACCATCGGCACCGTACAGAGCCAGGGGCTGGTGGTGAACGCCTCGTCGGGCGCGCTGGCGTTCGCCGTCGGCGACGCCGAGACGCCGGCCGGCAGCCTCGCCGTCACCGCCGCCACGTCGAACGCGACGGTGCTGCCGCTCGCCGACATCGTCCTCGGCGGTAGCGGGGCGGACCGAACCGTGACCGTCACCCCGCGGGCGGCCGGCACCGCCACCGTCACCCTGACCGTCACCGACGGCGGCGGCCGGCAGACGACGACCACCTTCCTGGTGGCCGCCACCGCCACCCCGGTCCTGCCGTTCGCCGACAACTTCGACCGGCCGGACGCCGGCGACCTGGGCGGGTCGTGGCTGATCCGCTCCGGCACCGTCGTCGGGTCGTTCAACTCGACCCTGGGCACCAGTCCGCTGGCGGTGGCCACCGTCAACGGGGTGACGCAACTGAACTCGGCGGCCCAGGCCACCGTGTCGCTGGCGTCCAGCGGGTCCGACAGCTCGTCGTCGCTGGTCGCCCGGTACACCGGGGCGGCGGCCGCCGCCACGGCGTTCATCGGCGGGGTGGTGCTGGAGGGCGGGGTGGTGACCGCCCGCATCGTCCGCCAGGTGAACGGGGTGGCGACGGAAGTGGTCCGCTCGACCGCCCTCCCCGTCGCCCCGCAGTACGTCCTCCGGTTCGAGGTGGTGAACGAGTCGCTCAAGCTGTTCGTCAACGGCACCCTGGTGGCGTTCGCCTACGACCCCACCGCCGCCCTCGCCGGGGCCGGGGCGACCGGCATCCGCATCACCAGCGGGAATCGCCTGGACGACTACACCGACGCCGACATCACCCTGCTGCCGGTCGCCCTGCCGGCAGTGCCCGGCCAGACGGCCACCGACACGTTCACCCAGGCGGACGGCACCCAGCTCAGCCGCAACTGGCGGGACCGCGCCGGCGTCCTGAGCGTGACCGGCAACATCCTCGTCAGCCAGGCGGCGCTGAACGTCTCCACCCTCAACGTCCCGGCCGCGACGGCCAACGAGGGGGCGCAGGTGGACGTCGGGCTGACCGCCGCCGGCCAGTCCGTCGGCATCGCCCTGCGGTATTCCGGCTCGGTCGCCGCCCCGGACACCAACATGTACTGGGGGTCGCTCACCAACCTGGGCAACAACCAGCAGTTGGCGGCCATCTGGCGGAACGTGAACGGGGTGTGGACGCAGCTCACCGCCACCGTCCTCGGCTTCACCGGCGGGGTGCTGCGGTTCGAGGCGAACGGGCCGTCGCTGAAGCTGTTCGTGAACGACGCGCGGGTGCTGTCCGCGACCGACACGCAGTTGACCGCCGGGGTGGTCGGGCTGCGGTCCAACCAGGGCGGGTTGGCCGACAACTTCTTCGCCTTCGCCCTCGGCACCACCGCCACCCTGCCGTTCAGCGACCCGTTCAACTCGTCCGCCCCGCGGAACCAGCTGGCCTCGACGTGGACGGAGCAGTCCGGGGCGTACTCGGTCGCGTCCGGGGCGGCGACCGCCCTGGCCTCGTCCCTCAACACCGGCACCGGCAACACGGCGGTATTGAGCGGGGTGAGCGCGGCCGACGTGACGGTGGCGGCGACGGTGAAGCCGCAGGTCGGCGGGCTGCTGTCCACCGGGCTGGTCGCCCGGTACAGCGGGTCCGGCGACGCGGGCAGCCCGACGGCCACCTTCTACTGGGGCGCGCTGAACGTGTTCGGCGGCCAGCCGTTCACCCAGTACTCGGCCCAGATCTGGAAGGTGGTGAACGGGGTGGCGACGAACCTCAACTTCAACGCCGTCCCCATCGACCCGGCGAACGCCGTCAACAAGGAGCTGCGGTTCGAGGTGGTCGGGTCGTCGCTCAAGCTGTTCCTGAACAACCAGATCGTGTCGTTCGCGTTCGACACGTCGATCGCCGCCGCCGGCAGCGTCGGCCTGCGGACGGACGCGGGGGCGGTGCTGGACGACTTCACCGCCGCGGTCAAGCCGGCCGTCACCCCGACGCTGCCGTTCACCGACCCGTTCGCGTCGGGGCTGAACCCGCAGAACAGCCTGGCCAACACCTGGCAGGAGCGGCTGGGGGTGTTCTCGGTGGCCACCAACCAGGCCGTCGCGCTCGACGCCTCGACGGCCGACATCGCCACCCTGAACGGCATCAACATCGGGGACGCGACCATCGACGGCACGTTCTTCTTCACCGCCTCCGGGCAGGTCGGCGGGCTGGTCGGCCGCTACCAGGGGACGAACGGCACCGGCGACTCGAACACGTACCTGGCCACCGTCGTCACCCTCTCGGGCGGCGACCTGCAACTGCTGCTCATGAAGAACGTCGGCGGCAACTACACGGTGCTGGGGAACAAGGTCCTGTCCGGATACTTCGCCGGCGGGAACTTCGCCGCCACGCAGCCGCTGCTCCGGTTCCGCCTGCTCGGCACCCAGGTGACCCTGTTCGTGGACGGCACCCAGCAACTGACGGCGGCCGACTCGTCGCTGGCCACCGGGTCGGTCGGCATCCGCCAGACCCAGGGCGTGGGCGTGGACAACTTCGGCGTCACCAGCCCGTGACCGCCGGCCGGTGTTGGTGACAGGACGTAACCCTTCGCGGACCCGCCGACCTCGGCGGGTCCGCTCTCGTTTCGCCCCGCCGGGCGGCTATACCAATCGGGAACCCGCCCGCCCGTCCGGTGCCGCCATGACCGCTGCCACCACGCTCGTCGCCGCCATCGCCGTGTTCGCGTCCGTCGGGGCGGCGTTCCTGTTCGTCAACCTGGCCGTCGGCCGGCTGGTCCGCCCGAACCGCCCCAGCCCGGAGAAGGGCGAGGTGTACGAGTGCGGCGAGAAGCCGGTCGGCACGGCGTGGATTCAGTTCGACCTGCGGTTCTATGTGGTGGCGCTCCTGTTCGTCGTGTTCGACGTGGAGATCGCCTTCTTCTTCCCGTGGGCGGTGGTGTTCGGCACGGCCGCCACGGAGGCGAACGCCGGCGGCCCGAACGCCGCCACCGCCGCAGCCTTCGCCCGGTTCGCGTTCGCCGAACTGCTGGTGTTCTTCGGCGTCCTGCTGGTCGGCTTCGCCTACCTGTGGCGGCGCGGCGACCTGGAGTGGGTGCGAAGCACCGCCGGCCAGCCGGACAAACCCGCGAACGGGTAGAATGACCCGCACCGAGAGGACGACACCCGTGACCCGCGAATCCGCCGCCCCGCCCCGCCGCATGGTCGTCGAGGTGATCGACGACGCCACCGCCGCCATGTTCCGCGCCATGACCCCGGCCCAGCGGGTGGCCGTGGCGGCCCGCGCGCACCGAACCGCGCGAACACTCGTCTCGGCGGGCGTGCGGCATGCCCACCCGAACTGGACGGCCGAACAAATTTCCAGCGAAGTCCTTCGGAGAATGAGCCGTGGAACAAGATGACCTGCTCCGGCTGGCCGCCGAGACGCTGGATCGGCTGAACACGCCCTACATGCTCGTCGGCTCGTACGGCAGCAGCGTGTTCGGCGAGCCGCGTTTCACCCAGGACATCGATATCGTTCTCGACCTGTCAGCTGCGGCGGTGCCAGTCTTCTGTCGGGCATTCCCGCCGCCGGACTTTTACCTCAGCGAGCAGTCCATCCGCGAGGCCGTCCGCGACCGTTTCCAGTTCAACGTGTTGCACCTGTCCTCGGGCAACAAGGTCGATTTCATCTTCCCGAAATCCGGCGAGTGGGGAGGATCACAACTGTCTCGCCGCCGGCGGGTGACGTTGGAAGGCGGTTCGACGGTCGCGGTGGCTTGTCCGGAAGACGTGATCCTCGGCAAGCTGTGGTACTACTCCGAAGGCGGGTCCGACAAGCACCTCCGCGACATCGCCGGCATCCTGCGCGTGAGCGGCGAATTGGTGGATCGGGCCGACGTGACGGCGTGGGCGACGAAACTCGGCTACCTCGACACCTGGACCCGCATTCTGGAATCGGTGGACGACCCGACCGCCCCCCGCGTCTGACCCGTTTCGTCGTTCCCAATCGAGTCCCGCCCATGCGCCTCGCCCTCTCGCTCCTGCTCCTCGTTGCTTCCCCGGCGTTGGCGGCCGACCTGACCGTCGGGGCGGCGCAGGCCGACATCACCCCGCCGAAGGGCACGCCGATGGCCGGGTACTACGCCACCCGCGGCGCGGAGGGCACGCTGGACAAGTTGTTCGCCCGCGTCCTGGTGCTGGAGAAGGACGGCACGCGGGCGGCGCTGGTCGGCCTCGACCTCATCGGCACCACGTTCGGCATGACGAAGGCGGTACGGGAAAAGGTGCAAGCCGTGACCGGCATCCCGGCCGCGAACGTCATGCTGTTCGCCACGCACACCCACACCGGCCCGGTGACGAGCGACGGCAATGCGCGCGGCGAGGCGTTCGGCGGCGGCACCAAGCTGGCCCGCGACTTCATGGCCGAGTTGCCGGCGAAGATCGCGGCGGCGGTGAAGGCGGCCGACGCCGCTCGCAAGCCGGCCCGCGCCCGCCGGGGCATCGGCACCGAGGACGGGCTGGCGTTCAACCGCCGCTTCCACATGACCGACGGCACCGTCGGCTGGAACCCCGGCAAGCTGAACCCGAAGATCGTCAAGCCCGCCGGCCCGACCGACCCGGCCGTCCCGGTGGTCGCGTTCGACACGCTGGACAAGTCGCCGAAGCCGATCGCCACGGCGGTCAACTTCGCCATGCACTCGGACACCGTCGGCGGCTTGCACTTCTCGGCCGACTACATCGGCCACCTCGCCGACGCGCTGGCCAAGACGCAGGGCGAGGGGCACGTCACCGTGTTCGGCCTCGGCACCTGCGGGGATGTGAACCACATCGACACCGGGTCCGCCACGCCGCAGAAAGGCGCGACGGAGGCCGCCCGCATCGGCACCCGGTTGGCCGGCGAAGTGCTGCGGGCGTTCGACAAACTGCAACCCGTCGCCGACGGCCCGCTGGTCGTCACGTCGGCGACCGTGGAACTCCCGTTGTCCCCGGTGACGGACGCCGAACTGACCGCCGCGAAAGCCGTCGTGAAGCTGGTGCTGGACGAAGCCAAGCCCGCGCCGAAGTTCCTGGATCAGGTGCAGGCGTTCAAGGCGACGGAGGTGGCCGCGCGGCTGGGCAAGCCGCTGGCGGTCGAGGTGCAAGTCCTCACGCTGGGCGACGACCTCGCGTGGGTGAGTCTGCCGGGCGAAATCTTCGTCGAGTTGGGGCTGAGCATCCAGCACGGGTCGCCGTTCCGCCAGACGATGATCCACACCTTGGCCAACGGCGGCATCGGCTACATCCCCACCAAGCGGGCGTACAGCGAGGGCAACTACGAGGTGATCTCCGCCCGCTGCGCCGAGGGCGGCGGCGAACTGCTGGTGGCGGCCGCCCTCAAACAACTCCGCACCCGCACGGCGAAGTGAGGCACAACGCATGGTCGACGCCACCCTTTCGTACCCGGACTTCCACGGCACCGTCACCGCCGCCGGGGGATCCGCCGCGTGGGACGCCGGCCCGCCCGCCGACCCGCCCGGCTACGAACTGCTGGGCGAAGTCGGCCGCGGCGGGATGGGCGTCGTATTCCGCGCCCGCGACTTGGCCCTGAACCGCGAGGTGGCTGTCAAGCTCCTCCGCCCCGGCACCGGGCCGGGTTCGACGGCGGCGGCGCGGTTCGTCGAGGAGGCGCAAGTCACCGGGCAGCTCCAGCACCCCGGTATCCCGGCCGTGTACCAGGTCGGCGCGCTCCCCGACGGCCGGCCGTTCCTGGCCATGAAGCTGATCCAGGGGCGCACCCTCGACGAGCTGCTGAAGGCCGGTGCCCCGCTGGACCCGCTCCGCGTGTTCGAGGCCATCTGCCACGCCGTCGGGTACGCCCACGCGCACGGCGTCATTCACCGCGACCTGAAGCCGCACAACGTCATGGTCGGGGCGTTCGGCGAAGTCCAGGTGATGGACTGGGGCCTCGCCAAGCGAATCCGAGACGACGACGCGCCCCGACACGCGGAACACCAATCGGACGACTCGCTACGCGGGACTGGGTACTCCGAACTCACCCAACACGGCAGCGTCCTCGGCACGCTCGCATATATGCCGCCGGAGCAGGCGGCCGGCGACCACGCCCGCGTCGGCCCGCCGGCCGACGTGTTCGGCCTCGGGGCCATTCTGTGCGTGCTGCTCACCGGCACACCGCCGCACGTCGGGGAGACCCTCGAATCGCTCTACGCGGCGGCGGCGGGTGGGGACACCACCGACGCCTTCGCCCGGCTGGACGGGTGCGGGGCCGACCCGGCGGTGGTCGCCCTGGGCAAGCGGTGCCTAGCGTTCGACCCGGCGGCGCGGCCGCCCACCGGCGACGCCGTGGCGACGGAGATCGCCGCCATCCGCGCGGCGGCCGACGACCGGGCGAAGCGGGCGGAGGTGGACCGGGCAGCGGCGGCGGTGCGGGCGGGCGAAGGGGCGAAGCGGCGGCGGCTGATTCAATGGGCGGCGGCGGCGGTGATGGTCGTGCTGGCCGTCGGCGTCACCGTCTCGTTGTGGCAGGCGAAGGTCGCCCGGCGGGAGGCGTTCGACGCCGAGACGGCGCGGGCAAACGCCGAAGCGGCCGGGCGGGCGACGGACCAAAAGCGTGCCGAGGCCGAGGCGGTCGTGACGTTCCTGGAGGAACGGGTGTTCGCAGCGGCCCGACCGAAGGGGCGAGCCGGCGGGCTGGGCAAGGACGTGACCCTGCGGGACGCCATCACCGCCTGCCTGCCGGCCCTGTCCGACGAGTTCGCCGACCAGCCACTCGTCGAGGCCCGGCTACGGCACACCGTGGGGAACACGTTCTGGTACCTCCGCGAGGCCGCGACAGCCGTAAGGCATTTGGAGCGGGCCGGGACGCTCTACGCCGAACGGCTCGGCCCGGACGACCCGCTCGCCCTCGAAGTCGCGAGCGACCTGTCCAATTGCCTGTTCGACCTCGGCCGTCACGCCGACGCGCTGGCGCTGCGGATGAGAACCTTGGCGGCCCGGACGCTCGTCCTTCCCGCCGACCACCCCGCCACCCTCGTCAGCCGGATCGGCGTGGCCAACAGTTTGGCCGCGCTGGACCGGCACGCCGAGGCGGTCGCCCTCCAGGAGGACGCGCTGGGGAGGTGCCGGCGGGTTCTCGGTCCGGATCACGAGGACACCTTGAACAGCCTGTGGGGTGTCGTCGTGTCGCTGGTCGAGCTGAACCGCGGGGCCGAGGCCATCCCGCTCATCGACGAGTGCGTGTCAGGGGCGGCCGGCAAGTCCGTCGATCCGCGCATGATCCCGTCGCTGATGGTTCTCCGGCTCCGGCACTTCCAACGGGCAGCCGACCCGGCCGGCTGCCGGTCCACGGCCGTGATGTGGGAGAAGCTCGACCGCCCCGATGCCGACAGCCTCTACGACGCCGCGTGTCACCGGGCCGTCGCGGCGGCAATGTTCGCGAGGGCGAACCAGCCGACCGACGCGACCGCCGACGCCGACCGCGCGATGGAGTGGCTCCGGAAGGCGGTGCAGGCCGGCTACACCGCCGCCGCTCACGTCGCCCAGGACACCGACCTCGACCCGCTCCGCGGCGAACCGGAGTTCCAGGCGATCGTCGCGGAGTTGACGAAGAAATTCCCGCCGCCGCCCAAGGGGAAGTGACGGGCGACGGGCGGACGCCACGGATACACTGACCGCCGACCGCCGTCCGCCCTCCGAGGTCGCTCGCCATGCCCGCGAACCCCCATCTCGATCCGCAGCGGACGACCGACGTTCCGCCGACGCCGGACAGCCCGTCCGCGGCGGACGCGACCGGCGGGTACCATCCGGCCCCGGAGACGGAACCCTTCACGCCCCAGCCGGCCGGCGACTGGCCGAGTATTCCCGGCTACGCCGTCACCGGCGAGATCGCCCGCGGCGGCATGGGCCGCGTGCTGGCCGGGCGGGAACTCACCCTCGACCGCGAGGTCGCCATCAAGGTGCTGCTGCCGGGGGCGGACGCGGCCCGGTTCGTGACGGAATCGAAGATCACGGCGAAGCTGCCGCACCCGAACATCCCGCCGGTGTACGCCCTCGGCACGCTGGCGGACGGGTCGCCGTTCCTGGCCATGAAGTTCGTCCGCGGCGAGACGCTGGCGAACCAACTGGACGAGCGCCCGGACCCGAAAGCCGAACTGCCTCGGTTCGTGCAAATCTTCGAGCAGATCGCGCAGGCGGTCGGGTTCGCCCACGCCCAGGGAATCATCCACCGCGACCTGAAGCCGGCGAACGTGATGGTCGGCGAGTTCGGCGAGGTGCAGGTGATGGACTGGGGGCTGGCGCGGTCGTCGGCTCCCCACTCCCCCGGCGGGAGAGGGGTTGGGGGTGAGGGGGACTCGGTTTCGGCGAATCCCGAACACACCCGGGCCGGCGCGGTCATGGGCACGCCGGCGTACATGGCCCCGGAGCAAGCGCGGGGCGAACCGGCCGACGCGCGGGCCGACGTGTTCGCCCTCGGCGGCATCCTGACGGCCGTCCTCACCGGCAAGGCCGTGTTCACCGGCGATTCCGCCGCGCGGACCGTCCGCCGCGCCGCCGCCGGGGATACCGCCGACGCTCTGGCCCGGTTGCACGCCTGCGGTGCCGACGCGGAACTGGTCGCCGTGGCCACGGCCTGCCTGCAAGTCGAGCGCGACGGCCGTCCGGTCGATGGCCGCGCGGTGGCAACGCTGGTCGCCGCGTACCGGCACGGGGTCGAGCAGCGGTTGCGGGACGCGGAGACGGCGCGCGCGGGGGCCGTCGTCCGCGAGGCCGAGCAGCGAAAGCGGCGGCGGCTGCTGGCGTGGAGCGCGGCGGCGGTCGTCGCGGTGCTGGCGGCCGGGGTCGTCGGCACCGCCATCGGGTTGGTGCAAGCCGAGAACCGCCGTGTGGAAGCGGACACCGCCCGCGCACGGGAGAAAGACCGGGCCGACGGAGAGGAGCAGGCGAAAATTGCCGAGCGGGCGGCGAAGGAGGGCGCGGAGAAGGCGTTCGCCAAGACGCTCGCCTCGCTCGACACGATGGTGTCGGAGGTGGCCGGTGAATCGCTCGCCACGCAGCCGGAAATCACCCCGGAGCAGAAGGCGTTTCTCGTCGAGGTGTTGCCGCTCTACCGGGAATTCGCCAAGGAGACGGCGGGCGACGAGAAGACCCGCGCCCGCACGGCCAAGGCGGCGGGTCGCGTCGGTCTGATCGAACGCCGCCTGGGCCGGAAGGAGGAGGGGGTGGCGGCGTTCCGGATGGCCGGGGACGGGTACCGGACGCTGGCCGCCGACTTCCCTGCCGTCCCCGCCTACCGCAATAACTTGGCCACCACCCTCGACGACCTGGGGAACCTCCTGGCGGACCTTGGCAGGAAGGCGGAGGCGGAGGAGCAACACCGGAATGCACTCGACATCCGGCAAAGGTTGGCCGCCGACTTCCCCGCCGTCCCCGGCTACCGCGGCAACTTGGCCGCCAGCCACAACAACCTGGGGAACCTCCTGGCGGGCCTCGGCAGGAAGGCGGACGCGGAGGGGCAGTACAAGAACGGGCTGGCCATCCAGGAGAGGTTGGTCGCCGACTTCCCCACCGTCCCCGCCTACCGCAACGACTTGGCCAGTAGCCACAACGGCCTGGCGAACCTGCTGGCGGCCCTGGGCAAGCGGGCCGAGGCGGAGGGGCAGCACATGAAAGGGCTGGCGATCCGGGAGAAGCTGGTCGCCGACTTCCCCGCCGTCCCCGCCTACCGTCAACAGTTGGCTAAGAGCCGCAACAACCTGGGGGTTCTGCTGGCGAACCTGGACAAACGGGCCGAGGCGGAGGGGGAGTACCGCGAAGGGCTGGCCATTCAGGAGAAGCTGGTCGCCGACTTTCCCGCCGTCCCCGCCTACCGTCAAGAGTTGGCTACGAGTCACAACAACCTGGGGGTTCTGCTGGCGGGCCTGGGCAAGCGGGCCGAGGCGGAGGGGCGGTACAAGAAGGCGATTGACATCCGGCAGGGGTTGGTCGCCGACTTCCCCGCGATTCCCGCCTACCGGAGTGACTTGGCCGCCAGCCACAACAACCTGGGGGTTCTGCTGACGGACCTGGACAAGCGGACGGAGGCGGAGGAGCAATACAAGACCGGGCTGGCCATCCAGGAGGGGCTGGCCATCGACTTCCCCGCCGTCCCCGCCTACCGCAACGACTTGGCCCACAGCCACACCAACTTGGGGCTTCTGCTGGCGGGCCTGGGCAAGCGGGCCGAGGCGGAGGGGCAGAACCGCGAAGGGCTGGCCCTCCGGGAGAAGCTGGTCGCCGACTTCCCCGCCGTCCCCGCCTACCGCCAGGACTTGGCCGACAGCCACACCTACCTGGGAGTACTGTTCACGGGCCTGGGCAAGCGGGCCGAGGCGGAGGAGCAGCACAGGAGGGGGCTGGCCGTCCGGGAGGAGTTGGTCGCCGACTTCCCCGCCGTGCCGGAGTACCGGGTCAACCTCGGTGGCAGTTGCTGCAACTTCGGCGCGCTGATGCGGAATGGCGGGAAACCGGCGGACAGCCTAGCGTGGTTCCGGAAAGCAATCGACACCCTCCTCCCAGTCCACGAGAAGCAACCGGAGGGCGTGCGGGCCAAGCTCTTCCTGTCGAACAGCTATTGGGGCCGGGCGCTCGCCCACGACCTGCTGGCGAAGCACGCCGACGCGGTGAAGGACTGGGACAGGGCCGTCGAACTGAGTGAGGTGTCGAAACACCCGATACTGCGGGTCTCCCGTGCCGCCTCGAAACTTCGGGCCGGGCAGGTGGCGGAGGCCGTCGCCGAGGCCGCGGAACTGGCGGAGGTGGCCGGCTCTCCGGGCGCGATGCTCTACGACCTCGCCCGCGTGTACGCCGTCGCGAGCGACAAGGTCGCGGACGCGAGGCAGGAATACGCCGACCGAGCGATGGAACTGCTGCACAAGGCGGTGAGGATCGGATACAAGAACGCCACACGCATCGAGCAAGACAAAGACCTCGACCCGATCCGTGGCCGCGACGACTTCAAGAAACTACTCGCCGACCTGGAAGCGAAGTTCCCCCCACCCCGCGAAGCCGCCCCGCCGCCCCGACCCGCCTCGGAGAAGTCCCCATGACCGCGTTTCTTGAGAACCGCTTCGAGGACGGGTTCGTCGCCACCACCCTGGACGCCGCCATCGGGTGGGCGCGGGAGTCGTCCCTGTGGCCGATGACGTTCGGCCTGGCCTGCTGCGCCATCGAGATGATGGCCGTCGGCGGCCCCCGGTACGACATCGACCGGTTCGGGGCCGGGGCGTTCCGCGCCACCCCCCGCCAGGCCGACCTGATGATCGTCGCCGGCACCGTCAACCTGAAGATGGCCGAGCGGGTCCGCCGGCTGTACGACCTCATGCCCGACCCCAAGTTCGTCATCGCCATGGGGGCCTGCACCTGCGGCGGCGGGCCGTACTACAAGTACGGCTACAACGTGGTGAAGGGAGTCGATCTGGTGGTGCCAGTGGACGTGTACGTGCCGGGCTGCCCGCCCCGCCCGGAGGCGCTCTTGGAGGGCCTCATGCGGGTGCAGGACAAGGTTCGCAAGATGCGAACGGTGCGGAAGGAGAAGGTCGAGGACGAACTCATCCCGGTGCGGACGGGCAGCGTGCGACTGCCGCCGGAGCTGGCCGACTTGGAGACGGCCACCGCCGCCAAGATCGCCCAGAAGGACGCCGCCAAGCCGGCGAAGGGGTGACGGTCAGCTCTCGGGCACGTCGGCGAACAGGTCGGGCACTTTCTTGCCCAGGCCTTTCCGCTGGTCCTCGGTCGCGTCGAGTGCCTTCGCCGCGCGGAGGTCGTCGGCCGTGATCGTCGGGCCGGCGCAAATCGCCTCCAGCAACTTCGCTTGTCTCGGTTCCAGTTCCACCAGTAGTGCCAGCACCTGGATCAGGTTCAGCAATTCCGTCGTGTACTCCGGTAGCCAGTGGTCGGGTTGGATGTCGCACAACTTGGACGGCGGTCGGCGGTCGCCCATGACGGGCCGGTCGCGGTCCTTCTTCCGGTAGCTGAACCACTGCTTCAGCACCTGCTTGCCGGACACCTCGTAGTTCCACACCGCCGGCGGCACGCGGTCGATGTGCCCGCCGCCGACGTGCAGCCGCAGTTTCGTCGCGTCGTAAATGAGTTCGTCCGGCATGGCGTCGGGGTCGGACGGGATCGCGCCGTCCTTCGGCACGAACGGGCGGGTGTCGGCCGGCAAGCGGGGCGGGCCAACCGCTCGGCCGGCGTCGGCGTCCGCGAACCGCTCGCCGAAGGTGTGCAGCCAGATCACCGTTCGCCCCAGTTCCACCGCCTCCGCGAACAGCTTGGCCTTCGCCGTGATCGGGATACGCAACCCCGGCTGCGTCAATTCGGCTTGGAACTTCGCCGTATACGCCGGGTGCGCGGCAACCGCCGCCAAGTACGCGAGGAAGTCCTCTGGGGCGATGGCGGTCTTGTACTTCTTCGACAGGAACGCCAGCAGCTTCGGCGGCAGGTTCGGCTCCGTTGCGGCTTTGTCCCGCCACAGCGGGAACGCCCGCCCGCCGAACGAACCCTTGTAGTGGTGAAGGTCGGGCATCAGACCGGTGAACGTGATTGACGGGCCCGAGGTCGGCGAGTGCTGCGTGAACGCCGTCAGGTACACCTGCTTGGCCGAGTGCGCCCGCCACAGGTTCGCGTTCGGCTGCGTGATAACGCGGGGATCGGGAATGATCCATTGTCGGTTAAAGGATCGATACCCGTATCCGATAGGCTGCACGCATGGACCTTTCTCTTTGATGATCGGAGTGAGGCAAGGCTCGAAGCCGGGCAGGTTCTCGGCAACGATGGATCGAATGTGCCGATCTGCCGGCTTCCCATCGCGCAGCGTAGCGTGAAAGAGATCTTCCTTTTTCTCAGGAGGCGCGGCGATCAACTTCTGCCAGCGCTGGATTAACGATTGCGCGTCGGGTGCGATCACCCATGTGCGCTTGGGCTGTACGCCGCAGCCGTTGTACGCGAACAGGTCTTCGAGGACCGGGTAGGTGGGCCACGCGCCGAGGGCGACCGGCAGGAACGACTCCCGCCACCCGGTCGGGCACGTCTGCCACGCCTCGTCCGTCAGCGTCAGTCGGGAGAGCGCGACGAACTTTTTCTCGCGCGGGCCGACGGGCAGGGCGGCGTACCGCACCTCCGCCGGCTGCTCGGCGTCCTTCGCCTTCGACCGCGACACCATGACGATGCACACCGGCTGCTGCACGCCCTGGAAGACGCGGGTGGGCACGTCCGGCTGGTGGCCCTCGGGCGAGCAGTCGATGACCCAGACGCGGTCGGCCGTGCGGCGGAGGTAGTCGCGCATCCTCTGGAAGCCGGGGCCGTTCAGGAAACCGGCCACGGTGATGAAGCAGACGACGCCGGTGTTCTCGGCCGGGTGCTGGTCGAACACCTTCCAGGTGGCCCACCGCCAGAAGTAGACGTACAGGTTGCTGAGGTGCTTGACGTGCGCGCCGACGCCCCAGTCTGGCGGCGGCTTCCAGGCGTCCAGCGGCGCGACTTGGCTGGTTGTCGCGCTGCCGTCCTCGATCCACCCGCCCCGGCCCTTCGCCGCGTTCTTGTACGGCGGGTTGCCGATGACGACGGTGATCCGCTCCGCCTTCTTGATGTCGTTCGCCTTGCGGCGGGAGGCGGCGATCGGCTCGACGGTGTGCGGCAAGTACCCCTGTTCGACGTGGGGGTCGCCGAGGGTGTCGGTGACGTAGAGTCGCAATTCGCCCTGCGGCGGGCGGCCGATCAGCGCGAGCAGTTCGGCCTGGATGCGGAGCTGCGCCACGGCGAACGGGCCGAGCTGCATCTCGAAGCCGATCAGCCGTTCGAGGGACGCCTCGACGAGCGCCGGGACGGCCCCTCCCCCCGATTCAGCTTCGAACGTGGCGGCGATCCGGCGGAGGACTTCGAGGAGAAAGGTGCCGGTGCCGAGTGCGGGGTCGGCGACCTTCACCGTCGGCGACGCCAGCCCGAGCCGCAGGCCGAAGTCGCGGACGAGTACGTCGTCCACGAGGCGGACCATCGCCTCGACCACCTCCGGCGGGGTGTAGTACGAGCCGGTCTCCTTGCGGAGGGCGTTGTCGTACACCTCCAGGAACTCCTCGTAGAAGTACAGCCACGCCTCCGGCCGGTCCTTGCTGATGGCGTGCCAGTTGACGGCGTCCAGCACGCGGGTTAGCGTGCCGAGCGAGGTCTTCAGCGTGTTCTGGTCCTCGGCGTTCTCGGTGAGGATTCGCAGGGCCGCGCCGATGAGCGAGTTCGACTTGCCGAGCTGCTTGGCGGCGCGGTCGAGGCCGTCCTTCAGTTCGATGTCGCGGGCGCGGGCCATGAGCAGGCCGAAGGTGACGGCCTGCGCGTACCCGTCGGCGAACTGCACGTTGTCCGCTTCGGGGAAGAGGAGGTTCCGCCAGTCGTTGGCTAGGGCGGTGAGGGCCTCGCTGCCGGCGTCCAGTTGCTCGGTCACTTCGGCGCGGAGCAGCTTGCACAGGCGGGCGGCGACGGACGCCAGCTCCTTCGCCGTCTTCGGCGGGATCGGCTCCCAGCGGAGGTAGGCGTCGAACAGGGCGACGAGCGAGTCGGGCGCGGCGAGTTTGGCCCCGGACGTTTCCACGTCGCCGACCAGCGACACGAGCGGCAGGGCGAGTTCGCCGCTCCGCCACAGGCTGAACTCGTTGCCGTCGGTGTAGATCAGGTTCGGCAAGGACTTCAACTTGTCCCACTGCTGCTTGTCGTGTTTGTCCCGGAACTTGTCCGGATTCGCCCCCTTGCCCGGTGCCTTGATCTCGACGAACCCGACGAGGGCGCTCCGCAGGGTGACGGCGTAGTCGGGCCGC
>JAYUFU010000591.1:0-8775 GCA_043738505.1 Fimbriiglobus sp. | reverse complement strand
CGCGATCATCGGTTCGGCGGGAGCCTCACCCTCCCCCCGACAATTCGCCGTTTAGTGTTCGACGTGCGTCTCGACGGGGGTGTCCGGGAGGGCCTTCTCCATCAGCTTCTGCATGGCCATCCGCACCTTCGTCGGGTCGCCGCCGCGGAACCGGAACTTGTTCCCGCTCACGGTGGTGACGTACTTGTACAGCGCGGTGAACTCCGGCGGCGGCGGCGTCTCGCCGACCTGGCACAGGGCCGCCCACGCGGCGTGCAGCTCCTTCGGCGGCACCCCGTCCACCACGACCGAGAACCGCTTCGAGTCGCCGTTCGTCTGCGGCGGCGGGGCGGTCGCGGCGCGGGGCGTGAGGGTCGTCACGACGGCCGCCCCATCGACGTCCGGCCCGACATCCACGCCGGTCTCGCCGTGCTGGCTGAGGTCCAGGCCGGCCGCCTCGTCGGCGTCTTTCAGGGTGAATCCGATGGTGAACTTGATCAGCAGGACGAGGACGGCCGTGACGACGACGGCGTAAACGGCCGCCGCCCCGACCGCGATGGCCTGCACCTTGATCTGGGCCGGGTAGTCGATGCCTGGGGTCGCGCTCCCCTCGAGCAGCTTGCCGCCGAAGGTCGTCGGGTCCGTCGTCCCGGCCCCGTACATCCACAGCGGCAGGCTGACCAGCGCGCCGGTCAGGATGGCCCCCAGGATTCCGCCGATGCCGTGGATGCCGAAGGCGTCCAGGCTGTCGTCGTAGCCGAGCAGCGCCTTCGCGGCGACCGCCCAGTAGCACACCACCCCGGCCAGTCCGCCGATGAGCAGGGCCGAGGTCGGCGACACGAACCCGCTGGCGGGGGTGATGGCGACCAGCCCGGCGACGACGCCGGAGGCGAACCCGAGGGCCGTCGGCTTGCCCCGGTGCAGCCACTCGACCAGCAGCCACGTCACCCCGGCGGCGGCGGCCGCCGCCTGCGTGACGGTGAGGGCCGAGACGGCCAGCGCGTTGCTGGCCAGGGCCGACCCGCCGTTGAACCCGAACCAGCCGAACCACAGCAGCCCGGCCCCGAGCAGGGTCAGCACCATGTTGTTCGGGTGGAACGTCTGCTTGCCGTAGCCGATCCGCCGGCGGAGCAGGAGGACCGCGACGAGGCCGGACATGCCCGCCGCGATGTGGACGACCGTCCCGCCGGCGAAGTCGAGCGCCCCCTCCACCCCCAGCCAGCCGGCCGCCGCGAACGGCTTGGTCGCGTCCTCGCGCGTCCACTGGAACGACCACACCCAGTGCGCGAGCGGGTCGTACACGAGCGTCGTCCACAGCAGGGCGAACAGGCAGAACGCCGAGAACTTCACCCGCTCGGCGAACGCCCCGCTGATGAGCGCCACCGTGATGATGGCGAACATCCCCTGGAACATGGCGTGCAGGTAGAGCGGGACGTTAGTGTTCGGGAAGGTGCGGAACTTGTTCTTCGCGTCGATCTCCGCCGCGGCCGCCTTCTTCTGCTCGTCGGTCGCCTTTTCGGGGTCGAGACCCTTCGCCTTCAATACCGCGTCGGGCTTGTCCGGCGTGCCGACGGCGGCCGGGGTGCCGAGGAGGCACAACTCCGGACTCCACCCGATGTACCCGTTCTGCGTCTCCCCGAAGGCCAGCGAGTACCCGCACACCACCCACTGGACGCCGACGATGCCGAGTACCGCCATCGTGTGCATCATCGTGCCGAGGACGTTCTTGCGACGGACCATGCCGCCGTAGAAGAGAGCCAGTCCCGGCATCATGACCATGACCAGGGCGGTGGCGACCAGAACCCAAGCGATGTCGGCCGACTTCTGGGTATCCGCCTTGGCGGAGTTAGTCGCCTCCTTCGCTTCGGCCTTGGCCGCGTCGAGATCCTTCTTCCAGGCCGGGTCCGGCGCGGGTGCCGGGGCGGGCGGCTCCTGGGCCACCGCCTTCGGCGGGGGCGGCTCTTCGGCGAGTGCCGTTGCCGGCAGGAACAGCAATAGTCCGAGGAGGAGCGACCGGAGTGCCATGAGAGAGAGTCCAGGAGACGGCGGGAAGAGGCGCGAATGAGGCAGGATTGAGCAAACTGAGTGCCGCCGTGACACGCCGAGGGATATTTCCAAGGCCCCAAACGAATTTGGCATTTCTTTCGCGTTGGCATCGATGAAGATATCGAGAAAACGCGACGGCGACGCCAGAATAGCAGACACGGGACGGATTCGACTGCGCGATATTCTAGCAGACCGTCACGAAAGCAGGTGGGGATTGTCCAGCCGCTATGATTGATCTCGCGGCCGGCTAGTGAAAATTTGCTCTTTTTGAATTTTTTCCGGTATTTCCCCGTTTTGATCTGGTATTATTCCACAGGGCGGCTATGACCGGCCGACCGATTGGATAGATCGCAGCACCCGGCGGCTCCCACCCTTGTGGCCACGCCGCCATCCCGCCCCTCACCGGGACGGGCCGACGTTCGGACCGTTTGACTGCTGACTGCTCGGATCGCCGAGGCGAGGACGGACGACGGAACCCGGCCGCCAACGACCGGACCCTTTCCGCCGCCGCCCGCCCCACCTCCCCGACCCGCCGTTTCCCGTTTCGTTTGTCGTTTTTCACCAACGCCAACGCAATGACCCGTCGGCACTTTCGCCGCCGGGCCGGGATCCGTCGCGCCGTGTCGTCCACCCGGCGCGCCACGAGGGGGGTACGCTCATGTCCACGCCCGACTTCCTGCTCGCCGCCGTCCTGCTCACCACCTCGCCGGGGGTGACCGAAGCGCCGCCGGCCGCCGACCGCTGGGCCGAGGTCCGCGACGGCGTCCAGCAACTGGCCATCCGCTGGGAGCTGCTCGACCCGCGCGAGACGCACTACCTGCTCGCCCGCCGCGAGGAGTTCTCGGTCGACGTGAACCTGCTCCGCCGCCGCTACCAGGAACTGAAGGACGCGCCCCGCCTGGCCGACGCCGACCGGCTGCCGTCCAAGCTGCTCGCCGAGGACATGGTGAAGGCGAACCGCGCCTTCCGCGCCGGCATCAACGACCGGCGGGCGCTCGAACTGGACCGGGCCGAACTGCTGAACGCCGTGCTGTACGAGGCCGACCAGTTGTACCGCGTGTGGGACGCGGTGCGGGACGCGAAGTGCGAGTTCTACTACGTGTCCGCCCGCCGGCAGGCCCTCCGCAAACTCCGCGACACGCTCGGCGACGACGCCTACGCCCGCGGCGAGTTGCCGCCCAACGTCCCCGTCTGGCGACTGAGGGGGGAGTGACGGAAAGTTGGGCAGCAGCGCCGCTCCGGGATAGAATTTCACCATCCCTCAGAGGACATGCCCGATGAGTCCGTCCGATTCGACGCGGGACAGTACGCTCGATCTGGCCGGATTCTTCGGTGCCGATCCGGGTTGGACGCAGACGTTCGCGGTCTTCATTCCGGACACGGATCGAGACCGTCAGCCGATCCCCGACTACCCCGGCTGGGTGACAGCGGCGATGACCCTACTCCGCGACATCAACGGCGGGGTGACGGCCCTGGCAGAGGCGGAAGGGCAATGGCGGAATCGGGCCGACGGTGTGGTGGTGGAAGAGCGAACGCGAATCGTCTTTTCCTACATCGACAACGAGCCGTTCGTCCAGCGGTTGGCGGAACTCCGCGAGTTCCTGTACCGGTTCGGACGCGAAACGCGGCAAGACACCGTCGCGTTCGAGTTCGACAACCATCTCTTTTTCATTCCGCGCGACCGGTACGATCCGCACCTACCGGGAGACCCGCCATGACCCCATCCCCCCGCGTCGGTGCCGCGACTCGCCCGCCACTCGTCGTCTCGAAGTCCCCTCGTGGGACGGTGGATTCGTCGCTGGTCGCGGCGGCCCTCGGTGGTCTTCCGCAGACTGGGGCCGCCGCGCGGCTGGATCCGAAACGCGCCCACGCCGGCCTCTTCGCGGCCGTTCGCCGGGGAGGCCCCGCCGTGACCCAGCGCATGACCGTGGCCACACTCCTCGGCGATTCGTCCGCCGTGGTGATCCGGATGTTCGACCACTGGCGCGGGTCCCCCGATCCCGCCGGGGTGGATCGCTTCTGCGCCGCGCTCCGGGAGAACGGCCTTTCCCTCCCCGTCGCGTACTTCGCCGAGTGGGTGGACCGCTGGTCGATGGGCGACACCGTGCCCGGTCCGCGAGCGCTGCACGGCAAGCAGTTTGAAGCGGCGTGCCTGCCTCCGGCCGAAGCGATCACGTGGGCCGACACCCGGTCCGAGCAGTTTCCGGAGTACCAGTGGTTCGCCTCGCGGCTCCGCGAAGCGGCGACCGCCTGGACGAGCGCGTCGGAATCCGGTGCCGTCGTCGTGCTGCGGGACGTGATTGGTGTTTCGTCGAGCGACGACGACGTGATGCGTTCGCGGACAAGTGTCCCCTCGTGGCTGGCTTCGCTCGGACACGGCGGAATCCCCACAATTTAAGTCGAGCGGATCGGCAAGCTCGCCGCCCGGTACGCGAAATCGTCGCCCGGACGAATCGTGCCGGCGGATGCTCGGTTCGTGCAACAGTCCGGCCCCATCGGAACGCGCTACCACTCCTTTACAAAAGCCCATCCGACGTGGCACATTCGACCCGGATAACCTCGATAACACATTGACGCCGGCGTTTTCCCGTCCAAAGTTTGGCGAATGCCGGCCGGGCTTGACACCGGCGGAGTCGGCTGGGGGAAGTGATGGTCGCCACATCGATTGACGCGCTGTTGCGGGTGGGCGTGGACGCCGCGCGCGGCGGCGACCGGGCGCGGGCCGTGGACCTGTTCCGCCAAGCGACCGACCTGGAACCGGACAACGAGGCCATTTGGCTGTGGCGGGCGAAGTGCGCCGAGGCCCCGCCGGAGGTGGCCGACTGCCTGACCGAGGCGGCCCGACTGAACCCGGACAACGCCTCCACCCGCGCGGCCCTGCCCGATGCCCTCGTGCGCGCGGCCCTGGCGGTGCGGGACGACCGCCCACGGGCGGTCGCCTACTTGACGGAAGCGACCCGACTCGCCCCCCGCCACGAACTGGCCTGGCTGTGGCGGGCGGGAATGGCCGACGCGCCGGAGGAGTCGCTCCGGCAACTCCAGACCGTCCTCGCCATCAACCCGGCGAACGAGAAGGCCCGCACCGGCGCGGCGCAACTCCAGAAGCAACTCGCGGTCAAGTGGCACTGCCCGCTGTGCGACCACCCGGACGAGGCGGTGCAGAAGCTGTGCCCGCGGTGCGGGTGCGTCCTCACTCTGGAAGAGCCGGCGGCGTTCGACCGGCCGCGGGCCATCGACAAGCCGCGCATCCAGGAGCGGGCCAAGGCGCTGCACGCGGCGATGGGCGGGAAGCCGACGGCGGCCGGCGTGTTCGCGCTGGGGCTGGCCTACCTGAACCTGGGGTACGTCGAGGAAGGGATTCGCGCCCTCCAATCGGCCGCGCGACAACCGGCGGCCGATCCGGCGTGGCGGAAGCAGTTGGCCCGACTGGTCCTGCACCGGGAGGAGACGGTCCGGAAGGCGGCGGCGGTCGTGAAGCCGCTCATCCTGGTGGTGGACGACAGCCCGACGGTGCGGAAGCTGGTGGCCGGCACGCTGACGACCGCCGGCTACCGGGTGGTCGAGGCCGAGAGCGGGTACGCCGCCGCCGACCTGATTCGCACGCAGGGCGTGCCGGCCCTGTTCCTCCTCGACGTGAACATGCCGGGGATGGACGGGTTCACCCTGTGCAAGTCCCTCCGTTCCAGTCCGGAGACGGCGAAGGTGCCGGTCGTCTTCCTGACCGGGAAGGACGGCTTCATCAGCAAGCTGCGCGGCCAGTGGGCCGGCGCGAGCGACTACCTGACCAAACCGTTCGACCCGCCGCGGCTGCTGGCCACGGTGTCCAAACTGGCCCCGACCGGGCAACCCGGCTGACCGTCGTTCCCCGCCCCACGGCCACACCGCCATGAGCCGAAGCCCCCGCAGCACGATCGTCATCAACGCCCCGGCGCGGGTTCGGCCGGCGGAGGACGACAGCCGCGCCACGCAACTCGATGTGGACCTGCCCGACCCGCTGTCGGTGGCGGCGGACACCGAACACCTGCACCACCTGACCGGCCTCCTCAGTGCCCTGGACGCCGAGCGGCCCCGACTCGCCCGGCCGGAGCGGACCTCCGCCCTGCCCGCGCTGGTGGCGACGACGGCCTCGTGGGTGGCGCGGCTGGCGGCGGCGCTTCCGCCCGACGCGGACGCCGGCGCGCGGGCAAGAGCCGACGGGTTCCTCGCGGCGGCGGCGGAGTTGGGGCCGAAGCCGGTCGGCTGGCGGGGGATGTTCGGCCTGCTCGGCGGGACGGCCGCGCCGCCCGATCTGGCGTGCGTCCGCCACCTCGCCGAGTTCCCCCGTCTGGTGGAGTCGCTCCTGACCGCGCTCGCCGCCGGCTTCCAGCGGCCGGAGTTCGCGGCCGATTGGCAGGCCACGGCGGCCGCCTTTCAGTCCGAGGTGCGGGCCGATTTTTCCTGGGCCGTTCGCGCCGCCCGCGCCAACCGCCCGAACCGAGTCCTAGAGTAAGCGACCCTTCCCCCGGCCCGTCCGAGGTCTCCCGTGCCGAACAACACGATTCTCGTCGCCGACGACAGCCCGACCGAACAGCGGCTGGTCGTCGCCGCCCTCACCGCCCGCGGCTACCGCGTCATCACCGCCTGCGACGGCGAGGAGGCGCTGGCGAAGGCGGAGTCGGAGCGGCCGGACCTGATCGTCCTGGACGTGGTCATGCCGAAGAAGAACGGCTACCAGGTCTGCCGCCAGCTCAAGACGACGGCCGCCACGCAGGGCATCAAGGTGCTGCTGCTGACCAGCAAGAACCAGGAGAGCGACCGCTTTTGGGGGCTGAAGCAGGGGGCCGACGCCTACCTGACCAAGCCGTTCGCCGGCGACGACCTGCTGGCCAGCGTCACCAAGCTGATTTGACCCGCCCCCGTCCGCCCGCGGTAGCCCCATGCCCACCGACTTCCCGCCGTCCGACGAGTTCGCCGCCCCGCCGCTGCCGGACTGGCTGGGGAGCCTCGTCGAGCTCGACCTGCCCTTCCCCGAATCGGCACCGTTCGAGCCACCGGTCCCGGCCGGCTTCGACGTGGCGACACCCGCTCCACGACTGGCCGCGCCGCCGGTATCGGTCGCGCCGTCCGTCGTTGTCACCCCGCCCCCGCGCGGCGCGCTCGTGCCGATGGCGGCCGCCCGCGCCGAAGTCCGCCGCGAGCTGCCCGTGCGCCTCGTGCGCGGCACCGACCCCGCCACGACCTGCTGGCAGTTGACGGTCGCGCCGACCGCTCCCGGCTGGGACGACGTGCGGGTGCGATTCGTCATTCCCGCCGGCCTGCCCGCCGCGCGGATCACGCACAAGCCGACGGTGAAGCAGCGCGAAGTGATCTGGACGTTGGGCCGACTGGACGCAGGAACTACGGTACCCCTTCAGATTCGCTTCCCGGCTAGCCAAGCCGGCCCGGCGCTGGCGGACGCCCCGCCGCCGTTCGAGTTGACGTACACGCCGCGCCCGGTCGCCCGACTGGACGCCCGCGCCACCGGGCCGCGACTGGCCCGCGAAGGGGCGACGGTGAACCTCGGCGTCGAGGTGGCGAACGGCGGAACGGCCGCCGCGACGAACTTGCGCGTCGCCGTGATGCTGGGCGGCCGCGTGGTGGCGGAACGAACGCTGACGGAGGAGCTGCCGGGCGGTGCGGTGCTGCCGTTGCGGTTCGCGGTGGTCGCGCCCGAACCCGGCCCGGCCCGCTGGTTCGTGCGCTGCGAAGCGGACCACGCCGAGACCGTGACGGCGACCGTGGACGTGGCGGTGTACGCCCCGTTCGCGGTTTCGGTCGTCGCGCCCGACGTGCTGGAACTGGACGACGAACGCGAGATCGCCGTGCGGGTGGAAAACCCGCCGGGTGCGGCGCGGTCGGCGGTCGCCATCGCGTTGCGGCTGCCGGCGGAGTTGAAGTCCGTCTGGTCGGATGGCACCACCGACGACGCCGGTGGCGTCTGCTGGCGAGTGGCCGAATGGGAGCCCGGCGAGGTACGGACCTTCACGGCGAAAGTGTTGGGCCACCTGCCGGGGGCGTTCTCGGTCGCGGCCGAGGTGACGACCGCCGAGGACACGGTGACGGCCGCCGCGTCCGGCAGTTGCGAGATGGTGCGGAGTCAGGCGTCGCGCGACCTGGCGGACTGGCTCCGCGAGCAGGCCGCCGCCGATCTGGACGACCAGCGGACGGCCGCTCCCGTGGCGGCCGTCGGCGAACGGCACGTCGTCTACCGCCTGGGCGAGCAGACCTTCGCCTCGCCGATTTCCCAACTGCGCGAGGTGGTGCGGCTGCCGGCCGTGACGCCGGTGCCGGGCAATCCGGACTGGCTCCTGGGCGTCGCCAACATCCGCGGCGACGTGCTGTCCGTCGTCGATTTCCCGGCGGCGCTCGGCGTCGCGGGCGGCGCGACGGGCAAGCGGTCGGTCCTCGTGGCGGGGACGAGCGACGGCCGCCTCACCCTCGGCCTGACCGTCGATGAGGTTTTGGGCATCCGCCGCTGTTCGCCGTCGCCGTGGGCGGCCGACGACCGCCGCGAGTCCGGGCCGCTCGGCGAATTCCTCACCGGCCTGTTCGAGTGGGACCGCCGCCTGACGCCGGTCCTCGACCTCGACCGCGTCCTCACCTCCGACCTGCTCGCCGCCGGCGAAGCGTGACCCACAACTGGAGCGGACTTCGGGGTGGTGTCGCGGTGTTTTGTTAGCCCGCCGCGCCAGCAAGGGGCCGCCCCCACAGGTGGTTCGCCCCTTGCTGGCG
>JAYUFU010000590.1:0-2876 GCA_043738505.1 Fimbriiglobus sp. | reverse complement strand
TCTGCTCGCTCCGCGAGCGGCTCCGAACCGACCGCTCGCGGAGCGAGCAGACCACTTGAACCGGCCCGCAGCAGGAACCGCAGTTCCATCGGGTGGGGGAACTTCGGCGCGAAGCCGAAGCCGCCGTTGGTGAAGTCGAAGTGCCGCTTCAGCACCGCCGCCGCGTTCGATAGCAGGTCCGCTGACAGCGGCTTGTCATCGGCCTCGGTGGCCGCCATGCCGGCCAGGTGCGCGGCCACCTGCGTTCCGACCTCGGCCAGTTCCGCCGGCTTGGTTTCCCAGGCGTTGGCGATGGCCGTCAGCAGCCGGGGGAAGCCGGGGCGGCCGTAGTTGTCGGCCGGCGGGTAGTAGGTGCCGGCGTAGAACGGCGTCCGGTCGGGGGTCAGGAACACGCTCAGCGGCCAGCCGCCGCCCTCGCCCTTGTTCAGCAGGTGGTGGGCGGTCATGTAAATCTGGTCGAGGTCCGGCCGCTCCTCGCGGTCCACCTTGATGCAGACGAAGTGCGCGTTCATGATCGCGGCGGTGGCCTCGCTCTCGAAGCTCTCGTGCTCCATGACGTGGCACCAGTGGCACGCCGAGTAGCCGACGCTGAGGAAGATCGGCCGGTTCAGCTCCCGCGCGCGGGCCAGCGCCTCCGGCCCCCACGGGAACCAGTCCACCGGGTTGTTCGCGTGCTGGCGGAGGTACAGGGACGACTCGCGGGCGAGGCGGTTCGGGGCGGACATGGTGCGGACGGCTCGGAGGGACGGACCCGCGCCCATGATAGGTGCGAGCGGGGGTCGGAGAGTACGGGCGACTCACGCCCGCTGCGGGTCGGCGGCCGCCGCCAGCCGCTCGGCCGGGAACAGCGTGCGGCTGAGGACGGCGTGCGCGGCGAACAGGGTGGCCGAGAAGACCAGGTCGCCGGCCAGCGTCCCCTTGTAGAACGGCACGCCGTCGGCGAACGCCAGCATCAGGCCGGCGAAGTCGTGGGCGCGGCCGTTCGCGCCCCCCAGCCACGCCTCGAAGTTCGTGATGAGGAAGAACGGCACCCCGGCCAGGGCCGCCACGCCGACCACCGCCAGCGGGTGTTCGGTCTTCCGCAGCAGCAGCCCGAACAGCGGGTAGACGGCGAACGCGACGTAGAGAATGCCCATCGGCCGGTATTCCGCTTGCAGGTCGTGCCCGATGTAATTGAACAGGTCGAAGGCCAGCTTCGAGCCGAGCGCGACGGCGAGGGCGGGCAGCAGTCCGGCGCGGGCACCGAGGAACAGGCCGATGGCCCCGTAGGCGGCGAAGTTCCACGGCCGGTACGTGTCGGGGATGTACGAGGTCAGCACCGTCAGGACGCCGAACAGCACGCCGAGCGCCAGAGTCATCGGGCGGAACCAGATCGAACGGGGGGCGGACATCGGCGGAGCCTCGGTCGGGACACGCGATTTTCAGAACTGATAGTAGTAGCGGGACGCCGACCGGTCGCAAGGCGGGTAAAATGCCGGCAGGGCTGGAGCGAATGGGAAGAAGAGCTAACCACAGAGGCACAGGGACACAGAGAATACCGAAGAGAGTAAGATTTGAATCAACTCTCTCTCTTTTCTTCTCTGTGTCCCTGTGCCTCTGTGGTTAGTGCTGATTTCACACAGGACACCGCCGTGCCGAACACCGTACTCGACGACGACCGCATCGGGTTGCCCACGGCCGGCACGGCGTTCGCCGTTCCGCCGCCGCCCGCACCGATGCCCGACCCCGACGCGGAGCCGTTCCTCCGCGCCGGCGAAACGGACCTCGGCCGCCCGCCGCAGATTCCGGTCGATTCCCGGCCCCTCACCGACGCCGACCTCCGCCAGCTCCGCGAGGCCGACGAGGCGCAGGCCCTCCGCGACCTCGCCGAGGCCGAGGAACTGCTCGTCTCCGACCCGTCGGTGCGGTGGATCGGCTGGTTCGCGCACCCGCTGGCGGCGGCGTTCCTCGTCGGCTCCGCCGGGCTGCTCGGGCTGTTCCTCTATTCGCAAATCCTCGGCATCCTGAAGACGCTCGCCGATCAGCCGGCGTGGGCGCAGTACGTCGGGTATGCTGGCGTCGCGCTGTGCGGCGGGGCGGTGCTGTACTCGATGTTCCGGCTGCTGTTCCTGTTCGTGAAGCTGCAACGGAACCGCCAACTGCGGTTGAAGGGGCTGGAGGAACTGAACAAGCGGACCCGCTTGCGCTGGCTTGCGCACGCCAAGACCGCCGAGGCCAAAACGCGGCTGGAGGAGTACCTGACGACGTACCCGATCCGCACCGAGAAGGAGCGGAAGAAGCTGGCCAACGTCGGCGTCACGCCGGAGATCGCGGTCCAGTTGGCGAAGGTGCGGGACGACCTGCTCGACCCGGCCAAGTTCAGCAGCAGCGGCGAGTGGTTCGAACGGTTCCGCACCGGCTTCCAGGCGAAACTGGACGAGGCCGCCGACGCCCGCATCCGCTACTGGGCGAAGCGCACCGGCATGGTGACGGCCCTCGCCCCGAACGGCCTGATCGACTCCGCCGCCAGCCTGTACTTCGGGTTCACGCTGCTGGCCGACCTGTGCCAGGTGTACAACCTCCGCACCGGCACCACCGGCACGGCGGTGCTGCTGGGGCGGGTGTTCTTCAACTCGTACTTGGCCGGGCAGTTGAACGAGTGGGAGAAGCTGACCGAGGAGCAGTTGAACCAGCTCATGGCCCCGCACGGCCCGCTGTACGAGCTGACCGCCGCGCGGGTGCTGTCGAAGGTGGGGGCGAAGGCCGCCAGCGGGCTGCTCAACTACTTCCTGCTCCAGCGCCTCGGCCGCTTCGCCTGCCGGCTGTTGCGGCCGGTCGGGTGATGCGGGGTTGGTCGTGTTAGCCCGCCGCGCCAGCAAGGGGCGAACCGCCTGAGT
>JAYUFU010000589.1:0-8805 GCA_043738505.1 Fimbriiglobus sp. | reverse complement strand
AGCAAGGGGCCAGCAACTCGGGTAGTTGGCCCCTTGCTGGCGCGGCGGGCTAACAAGATTCACTCAATCGCTCTTCTCGCCGCGGAAGTCCACCGCTTGAACGGGATGACGACCGCCACCGGACCGGGTTCGCCGGACACGGCCAGCGCGAACGCCTTGCGGCTGGCGTTCGGGATTTGCTTCGCGTCCGTCGGCGGCAGCACGCACTTCGTCGCCGCAAGGGAAGGGCGTCCGTTGCTGGGGTGGCCCTGCCGAAATCCTGCCACTCCCTGGCGGTCGCGGCTCGCCAGAGTTGCGGCAATCCACCGCGATTGCATCGGCCGAATGGCCCCCGCGAGTGCGGGCGGAATTGGCGGCGGGCAGCGGAACCGCTAACAGTAGCGGCACGATTTCCCTTCCCCGCCGCGGTCGCCCATGCCGTTCGATCTGCCGCCGGCCGTCGCCGGGCTCCTGTTCGCCGTCGCCTGGGTCGGGCACGCCTGCGTCTGGGTGGCGGTCATGAACTTCCTCTTCGGCTGCCCCATCAGCAAGAAATTCCTGAAACCCTGGCGGTTAGTCACGGGCGTCGTCCTCCTCGCCTTCCCGCTCCTAATGGCGGTCGCCGAGGCGTGGCCGGCGACGGCGTACCTGGCGGTGTGCCTGACCTTCGGCGGGGCCGTCTTCCCGACGATCACGGTCGCGCGGTGGTTGCGGACGTTGCCGAGTGAAGTTGCGATCGCGGAAACGAAGTCGTTCGACTTCCGCAAGACCCTCGGCCCGGCGTGCGTCGGCGACGGCAAGCTCCGCGCCGCCACCGGGCTGCCGTTCAACGACGTGTTCAAGTTCGACATCACGACGGTGACGGTGACGCTGCCGACCATCCCCGCCGCGTGGGACGGCCTGACGCTGTTGCTGGTGTCCGACACGCACTTCCACGGCACGCCGAGCCGGGCGTGGTTCGACGCCGTGTTCGATCAACTCGCGGGACTGCCGACGCCGGATGTCGTGCTGCTGGCCGGCGACTTCGTGGACACGGACGCCCACATCGAGTGGATCGGCCCGCTGTTCGGCCGGCTGAAATGGAAGGAAGCCGGGTTCGCCATCCTCGGCAACCACGACCAGCACCACCAGCCGGAGCAGGTCCGCGAGGAGTTGGCGAAGGTGGGGTACGCCGTCCTCGGCAACGGCTGGCGAGAGGTGACGATTCGCGGCGAACGGTGCGTCGCCATCGGCCACGAGGGGCCGTGGTTCACGCCCGCGCCGGACCTCAGCGACTTACCGACTGGCGTGTTCCGGCTGTGCCTCAGCCACACGCCGGACAACTTCTACTGGGGTGTCCGCAACGGCATCGACTTGATGGTGAGCGGGCACGTCCACGGCGGCGGCATCCGCGTCCCGCTGATCGGGCCGATCTTCACGCCGAGCAAGTACGGCCGGCGGTTCGACCTGCCGGCGTTCAAGGAGAAGGACACGCTGCTGCTGCTCAGCCGCGGGGTCAGCGGGAAGGAGCCGATGCGCCTGAGGTGCCCGCCGGAGGCCGTGAGGATCGTGCTGCGGCGCGGGTGACCCCTACTTTTTTTCCGGGTTCACCACGGCCGGGGCGGTGCCGAACTCGGTCTCCTTGCCGAGTTTGCCCTTCAGTTGCTCGGCGAACTCGAACGGGTTCGGGATGACTTCCCGCAGGTACGGCAGCACCGACGCCGGCAGCGGGAACGGCGTGACGATGACGCCCTTCGCGGACAACTCCACCGTCGGGTCATCCACCGGGGCGCGGTCGGGGAGTTGGCGGGCCATCACCGGTACGTCGGTCGCGCCGGGGTTCACCGGGCCGGCGGCTTTCAACAGCGGGCGATCCTGCTGCGGGAAGGCCCCCACCGGCACGGCGGCAGCGTCCCCGACGCTCACCGGTGCGCGCTCGATCGGCGGGCTGGGCAGCGCCGGCTTGCCCTTCGGCAACGGTGCCGGCGCGAGCGCGACCACCACCTTCGGCAGCGGCAGTTCGCCCCGGTCGAAGTCGGTCGCGCGGGGCCGGGCGGCCTTCACCCTCGGCAGTTCGGGACCGCCGGGCACGCTCGGCATCAGTGCCTTTTGCACCACTTTCCCGGCCAGGTCGCTCGGCGTCGTCGGCGGTTCGACCGGCTTCGGCGTGGGTTGCCCGGCCACCGGCGGTTGCGGCACCGGCTGTGGCGCGGGGCCGTCCTTCGGCACTTCGGCGGCGGGCAACGTCGGCGCGGCCGCGACGGCGGGCGAATCGGCCGGCGCGCCGCATCCACTCAGGGCGAGGCAACCGGCGGCGGAAAGCAGGGCGGTGCGAAGTGGCATGGTGCGATCCTGGGAGGGCGAGGCGTTTCGGCAGTCGGCGTCGTGGGGCGGGCGGCTCGGCGGGAGCCTCGCCCTCCCCAAAACCGGCGTCACTTCCCCGTCAGTTCGATCACCAGTTTCACCGGCGTGCCTTCCTTCGGCAGCGCGTCCTTCTTCACGTCCAGCTTCAGGTACTTCTCCTCCTTCATGGTGAACGCCGACTGGAACACCGTTTCGGCGTCCACCGGAAACAGCATGATGAGCGAGCCGGTGGTGTCGGCCCCGAACGGGATGTCGTCCTTGCCCGGCACCTTGCTCGGCCCCGACCCGGTGAACAGGAACTTCGTCTTCGGCATCGGCTTGTTCGTCTTCGGGTCCACCAGAATCTTGTCGATGGCCAGCTTCTTGCCGCCGTCGGCCGGGGTCATCTCGATGAAGATGGCCACCTCCGGGCCGGTCGCCTTCGCGTCCTCGCCGACGGCCGGCTTGCCCGCCTTCGCGCCCAGGCTCTCGACCGCCTTGGCCACGTCGCTCGGCAGCACGTCGATGGTCACGACCGTCTCGTGCGCCTTCTTCCCCTTCTTGTCCTTGCCCCAGCAGGCGATGACTTCGATGGGGTAGACCTCGCCGGAGTCCAGCACCTTGCGGGGCGACACCTTGGCGTCGATGGTGACGGTCTTCTTCTCCTTGTCCACGGCGATGCCGGCCGGCGGCTTGTCGTCGGCGGCGACCGCGACGGCGGCGAAGGCGAGGAGGGCAACGAGGGTTAGCGGCAGGCGAATCATGGGGCAGGCTCCAGGCGGGTGGACACCACCAATGTCCGCGAACGGGGGCCGAGCGTCAACTAGGGGTTGAGGGAATGGCGGCTCCTGTAAGTCGCCGCGAAGAGTCTTCGCGGCGACTTCAGGAGTCGCGCCGGTAGCCCTCACACATACACGTCCTCGTTCTTCAGCAGGCCGCTCATCCGTCGGCGGTAGACGTGGCCCTTCGCGTCCACGATGCCGTGGGTGTCGTTCGGCTTGCTCAGGATTTGCCCGGCGAGCTGCTGGCTCTCCTCCCAGGCCATCGGCGCGCTCTCGAACTGCGCGTACAGGACGTGGTCGAACTTCTCCTTCTCGTGGACCGTGCCGTCGTGGATGTGGACGGTCGGGAAGAACAGCGTCTTCGGGTCGCGGCGGGGGAACTCGAACGCCATCGGGTGGACCTTCTTCTCCCCCTTCTTCAACTGGAACACGGCGAAGCTCGCCTCCTTGTACTGCGGCAGCCCGTCCCAGATCTTGGTCGGCAGTTTGAACGCCTCGTCCAGCCGGTCGAACGCCTTCAGCGTCGGCACGAACGAGGCGACGTAGCTGCCGACCTCGACGACCTTCAGCTTGTCAGTCCCCCAGAGGGCCGGGCCGCGGGTGTCACCCTTGGTTCGCGGCACCGGGAAGGCGGCGGCCAGCTCCGCGAAGAAGTTGTCGTACTTCTCCAGGTTCAGGAACCGGACGCCGTCCTCCTTCACGTCCTTCGGCGTCGGCAGCGGCAGGATCATGGCCAGGTCCTCGCCGGCCTTCATCAGCATGCTGTACACGAGGAACTGGCCGCCGTTCTTCAGCCCGCGGGCGAAGATGTTCGTGTTCGACACCGACTCGACGGCCTTCGAGAAGCAGCACATGCGCGGCACCTCCGGGGGAAAGGGGACGAGGTGAGGATACGCGACCGGCGACCGCAGGGGAACCGCGCCGCCGAAGGGTGTTACGAGAGGGCGAACGCGACGCGGAAGCCATTGCCGACCGGTTCCGCTGCGAGGTCTGTGCTGGTCGCCGCCGTTTTCCCGGCGCTAGCCTTTCTCCCGCTCCGCGTCGCGTCGCCACAGCAGCAGCATCGCCAGCAGCCCCAGCAGCGGTGCGAGGCCCACGACGGCGAGGCCGACGTCGTAAGACTTGGTCACATCGACGACCCAGCCGAACAGCTTTTGCAGCGGCGATGACACGACCCAGCCGGCCGCGGCGAGCAGCCCGGTCAACTTGCCGATGTGCGCCGCACTCAACTCCTGCGTGAACGAGTAGTAACACGGGAACAGCCCCAGTGCGCCGGCCCCGACGATCAGTAGCGTCGTCAACAACAGCCAGCCCTTCGGCAACATCGCCGCCACCACCGTTAGCGCACATAACAGCGCGCACCCGGTATACACCCACAGACGCGCCGTGTGGACTTTCATGCCTCGCTTGGCCAGCCAGACGGCGATACCGCCGGACACCAGACAGCCGACATCCGTGGCGATGTAGTACGCCGAGTTGAACCAGAGCGCCTCCGCCTCGCTGTACCCGCGGCCGTCTTGCAGGAACGCCGGCAGCCAGGCGCGGACCAGTTGCCACGTCGAGTTCAGCGCCGCCACCATGACGAACAGGGCGAGGATGCGGCGGTCCCACAGGTGCGACCAGACGGTCGAAGGCGAACCGCGAAACGGTTCGTCGTCGGGCCGCTTCGTCAGGTCCGCGCTGCGCACCACCGCCAGCCACAGCACGACCCAGACCAGCCCGCCGAGACCGATGACCAGGAACGGCAGGTTCCACACCGGCGGCAGCGGGTTCGACACCAGGGTCCACGCTCCGCCGGCGGCCTGTAACCCGCTGCGGAACGGCACGAACGGGTCGGGTCCGCCGAGGATGCCGAGGACGATGGGCGGTGTCAGGATGGCACCGATGGCGGCCCCGCTTTGCAGCACGCTGTTGCCGAGGTGGCGGTGCGGCTTGGCGAGCAGCCGCTGGATAGTAGCCAGCGCGCAGGGCCAGTGCCCGGCCTCGAACAGGCCCAGCACCGACCGACAGATCAGCAAATCCCAGTAGCCGGTGGCGAAGGCGGTGACGATGCCGGAAGCCGACCAACCGACCAGCGCGGCGGGGTAAAGCCAGCGGACGTTCAGCGAATCGACCAGGAATCCGAACAGCAGCGAGCCGGCCGCGAACGACAGGCCGAAGGCCATTTCCAGATCGCCGTACTCTTCTTTCGACAATTGCAGGGCCGTCATCACTCGCACCGACACGTTGGCCAGCGTCTGGCGGTCCATGTAGTTGATGGTGGTGGCGAGCAGCAGCAGGCCGCACACCCACCACGTCCACGCCGGCGGCTTGGGGGCGTCGGCGGTCATCCGTTCCAGCTCCGGCCGTCCCACGCCAGCACGCGGTCGAGCAGCGCGGCGAACCCGTCGGCGAAGGTGGCGAGCAGGCGTTCGCCCTTCTCGGCGGTGGCTTGGCGGGGGTCGCCGATGTGTCCGGGCACGGTGCGGTCCTTGGTGATCCATCCCCGCGAGGCCGGCTGGAACGGGTTGCCGAACGGCACCTCCGCCAGTTCCGCGAGGTCGCCCACGAGGTCGGGCCGGATGCGGAGCATCATCGACGTTTCCCATTCGCAGGCGTGGCCCATCTCTGGCTGCACCAGCGCCGGGTCAGTCGGCTTCGCCAGATTCCAGTAGGTGGCGAAGAGGAACAGCAGGTCGGGGAAGTGGCGGTACTTCTGGCGCGTCTCGAAGACCGACTGCTTGCCCGGCACGTCGTTCCCGCCGTGGCCGTTGACGAGGACCAACCGTTTGAAACCGTGCGTCACGAAGTTGTCGAACAGCCCGTTCAGCAGGTCGATGTACGTCCGCGGCGGGGCCGACAGCGTGCCGGGGAAGTCGAGGTGGTGGTCCGAGTTGCCGAGCCACTGTAGCGGGGCGAACAGCACTTTCTCGCGGAAACGGTCGATGCCGGCCACACGTCGGACCACTTCGCCCATCAGCAGCGAGTCGGTGAACAACGGCATGTGGTGGCCGTGCTGCTCCAGGGCGGCCACCGGGAACACCACGGGCGTGTCGTGCGGCAGCGCTTTCACCGCCGGCCAAGTCATGTCGGTCAGGGTCATTTCTTCGCCCGTTCTTGCAGGTACGCCGCGAGGGCTTCTTGCCACGGCCGCATGGGAATGCCCGCGTCGGCGAGTCGCCGGCAGGCCAGCACACTGTACCCCGGCCGGCGGGCGGGGGCAGCGAACTCCGCCGAGGAAATCGGCGACAGATCCGCCGCGACGCCGGCCAGCCGGAAAATCTCGGCGGCGAACTTGTGCCACGAGCAGGCCCCGGCGTTGGTCGCGTGGACGAGGCCGGTCACTTCCTTGGCGACCAACTGGGCGATGGCGTCGGCGAGGTCGGCGGTGTACGTCGGCGTGCAGCGCTGGTCGGCGACCACCTTCAGCGGCTTCCCCTGCCCGGCCATCCGGAGCATCGTTTCCACGAAGTTGCCGCCCTTGCCGCCGCTGCCCCAGACGCCGTACAGCCCGCAGGTGCGAATGACGAGGTGCTTCGGGCAGCGCATCCGCGCCCAGTATTCTCCGGCCAACTTGCTGAGACCGTAAGCGCTGACCGGCCCCGGCGGGGCGTCCTCGCCGAGCGGGTCGGTTCGCGCGTCATCCAGGCCGAAGACGTAATCCGTGCTGACGTGGACGAGGTAGGCCCCGATCTCGCGGCAGATGTCGGCGAGGTGCCGCACGCCGTCGCCGTTCACCTTGAACGCGGCGTCCGGTTCGGTCTCGGCCTTGTCCACGAAGTTGTAGGCGGCGCAGTTCACCACCGCGTCAGGCTTGAGTTCGAGGAGGGTGGCGCGGAGAACCTCCGGCCGGGCGAGGTCGCCGTCGCCGCGCGGCACGGGCACGACTTCCCCGACGAGCCGGGGCGTGAGATCGCGGCCGAGTTGCCCTGCACTGCCAAGTACCGCGATGCGCATTGCCGTCAGGCTCCAGTGAAAACATCGTTCATTTCAAACACTGTTCAATTGAAGAGGAACACGGATGACGCGGATCAAAGCCGGGATGAAGAGGACCGGAACGAATGAAATCTTGGATTGATCCCGGCTTCGATCCTGCCTTGTATCCGTGTCATCCGTGTTCCGCTTGATTGAACGGGTGTCGCTTCCCCAGTCAGGAGATTATCGGGATGAGCAGCCTCGGCATGGGCATGAGTACGACGCAGCGGATGGGCCAAGACCAGGTCCTGTCGCCGCGGATGATGATGTCCATGAAGGTGCTGCTCATGCCGCTCACCGAGTTGCTGGAGCGCGTCGAGACGGAGCTTCAGGAGAACCCGTTCCTGGAGCAGCGGGATGCCAAGGCGGACGAGCCGGAGGTCGATACCACCGAGGCCGTCGAAGCCGACTTCAACCCGGACGGGGTGCTGAAGCACGACGAGGCCGGCGAATCCGAGTACGCCCGCCTCGACGAGATGAACAAGGACTGGCAGGACCACTTCGATTCCGAGAACCGACCCAGCCGCGCCGCCCTGGAGGAGATGTCGGATCGCAAGCAGGAGGTGATGCAGAACATCCCGGTGGCGGCGGAGTCGTTGCAGGATTCCCTCGTCGATCAACTCGGCTACCTCGACCTGGAGGACGACGAGTTCGCCCTGGCCGAGTACGTCATTTCGCACCTGGACGACAACGGCTACCTCATTCGCCACGACCCGGACAGCCGGCGGATGACGCCGATCACCGCCGCCGAACTGGCCCTCGCGTACACGGTGCGCCCGGTCGCCCCGGACGAGATGGACGCGGCCATCGAGACGGTCCAGACCCTCGACCCGCCCGGCGTCGGTGCCCGCGACACCCGCGAGTGCCTGCTGCTGCAAGTGACCGCCGAAACGCCGCACGCCGACCTCGTGCGGACGCTCGTCGGCAATCACCTGGAGGACGTGGCGCTGAACCGCCTGCCGGTCATCCAGAAGCGGGTCGGGTGCGACTACGAGACGCTCGGCGAGGCCATCGCGGCGCTGCGGCAACTGAACCCCAAGCCGGGCAGCTCGTTCACCTCGGAGACGACGCAATTCGTGGTGCCGGACGTGGTCGTCGAGCGGACCGACGAGGGCGACTTCGCCATCCGCCTGACCGACGACTGGCTGCCCACGGTGTACGTCAGCAAGCGGTATCAGGGGGTGGTCAAGGACCGCGAGCAGCCGAAGCCGGTGCGGGCCAAACTCCGCGAGCAACTGCAATCGGCGAAGTGGCTGCTGACGGCCATCGAGCAGCGGCGGAACACGCTCATCAAGGTGACGAAGGCGATCATCGAACACCAGCGGGCGTTCCTCGACAAAGGGCCGGACCACATCCAGCCGCTGAAGATGGAGCAGATCGCCGACATCGTCGGCGTCCACGTCACCACCGTCAGCCGGGCGGTGGACGACAAGTGGGTGCAGACGCCGCGCGGCCTGTTCCCCCTGCGGCGGTTTTTCGGCGGCGGCCGCCAGAACACCCTGACCGGCGAGGACGTGGCCTGGGAAACCGTCAAGCAGAAGCTGCTGGAGATCATCGCCGACGAGGACAAGAAGTCGCCGCTGTCGGACGAGGATATCGTCGAGAAGTTCCAGGCGGCCGGCCTGAAGGTGGCCCGCCGCACCGTGACCAAGTACCGCGAGGCGCTGAAGATCCCGTCGTCCCGGCAGCGAAGGGATTGGACCGCGGCGTAGTGGCGAAGGGGTTGATTTCGGGAGGGCGAGGCTCCCGCCGACCACATCTGCGGCTC
>JAYUFU010000588.1:0-8805 GCA_043738505.1 Fimbriiglobus sp. | reverse complement strand
ATCCGCCGCCGGCCGACGCACGCCCGGCCGCCGCACACGCCGGGCGTCTTGCGGATGTGCGGCTCCATTCCCGTGGTCGGAACGAACTGCACCCGCGTGCCGTCCGCCAGCGGTGACGGCGACGGGTCGGGCACGATCACGCCGTTCGAGACGACGCCTTCGAGACGCATGGCCATTCCTCCTGGACCTCTTCGCATTGTACCTGACGGTCGCGGCTCGCAAGGCGGCGTCACTCGCGGGGCAGGTTGTGTTCGCCGCGGTCGGTCAGTTTGCGGGTGTACCACAGCTCGAATACCAGCAGCCCGACCACGATCAGCAGCAGAATCCACCACAGCTCCTTTGACACAGGCACGTCGCCGGACGCTTCGGAGATGTCCCCATCGGGGGCGATGTAGCTCAGCCCCGGCACGATGTCGGCCACCTTCTTCCGGTCGTCCTCCGAACAGGGCGTTAGGGTGGCTTCGCGGGGGTCGGTGCGGACGGCGAAGTAGACCTGGCGGCCGGCCGGCGTGGTCAGCTTGTATGCGCCGGGGTCCATCGTGCCGTCCACCACCACCGGCCACGACTGCACCGGTAGCGTGCGGGTGTTGCCGTCCGGCGATTGGACCGTGATGTTGCCCGGCGGCTCTTCCGGGCGCGGGGTGAAGACGATGGGCTGCCCAGGGACGAGGTTCCGCTCGGCGCTGCGGGTGCCGGCGAGGTAGTACGTCAGCTCGTGAGCGAGCCGCACGAAGTCGGGCAGGCGGTGCAGGTTGGTCTTCCAACTGTTGTCGAGCGGGTGCGTGGCCAGCATCACCCGCCCCTTGCCGAACGGCCGTTCCACGAGCAGCGGGTCTTTGGACGACAGCAGCGCGATGGCGGTGCCGGTGCTGCCGTTCACGCCGGCGGCGGTGTCGATCTTCCACCGCTTGGGGAAGAAGGCGGTGTGCAATCCGCCGGGCAGCGGCTCGCGGAAGACGTCCAGCGCCGGGTGGGCGAAACTGGCCGGCTGCGGCTTCGGCGCGTCGTCGGTCTTCGTGTCGTCGCCGATCACCTCCACCAGCCGTCCGGGTAGGAAGCCTTGTCCGCCCCGGAAGGCGATGCGATTCCACGTCGCCGCGTCGGTGCGGTCGCCGAGCGTCACCAGCACCGACCCGCCGGCGTTCAGGAACCGCTCCGTCGTCTGCTGCTGATCGGCGGTCAGTTTCTCCACGTTCGACAGCACCAGCACGCGGGGCGGGGTGTTCGGCCCCTTCACGTCCTGCGCCACCGAGGTCGGCGAGAACTCGGCGGCGGAGATGACCCGCACGGCGAACGCCGGGGACGGGTCTTTGGCCGGGGCGAGCGCGTCGCGGAGGAAGTCGCTGCCGCGCGGGATGCCGGCCCCGGCCGGCCCGCCGTCCACCACCAGCACCGGCACCAGCGGCAGCACCTCGACGGCGAAGTCCTGGCGGTTGTCGCCGGGCAGGTCGTCGGGGTCGAGCGTCAGCGTGAGCAGGTGCGAGCCGGCGGAGAACTTCTGCGCGAACGGCACGACCACCTGCCCGGCGGCGGTCGGCACCGACGGAACCTTCACCTCGCCGACGGCGCGGCCGTCCACTTCCAGTTTGATCGCGCCGGGCTTCGTCGCCTCGCCCGCCCCGGAGAACCGCAGCGCCGAGCGGAACAGAAGTTCACGCCCTGCCGGGGCCACCGCCCGCGTGGTGACGATGGGATCGAGGCTCCAGTTCGGCGGGTCGGCCGGGCGGTCGGCGGCGACGTTCACCACCCAGACGCGAGGCGGGTTGGCGGGGTCGGCGGCGAGGCTCTTGGCCACCAGCTCCCACCGCGCCAGGGTGTTCTCGTCGGCCCACCCGAACCGCTGGCCGTCGGTCAGCACGACGACCGTCCTCAACCCGGCGGCCGGGGCCAGTAGCCCGACGGCGGACTGCACGGCGGCCGGCCAGTCCGCCGTGCCCTTCGGGGCGGACAGCAGTTCGAGGGAGTTGCGAACCTGCTCGCGATCGGCCGACAGGGTGCCTTGCAGGGGGAACGGCAAGTGCTTGACCTGGAAGACGGCCGCCTTGTCGCCACTGCGGAGGCGGCTGAGGTAGTCGTCGGCCCATGTCTTGGCGGCGTCGGCGGCGGTGCCGCCGGCCTGCTTGTAGGCCATGCTGGCCGACCCGTCGATGAGGAGGACGACGTTCCGCGGCCCGCCCCCGGCGGCGGTGCCGAGCCAGCGGGTGGTGAGCTGCGGGGCGGAGACGGCGGCGACGACGAGGGCGACGAGGACCATCCGCAGCAGCATCAGCCAGAACTGCTCGAAGAACATCTTCCGCTTGGTCTTCTGGCCGAGCTGGAGGAACCGCATGGCGGCCCAGTCCACCACGTCGAACTTGCGGCGGCTGAACAGGTGGACGACCGGCGGCACGACGACGGCGGCCAGACCGAACAGCAGGGCGGCGTTGAGGAACGTCATGGCCGGGCGCGATCCGGGGGCGGGGCGTGCCGGGTATGATACCGCCCCGTCAGGCATCCGGTTCCCAACTCTCGGCGAACGCCTTCACGTCCGCGTCGAACGCCCGGAATGCCGGCAAGTCTAGCAGCGGGGAAAAGTCCGCGATGCAGTCGGCGACCCAAAAGGGGCGAAAGCGACCGATGAACTTGTCCCACGCGCGGCCTGTCAACTCGCTTGCAGTACGAATCAACTCGTCCAACGCCGCTTTCGGATCGGCGACGGTTTCGAGCTTTTTCCGCGAGGGCAGGTGCAGTTTCACCTTGCCACGTCGGTTTTCGGCGGCTTCTCGGATCGCGGCCTCGTCGATCAGCAACCACGCCTCGGATTCGCGGACGGGGATGACGCAGACGTGTGGGGTGTCGAAGCCTTCGGCTCGCAGTTCGACCGCCGCTGACGCGATCTGCTGCCGTTTCAACAGCGGATCCTTGTCCGCATCCAGGTGAATGAACAGGACATCGCACGGGAAAAGCCGTTCCGCCGCCGCGATCTTCTCGGCGAGTGTGTGCGGCGTCTCTCGCAGTCGCCTCGTGTCCGCCAGGCGGTCGTCGATGGGGATTTCGCCGAGGTGCCGGTGGAGGGCCCACCGGATGATCGGCAGGAGCATGTCGTCGCTCGGCCCCTCCGCGCGGAGGGTGACGCGGAGGGGGGTCATGGGGAAACGGACTCCGCCACGTCATCGAACAGCGTCCGCACGGTCAGCGTGTCTCGCACCTTGACGCGCGACAGCCGACCGTTCAGTTCGCCTCCACGGGGCGAGGAAGCAGCGGGAATGGGCGTCGCGGCCCGCGAGGGACCGCGGGGTTGGAGCAGTGCTAGCATGGCCCCTTGCGTGATGGTGGGCGGAGGCGACTCTGACTTCAGACGCCAAGTGTTCGGCATGCATTTGAAGGACACGTTTCGAACGACACGGTCGCCCACGAGCAACTCCGTCGTGTCCGCGCACAGGAGGTCCGCCTGATCGACCTCCTGCACCACCAGTGGCGAGTGCGTGTTGACGATGACTTGCCGCAACGGATTGTCGGGCGAAATCGGTCGCTGGGCGTCCACCGCGATGTCTTCCAACAGCTTGACCATCGCGGGCACCCGCGCGGGGTGGATGCCGTTTTCCGGTTCCTCGAAACAGATCACGCCCACCGCTTCCGGGTCTTTTTCCAGCACCGATAAGGCGAGGAATCGGAGGGTGCCGTCCGACAGCGCGCGGGCGGGGAGGGTCGTCCCCGCGCGATCCGTGGCGACCAGCGATAACAGCTCGCGCTTCTCGTCCAAATCGACGCCGACCGCGCGAACGTCCAAAATCAATTCCTTCAGCCGTCCGGCGACCGACTCGCACACGTTGGGGCTGGACTTCGACAGGCGATAGAGCGTGGCCGGCAAGTGCGACCCATCCGCCCCGAGCCGCGCGGTCGCCATGAGGCGGTCGGGCTTTCGCAGGGCCGACGGCTCCAACTGCAAGAGCCGCCAGGATTGCATCTCGCGCCGGGCGAGAAGCGCGGTCGGGCTTTCGGAGGCGATGGTCGCGGACAGGACCGTCCGGGGTAGTTGACGGGCCGGGCGGCGAGTCTTCTTCCCGATGTTGCCGTCCAAGTGGAGCGAGACCTTTCTGTCGTCCCCCTCGCCATCGGTCGAGATGAACATGGTCTTCCGATTCGAGCGGATGACCGATGCCTGCCACTCGGGCGCGGCGGGGAACAGAAGTCGCGTAGAAACCTCCGCCGGGCGGACGTAGGTGAGTTCTTCCTTCACCAGTTCCAGTTCGCCCAGGCTCGAGGGGGAATGATCCGGCCGGAGGCCAAGAACGAGGGTGTAACGGAGGAAGGTGGAGGTCGCTTTCGCCGGCAGGCCCAAGTCGTCGATTCCCTCGCCGGGGACGATCATCTCCGCCTCAAACGTCATCCGCTCCTCCTGCCGGTCTCCGACCTTGTGGAAGAGCGCACGCGGCTCGCCGCTCCGCTCTCCCTCGTCTCGCACCGACTTGGCCGCGTCGAGAAACGTCTTGTCGGCCAGTGCGCTGAGAAACCGGATGGCGTCGAACAGGTTGGACTTGCCCACCCCGTTCTGACCCGCGATGCAGGTGAATGGGCCGAAATGGACATCCACATCGACGAGGTTCTTGAAGCCGGTGACTTTCAATCGCGTGAGCATGACTCGCACCGGCGGGAGATCGGAATCGCCACCGACGGCATTGTACGACGCGCCGGCGGATGGGATCGACACCCCCGGCGGTGAGGCTCCCCCGTGCCCCTCAACCGCCCGCCGCCGCGCGGGTCACTTCTTGGCTCTCTTGGCGGCGGCGAACTCGGCGGCTGTGAGTTGCTTCGTCGTCCCGTCCTGAAAGAGCACCCACCCGCCGGCGGTCGCCGCGTCTTTGGGGTGGGCGAGGACGGCTTGGTCGGCGGCCAGCCCACAGCCCCAGGCGTAGACGACCTCGCCGCGGGTGATCAGGGAGACGGCGTCCGGGAACGCCGGTTCCATCGACTTGATGTCGCCGACCTTGCCGGGCACCGCTTTCTTCTGTCGGGAGTACGTCTGCACCAGTTCCTTCACGTCGGCCATGTTCGCCTCGGACACGCCGGGGGCGGTGCCGGCGTCACGGCCCGCGCCGCCCCCACACCCCGCCAACAGCCCGAAGGCGGCGAGGGAGGCCGCCGCGACGAACGTCCGGCGGGAACCCGTTTCAGCCTCAGTTGTCATTGATCACCTCGCCTCCGCTGGACGTGCCGTAGGCCTGCCACGCGGCGAAGCTGACGCTGTTGCGGACGAACCGGATCGACCCGTCCGCGAACCCGACGTTCACCCCGCCGGTGTGGTAGCTGGACGCCGGGATGTGCATGTTGTTCAGCGGGACGTTGATGTCCGCGTTCCAGAGGGAGTGGCAGCCGAACTTCTGCGCCGGCTGGCCGGCGGGGTTTTTCGCGTTCCAGTTCGGCGGCAGGGTGTGGTTGTAGAGGCTGGTGGTGGACAGGTCGCGGTAGTATTGGTGGCCGATATACCGCCCGAAACTGTTCTGGTTCGTGGCCGTCCCGTCGCACCCCGGCACCGCCCGGCCGTCGTACTTGTTCCACCCGCCCGAGCCGGCCACCGCCGCCGATTCGACGACGGTGGTGTGGTCCCGCTGGCCGCTGGAGTTGTAGTTCAGGGTGCCCCGCTTCACTTCGGCGAACATGGCCGTGTTGCTGGTGCCGTCGCCGATGCCGACGAGGGTCCGGCCCTTCGGCCAGCCGGGCGCGGCCGGGGAGGTGAAGGTGTACGCCGGGCCGTTGAAGATGCCCGCGTTCGGGTCGCCGGCGTTGTCCCGGTCCGCCGTCGCTCCGTAGCTGCCGAAGTAGTTGGAGCGGCCGGCGGCGGCGGCCATCCCGCCGTTTTGGTACACGTTCGAGGAGGAGTCGGACGGACACAGGAAGAACGGCACGTCCTGGATCGCGGCGGCGTAGTTGACCCCGCCCGTCGAACTGCCGTACGACTGCACGTCGTAGTCGAAGTTGAACAGGTTGAATTTGTTCGCCTGCTCCAGGTACGACAGGATGGCCGCTTGAACGGACGGGTTGCTCCCGCCGTCGAAGGCCGGCAAGGGGCGACGGCCGCGGCCGGCGGGCAAGAAGCCGTTCGTGCTCTCGAAGTTGTGGGCGGCCAGGACCATCTGCTTCAGGTTGTTGGTGCACTTCATCCGGGCGGCGGCCTCGCGGACCTTCTGCACGGCGGGCAGCAGCAGGCCGATCAGGATGGCGATGATGGCGATGACCACCAGCAGCTCGATGAGCGTGAACGCGGAACGACGGGAGCGCATGAGAAGGCCTCGTGGGCGTGGGCGAGTGCCGAGATAAAAACCACTCACGAGTATATCGGGTGTTCCCGCCCCTGTCGTGGGGTTGTGGCGGACGAGGTGCGCCAAACGCCAGGCGGCCCGCGAGATCACCTCGCGGGCCGTCGCCGTGCTTGAGCCGTCCGAAGTCGGGATCAGCGGAAGTAGCGACCGTAGGTGTAACCGTAGTTGTACGGCCGGCCGTAGTTGTACCCGCCGTAGCCGTATCCGGAGAAGATGGCCGGCGGGCGGTAGGCGGCCGGGTAAAACGGGCTGACGTAGGGGATGTACGCCTGCCGGTTGGAGTAGCTGCCGGTGTACGGGTTGGCGTAGGTGCGATTCAGGTAGGTGCTGCCGCTGAACGGGTCGGTGTACGCCTGCTGCTGGACGATGCCGCCGTTCGGCGTCGGGTAGACGGCCCCGTAGTTGCCGCCGTACGGTCCCGGCTGGCCGAACGGGGTGACGAACTGGGCCGACGCGGTGCCGGCCGACGCGGTCAGCAGGCCGACCGCGACCAGCCCGCCGAAGAGGGTGCGCTTGCTCATGTGGTTGCTCCGAGATGGCGTTCGAGACGGCCGGCCGATCCGGCCCGTCGCTCTCCCGAAATAATAACGCACCCGGCGTGCCGGTCTTGCGGGAAAATCCGCGATTTTGGTTCAAGTCGGCGATTCGGTGGTCAGCCGGCGAGGGCCGCCTCGCTGCCGGCCTCCGCAACCGCCAGCTCGTTGGCAATCAGGCGGACGAGGATGGAATCGGGCGAGGACACGAAACCTTGCAGCAGGTTCCGCAGGTGGCTCTCGTCGAGTACCGGGACGGTGTCATTGACGTTCCGTGCAAGATCCCAATCGTGGTAGCTCGGCCAGACCATCGCGGGGTACCCATCCTTGTTGAATTCCACGACCCGAAGCGCGCGATCCTCGTCGGCGAGGCGGAGGACGATAGCGAACGCAGGACCGCGGCTGTCCTTCGGCTTCAGTGGATCGAGAAACAACCTGAGCCGATCCTTGGTTACGCTCGCGACAGCCGCAGACACTTCGGCGACGATGGCATTCAGGTCGTTGACGGCCGGCATCGGCTTGCTCTTCCGCTCCTCCAACGACTTCCGCAGGAGGTCTTCAAAGTTGGACATGACGGGTCTCCGTTACGCAAGGACGATTCGGCCGGATAGTGGGTAGTGATCGGACAACCCCGTCCCGATACCGTTCTCGAACGCGAACTTCGCCGGCTTCCCGTCGGCCAAGTTACCCACCTCGGAACGGATCAGCAACATGGACTCGTCAAAGTATGGCGGCTGACCGGTGAGCAATTCGCCCGTCACCAAGACGTGATCATAGGTCCGCCACTCGCCGAGTTTCGCGCCGAAGTAGGTGCCCGCCCGCCGTGCCGAAGGCACCCGCCCGCCGTGAGGCTCTTCTTCTCCGAGAAGCCGCCACCCACAACCGTACAGCCGTGTCCGACTGACGGCACCGTCGGTGTGGTGTGTCCGCTTCCGGGCGTGATCGCGATCCCGCGATGCGGATAACTTCATACCGAAGTGGCCGTCGTGCGGTTCGGCGTTGAAGTCGCCGAAAACGACGACGTGACGGGGCGTCGATGTGGGGCGTCGCGGCACCATGAATTCGTAGATTTCTCGTCGCAAGGAATCGGCAGAACGACCCCGCAACTCATCGCTTTTCGGTTCCTCGAACGCCATCCAGTGGCAGGCGATGAAGCGGGTATGCGCGATCCGAGTGCGGTGATCGACCACGCACATGGGGCGGGTTTCCGCCGTGCCGTCCTCGACGAGTATCGGGCTACGGGCGGTGAGCGCCCGATCCCGTCGGATCAGCATCGCCACCTGAAAGGCGAGCGGTTCGGCCGGCTCACCCAACACCAACTCGTGATCCGGGAACCGCCGGCGCTGCAACTCCTCCGCTGCCGCCTTGGTGATCTCGCACAGCCCAATCAAATCGGGCAAGTCCGCGCCGAACATCGCGTCGAAGGCGGCCTCCACCCTCCGCCGTTTCTCGGCGTATTGGTCGGGGGAAAACGGCCAGCGGCCTTCATACCCGACGCGATTCGCGTCGAAGTGCGCGAAGTCCTGCACGTTCCACCAGCAGAATCGCAACTCGCGCGGCGTGGCCATGCCTGCTTCCCAAGAAGGTGCCGCCAGCGCTTCTTGCGGGCGGCACCGGGGATTCTACTCTCACTCCGTCTCGATGGTGACGGCCATGACCACCGGGGCGGACTCGTCGGTGCCCTTCTTCAGCTCGATGGACTTCACCACCTCGCCGGGCCGCTTCGGGACTACGCTCAGGTAGCGGATCTGCTGCCCCCGCAGGGCGAAGGCGTACTTCGACTCCGGCACCTCGATCTTGCGGATGTAGTCCGCGAAGTGGACGCCGTTCTTCCACTCGTGGCTCTCCGTCTTGCCGTCGGCGTAAGTCAGGACCACCGTCATCGTCAGGCTGCCGCGCGGGGTGGACGGGAAGTTCCACCCGCCGACGCCGCTCAGGAAGTGCAGCGCCTTCGCCTTCGTGTTGCACGGCAG
>JAYUFU010000587.1:0-8810 GCA_043738505.1 Fimbriiglobus sp. | reverse complement strand
GGGAAGGCGCAACGCCTTCCCGAGGTTCACCACACGGTCAGCCCGTCGCCATAGGTCTTCAATCACTGTGTTCATCCCGGATGTCAAACGGCGGACGGCAATGAGTCGGCTGTCCTCCGCCCTGGGCCATGTCGTTCGACTCACTGCGGCAGAAATTCGAAATCGTCCCGCTTCCTCAACCCGTACAGGTTGATGTTGCGGTGGAAATTCGACCTCTGTTTCCCGAAGTGCTTTTCGGCAGCCGTCGTTACCGACCCCCGAGACTTGATTAGCGCCTCAACGGTCGCCAGGTATTCATTCCGGGTCGAGAGGTTGAAGACGAACTCTCGATAGTTCCGGGACTCACCCCGCTTGCCCGTCCGCTTCTCCTCGCTGGTTAACCGCCTTTCCTCCGTCTTGAGCCAGGCCTCCCGATGTGCCAGCCTCACCGCTTCCTGGAATTCGGCAGCTTCCCATTTGTTCAGGTACTTCTGAAAGACCGCCCCCTCGGCTTGGCTCAGGTTCAGACCGGCCCACGGGTTGGCAACCGCCTGCTGAGGCTGCGTCTGTTTACTGGTGATGAACACCCACTTCCTCAACAAACTCCGCACCTCGTCGCCGGACACCACGTGTTCCGGCGGCGGTACACCGGGAATCTTGAACTGGTTGACGACCGCACGAGCCAGCCCCTCCACGCCGCGGATGTTGTCCCCCCAGTTGTCCAGCGGAATGTCCCGGATCTCCTGCTCTGCTTCTTGGCTCATCCGGGCCTGCAATTGGTGCTCTTCTCGGAACAACTCCTGGATGTACCGGCCGAACCACGCCACCACGTCGTCTTTGCCGCGCTCGGCCAGCGTCGGCAACTCGATGACTTCTCCACCTTTCGCTTTGATCCGTCCGACCGTCTGCACGTCCAGCTTGCCGCTGCGGTACAGCTCATCGAGCGGCACGTTGATGGTGATGACGAGTTGCCCCTTGAACTCAATGCTGGGTCCCCCACCCACCCGGGTGTAAACCCTTTCGTCGAGGAACTGGAGCAGCCACTCGCATGTATCGGCGTCGATGTGCTGCAGGTCGTCTAGCACAACTGTGCCGTCGCCCACCTCGTCCAACGGGCCCGGTTCGTCTTGGTTCTTGTGCCGGAAACTTTTGTCGTACCCGAAGAGACCTCCGCGGGGCAGTTGGATCGAATCCTTCCCGGTCAGGCTCTTGACGTTCATCGAACGGTAGTTGCCGCGCCCGGCCCAACGGTGGACGGCCATGGCCATCCCACGTTTTCCGGTGCCCGTTTCGCCGTAGACGATGAAGATCGGGCGGACCCTCTTGTTCACGCCGCTGCGTGCCCGCACCCGCGCATGGTCGTAGGTCTTCCACAGTTCCGAGCAGTTGCCGGACGGCACCCACTCGGGGGGCAGATCCAAGTCGGCGATGATTTGCTCCGCCGGGCGGCCGTGCTGGACCGCCCCATGTCGCCGTGCGGCGCGCTCGTCCATCCGCGCGACTGCGTCCTGGATGTGGAGCTCGATCCCGGTCCGCGCCCCGCTTACGATCCCGGGCTTATCGATGAACGTCCAGAAGCCGAGATCGCGGAACTTCCTGATGTCCTGTGCCTGGGCGAGGGAACTCGTCACGATCACTTCCACCAATCCGCTCTCGACCGCCCCGACCCGCTTCAGGTCATCCAGCAGTTTCAGCGACGGCTCGCAGTTGTTCGGGCGAAGGCAGGCGTCTAGCAGAACGACGGTGGGCGTTCCCGCCTCGATCAACTCTTGCAGCTTGGTGAACGCCTGCTTGCGGCTCGTAGCCGGGTGAACCTCGCCGACCGGCTCAACGGCACCGATCACCCGCTCGAGTTCCTCCAAGTCCTTGGCCTGGTCGTCGACGATCAGGACGGCGTGGGTCTTGGGCACAACCATGGTCTCGGTCATCGGGCGGTCCTCCTGGGTTAACGATCCGACTCACGTGTGCAGGCCTTCCCGCTCGGCCGGCTCGGCATCAACTGCCCCGGTATCAACTGCCCCGGTTATCGTTGGCGGGATAACCGTTCAGCGCCTCCCCGTTTCCGGACCCATCCGCTGGTGCAGCGTACTGCCCCCGCATGGCGGCCGGTAGCGCGAGGGTTAGGGCGACCACGGCCACGGTCAGCACGGCCCACGCCCACAGCATGGCCTCGGAGGTATTAACCACGAACCCAAGGGCGAAGATGACGACAGCCGCAATCATCTTCCGAAGAACCTCGATCAGCGACAAGACGCTCGCCCGCTCCTGCGTCCGGGCGGGGATGTATGCGTTGTCCAGGCTCTCCCGGGGCGAGTCCGACGCCCCCTGGAAAAAGGCGTACAAGGCGATGAGCACAGCGAACACCAGGAACCCGGCGTTGGTGCCCGGTGCGACCAGGAAGGTCATCCCCACGAACAGCCCGAGAACGGGCAGCGAGAACAGCAGGTTGAGCCCGATGTTGAGCCCGACCAGTCGCCTTCCGGTTACCTCCCTCCCGCCCACCTCCCATCGGCGGATGAGGGCCAAGACCGCCGTGTGGCCGACCAGGTACACCACCGTCAGGGCGAGCACGAGCCAGGTCAGCCGGCCGAACGACGCAATCCCCTCGTTCCCGTCCAGCGCCAGAACCCGCTGGTCCTTGCAGTAGGTCACCCACGAGTAATCGATGAAGTCCCGGAGGGTGTGGATCGCCGCCCCGACGAGTGTAATAGCTCCGAACCTCCACACGTCCGCCATGAACACCTGCCGGCCCGCCCGCCAGATGGCGGCGTACTCGGCCGCCATCTTCTTCCTGGCCTGGCCGAACACGTCGCCCAGCCTCCGGAACTGGTAGAACTTGTTCTCCCCGGTGGTGAGCGCGCACAGGACTGCCACGGTCAAAGATGTGAACAGGCCGAGCAGGAACAGCACCTGCGGGAGGCGGGCGTTGTACAGCAAGAGGGCGACCAGCGACCCGACGAGGAACGTCACCCAGTAGGCGAGGTGGCCCCAGGCGAGTGCAGCCGCGAACCGGTTGTAGCATCCGGCCTCGTCCAGGGAGTCGTTCAGCCACGCGGTCACTGTCCCGCTGAGGAGTCCGTAGCCGATGCCGAACAGTACCCAGGAGACGGCGACCGTCACCACCACCCAGACGGACGGCGGTATGTCGCCGACGTGCACCGGCCATCGGCCCACAGCCCACACGCCCAAGAACGCGGCAAAAAAAAGTCCGCGGAACACGAAGCCCGTGGTCATCGCGAGGCGTCGTCCGAACAGATCCCCGACGACGCCGGTCGGGTACTCCATCAGCGCGATCCAGAAGACCACGAACGCGAGCACCCACGTGCTGATGCTCAGTCGCATCGCCTCCCCGACCCCGGTCCGCTCAAGTGCGTCGAGGAGCACCACCTGGTTCACGTACAGGTACAGCCCGAGGGTCAACCCGTACCCGCCGCGGATCAACATGAGCGAGGCCAGGACACGGATCGGAATCGACTTCAGCGGGGCCGAAGGGGTCGTCATCACTGGGTCTCCGAGGGAGTTGAGTCGGTCAGTCGCGGCAGCACCGCGAGGGGGAGGTAGAACCAAAACGCCTTGCCCCTGCGGCGCTTAAACCAGTCCCCGCCCGCGGCCGGGTCTGGTGAAACAGTCGGCAAGGGCCAACGGCCGATGGACGGGTCCCAATAACGCAGGTCGCCCTTGAGCGACCGTACCACCGCCCGCGAGAAGGCCAGCCCGATGCCGTGGGTGGGACTTTCGTCGGTTATGGTGAACAGCCGGGCGCGTCGGTCGCCCACGATCGATCGGCCGTTGTCGGCCACGCGGACGATCGCCCAGCGGGGTGGCGACTGCCCTCGGGTCGTTCCGTTCGTCGCAGGGACGTCCGGTAACAAGTCGGTCACCCAGACCGACACCAGCACCCTCAGGCCGCCCGCCTGTTCGAGCTCGTCGTTGTGCTGCACGGCATTCCGAACGAGGTTGTCTACGACGGCCGCGACCAACTGCTCGAGCCCTCGCACCAGTGGCCGCACCGAGCAGTCGGTGTCGGTCATGATGTGCTGTCCGGACCAGTTCTCGTTCCCCTGGGTGATCACCTCGGTCAGGTCGATCTCCGGCAGTTCGTCGATCTCAAACGTGTTCCCCTCGGGTTCGTACCTGAGCCAGGACCGCAGGGCCGCAAGGTGCGCGCTGAATCGGTCGAAGGCCAAGATGATCGCGGTCCCCTTTTCATCGCCCGCCGGGCGGACCATCCCGACCGACACCCCGAGGGCGTACACCTTGTCCATGAGTTCGTGGATCAGGATGTTCCCGATCAAGCCGATTCGCCGGGGCAGGAGCTGGTCCTGGACCTGGACGGCATCCTCGATAAGGGCCACCACGCCGACCGGATGGACCGTCGCATCCGGCGGGGGTAGAGCACTGCCACCGAGACGCCAGATCATGTACTGGAAGTTTGTCACGGCGAGGTTCGCGCCGAGCCAGCACATAAGGGACCACGCCAGGCACCCGAGCGCGGTCACCACCGCCCCGACCCACACCAGATCGCGCCCCCGGCCCTCTTGGGGTGCCCTGGTGGTCCCCCGGCCCGCGTGCTGTTCGTCCAGGGCGGCCGCGAGTTGGACCTGCAACTCGTTCCGGTCGCCAGCTCGCGAGACCTTGTTAGGCGTCGAGATCTCGTAGCTGGTCGTGTTGTCATGCGGGACAGGTACGATGACGATCCCGGTCACCGTCCCCGGATGCCTCATTCCGACCGAAGCGAGGTAGACGCCGATCCCGACGATCGCGGCGGCGAGGAGGCCGACGACGACTTGGAACCCGAACAGCTGCACCTTCAGCCGCCGCAACTCGGGATCGCCGACAAGCGGCTCCTGTGTCGGACTCATTACGCCTCCGGTGGTGCGTGTCTCGTCGGGGACCGACCTCCGCTACGCAAACGGCCTGCCGTGGAAACGGTCTCGTTGTGCTTACAGACTGGCTGAAATAAACCGAACCGTCACAAGGACTTGTGTGGAGCCTTCCGAATCGCGCTTGACCAGCCTGAGATTTGTGCTGTCTCAGTGGAAGACGGTGGCCGAACTCACCCGTATCCCGGTGATACAGGCACCCGCCGGGATACAGGAAAACACGGAAAGTGCCGTCCTCAACTTCGCGTCTCGGAGCGAGCAGAACTACCTCTCAACCTACCCTTGCGCGCGGCGGTCCGACCCGCCGTCGCGCTGTCTGCAAATTGTTCTTGGGCAGCAAGCAAGGTATCATCGTCTGGCCCGGTGAAACGGAGGCGGGCTCTGCGGGGACGCAACCTTGCCGAGGGATAGCTGGGCCGACGGTGCGTCGATAGGCGCGGTGTCGGACCCCGGTAGGCCCGTGCTACCGGGGTCGTGTGGACCTCCCCACGGTTGGCGGGCGCGGAGTTAGAGGTGTATTCTCTTTCAGGAGGGTTCACTCATGGCGAAGCCACGGCGGATGTTGACTCGGGAGTTCAAGTTGGCGGCGGTCAAAATGGTCACCGAGCAGGGGTATTCTTCCGCGGAAACTCGACCTGCGTGACAACTTGATTCGGCGGTGGAAGAATCAGTTCGCCGTGGAAGGCGAGCAGGCGTTTCGGGGTCACGGCGTGCCCCTAGTCCAGGACGAACTGACGCGGTTGCGGGCCGAGAACAAGCGGCTCACGATGGAGCGGGACATCTTAAAAAAACTAGGCCGGCAATCCCGACTGGTTGAGCTTGGTTTCGAGGTCGTTCAGGTACCCCTCGGGGTCCCGTCGGAAGCGCCGTCGTTCGAGCCGCCGCTGACGCCGCTCCTCCAACTCGGCCCGCAGCCGCCTCCACTCGGCCGGGTCGGCCCCGGCCAAGTCCGCCGCGGTGATGTCCCGCGTCCGCGTCTGATCTTCCCCAAGAAAAGTGGACACGGGGTTAACGGTGGTTCTGGTTGTACGTCCGATCAAACTCGACCGGGGACACGTACCCCAGCGAGGAATTGGAGTTCCCCACGGATCGTGGACGGTCTTTAGCGGTGGGTTTGGTAATGCGTCCGTTCGTACTCGGCCGGGGCGACGTACCCCAGCGACGAGTGCAACCGGACGCGGTTGTCGAACGCCTCGATGGACTCGAAAATGCTCGCCGTCGCCTGTTCGCGGGTGGCGTAATCCTCGCCGTGAACCAACTCCTTCTTGAACGAGCCATCAGTCACCTCCCTTCTGCGAACGCATTGTCAGGTCGGCCGGGTGCCGCCGCTTCGTCGGTGTCGTCAGTTTCGCCGGCGGTGTCCGACGGCCGTGATGCTCGACCTCGAACGATCGCAGCCGGCCCAGTCGCCGGACCTCGACCGCGTTCGCCCACACGACCCACCGACCCTTCTCGCCCCGCAACTGCCGCGCGTGCCGCCACCCCGACCACCGCCACCGGTGCACGACGATCGGCTTCACGCCCAGCCGCTTCGCCAACTCCGGCAGCCAACCCTCGTCGGCCCCGGGAAGATCGCCCGCGGCCCGCACGCCCGGCGGCACGCCGGTCTGGCCGAACTTCGCGAGCAACTGCCGGACCCGGTCCCCGGTGAACCCCTCCCCCCGGGCGGCGTAATGTCCCTCGCCGTTCAGCACCCCGGCGATCGCGTCGGCAGTTTGACCGTCCCCCCGGAGGTCCAGGATCCGCTCCCGGAGTTCCGCCAGCCGGCCGTGCGACCGGTAGGTCCGCAGGCCCTGGCGGATCTCTTGCCGGGTGACCACCTCGCCCCGCCAGTGGATCGCCACGTCGATCCGCTCGCCCTCGCCGTGCCGGTTCAACTCCACCCGCTCGATCAGCAGCCGGACGATGGCCCGGCGGTCCCCGCCGGTCGTCGTCGGCCCGTGCCACAGCCCCGGCAGGTCGGCGGCCAGGGCTTCGATTCGCTGCCGGCCCGCGGCGGTCAGGTGCCGCGGCTGCTCGGCCCGGAACCGGGCGAACTCCTCGTCCAGCCGCAGCCCCTCGGCCAGCTTCTGCTCCCACTGCCGCTCCAGTTCGCGCGCCACCAGGCGGTTCGCCGGGTCGACCGCGTCGTACTGCCGCCTGGCGCGATCGGCCTCGGACCCGGCCCGCTCCAGCCGCTGCTTCCAGTGCCCGTGCAGTCGCTCCCGGTCTTGCTCGGCCCGCTCGGCCGCCCGGAGGCTCAACAGCAGCGACGCCGGCTCCACCGCCCTGAGCACCAGCGACTCGACCAGCCGGTCCGGGTCCGCGGCCACCACGCCCTGGCACCGCGGGCCGCCGTACTCGTGGGACTCGGCGTCGCACGCGGACCGCGGGTGCGCCGACGCCCGCGCGTTCCGCGCGGCCATCGGCTTGCCGCACCGGCCGCACCGGACGATGCCGTTCAACAGCGTCGGCGCGAGGCCCGTCGATCGCTTCGACCCGCCCGGGGTCCCGGCCGCCAGCCGCCGCCGGTTCTCCTCGGACTCCTCCCAGGTGATGTACGCCGGCACCGCGTCCTGAGCAGGCACGCCCACTCCTCCGGCGGGCCGAGCGGCGGCCCGACTTCGGCTGGCCGGCCACCCGGCGGGCCGGGTCGAGCGGGCGGCGGCCGTACGCGTACGCCCCGGCGTAGAACGGGTGGCGGAGCATCTGGTAGAGCGAACTGCGCCGCGGCCGCTGCCAGACCAGCCGCCCCTTGCCCGGCCCCTTGTCAGCCCGCAGCCCGAGCCGGATGTTGTTCGCCACCAGGTACGCGTGGGCCTTCGTCAGCGACCCGAGCTCGGCGTACTTGGCGAACACCAGCGCGACCACCGACCGCACCTGCTCGTCCGGGTCGAGGGCGATGCCGCCGCCCGGCGGGCGGACGGACCCGACCGACACGCACGTGAACAGCTCACCCCGCCTCGCCTTGTTCAGCTTCCCCTGGTGCATCCGCGACTCGAGCACGTGCAGCTCGGCCCCGCTCATCATCCCGCGCAGCCCGAGCAGGAGGCGGTCCGACGGGTCGGTCGGGTCGTACACGCCGTCGGCGTCGGCGATCAGCACCTGGAACAGGGAGCACAACTCCAGCAACTGGTGCCAGTCGCGGCACGACCGCGACAGCCGGCTCACCTCCCGGCCGAGGATGACGCCGACGTGCCCGAGGGACACCTCGGCCAGCAGCCGCTGGAAGCCGGGCCGGTTCTCCACGGCCGACCCGCTGATGCCCTGGTCGTCGTCGATGACCAGCACGCGGTCGTCGGCCCAGCCCAGGGCGACCGCCCGCTGCCGCAGTTGGTACTGGAGGTCGGCCGACTCGCGGTTGCCGGCGACCTGCTGGGCGGTCGACTGGCGGACGGACACGACGGCCAGGCGGTCGCGGTGCCGGGGGCGAACCTTGTGGGAGAACGGCGGGGCGGGGTCAACGCGGCTCATGGCGTCCCTCCGCCGGGGTGCCGGGGGCGGCGAGCCGGTCGGCGAGCATCCGGCCGAGGTGCCGGAGGAGCTCCTCCCGTTGACGGGTCGGCAGGTCCTGCCACCGGGGTTCGGGCGGCGGGGTCAGGCGCGGGGGGGATCGGGACGGGTCGATCGGACACGGTGCGGCTCCTCCGGTGCGGGTACGAAACTCCTGACAGAAGTGGGCGAGCTCAAGCAAGGCCCACGGGCATGCGGTCACCGCTGTTGTATCCGGCCCGACAACGCCTGCGTCGAGCGCCGGTTGCCGTCGGATCTGTCTTGAACGAGCCATCAGCTACCTCCATTCTGTGAACGCGTTGTCGGCCGGTCGCAGCCCTTCCGTTTCGCGGGTGTTGTTAGCGTCGAGGCCGGCGTCCGTCGGCCGTGGTGCTCGACCTCGAACGCCCGGAGCCGGCGCAGCCGAGCGACCTCCGTCGCGTTCGCCCACACGACCCACCGGCCCTTCTCGCCACG
>JAYUFU010000586.1:0-8836 GCA_043738505.1 Fimbriiglobus sp. | reverse complement strand
TCGTCGTCACCCCGGAGCGGGCCGAACTGGACACGCCGGCCGAGTTCGTCGTGCTGCCCCTGTTCGACGGCGAGCGGGGCATCCAGCGCGGGCACAGCGCGTTCGTCGGCCAGCTCGGGGCGGGCGAACTCCGCATCACCACCGGCACCGAGACGAAGCGGTACTTCGTCGATGCCGGGTTCGTGCAGGTGGCCGGCGGCACGGTGAACGTGCTGACGGCGAAGGCCGTCCCGGCCGACAAGGTGACGGCCGACGCGGCCACCGCCGCTCGCGCCGCCGCCGACGCCCTGCCGGGCGTCACCACCCTCGAGCGGGAGACGCGGGCCAAGGCCGTCGCGCGGGCGCAAGGGCTGGCGGCGGTGGCACGCCGCAATGGGTGACGGGAACTCGCCGACGAGCGCCAACAGTTCCGGCAACGGCCGGGTCAAGGCGACCGACGGCGGGTATTCGGCGAACACCTCGCCGATTCACTCGTGGCGATGCCCAGGCTGGAGTAAAACTGGACATTCTTTCCATTTTCATTTGACAAAAGTGAAAACGGAGCGCATGGTTGATTATGTACAAAAGCTTCCACGTGGAAGCTTTTGCAAAGCCGCGTCACGCAGCCGCCAGGCAGTCGCGCAGGAACCTCACCCCGTGGGCGATGTCATCGAACCGCTCGGCCTGCGTGCCCACCTCCCGCTCGATGCACAGCGCGCCCGTGAAGCCGACCCGCTTGAGCGCCGTCACGAACGCGGCCGTGTTCGTCTGGCCCTGGCCCAGCGGCACCTCGCTGCCCCAGATGCCCTTCTCCGTCGGCCGGTTGGCGTCCTTTAAATGGACGCTGCGGATGTCCGGGGCCAGCAGGTCCAGCACCGCGAGCGGGTCGTCCTTGTCGTACAGCAGCATGTTCGCCGGGTCGAAGTTCACCTTCAGGTTCGGGCACTTCAAGTCGTCGAGCGTGCGGCGGAGTAGGGTGGCCGACTCCTGGCCGGTCTCGAACGCCACGATCACACCTTGCCGGTGCGCCAGGTCCGACACGGCCGCGAGCGTGTCGAGGAACGGCTTCCGCGCCGGGTCGCCGACTTCGGGGATGAACCCGGCGTGCAGCATCAGGTCCGACAGGCCGAGTTCCTTCGTGCGGTGCAGCGCCCACTGGAACCGCTCCAGCCGCTCCGGGCGGGTGGCCGGGTCGCCGAAGCCCCCGGTCTTCTCGATGGTCCGCGGGGTGGTGTAGTCTTCGCCGGGGAAGCCGAGCATGGCCCCGCTCATGCGGAAGCCGGCGGCGACGGCGGCGGCCGGCATCGCGTCCCCCTCGGCCCAACTGGCGTGGTACGGGTCGCCGCACGCGATCTGCACGACATCGACGCCGAGCTTGTCGAGGAAGCCTTTCAGTTCGGGCACGCTGGTCACTTGCAGCGACCAGCTACAGACGCCGACGGCGAGCGGTTCGATGGCGGGCATGGGGCAGGCTCCGGGGGTGAGTGTTTATGGTAGCCCGACGCGCGAGCGAGGGGCGTGAGTGGTAGGCCCCGCGCTCGCGCGTCGGGCTAACAATTCACACCGCTTTCCGCACCAGTTTCAGCAACGTCGCGTGGTCGAACGCCAGCGGCGGCGGAGCGTCGAGGAAGTGCCACGCCACTTCCGCCGCGTCGTCGGCGGCGACGGCCTTGGCGTCCTTCGCCTTCACCCGCGCGAGGAACAGCACGGTGACGGTCCACCCGCGCGGGTCGCGGCCGGGGTCGCCGGCGGTGAACAGCGGAAGCAGCTTCGCGACCGCCAGCGACGTTTCCTCGACTAGTTCCCGCCGCGCCGCATCGACGATGGTTTCACCCTCGTTCACGAACCCGCCCGGGAATGCCCACATTCCGGCGAACGGGTCGTTCTTGCGGCGGATCAGCAGTATTCGCGGACGCTTTTCGGTCGTTACCACCGCCACGTCCGCCGTCAAGGCCGGGCGGGGATAGTCGTAAGTGAACTTGGCGGGCGACTTCTCGGCCATCGCAACCTCCGGGCGGTGGGTGGGGTTGGGGCGGAATCCGCGCCTGCGGTGCTGGCGAAGTTAGAGGAAAATGGCGTCATCGCCAAACCGGAATTCCGGACGGGTGTCCCTTAGACTGCTTTCGCCCGACCCCGAACCGTGGTGCGTTATGGCGACCCCGTCGCTGGCCGACCGGATGTATTGCTGGGAACTGATGGCGACCGAACACCCGCTGCTGCCGGCGGTGCGCGACCTGTACGAGTCCGCCTTGGCCGAGGAGGAGCGCATCCCGTGGGGGTGGCTGGAGCGGGCCGTCCGCAGCCGGGCCGAGTGGCGGCCGGGCGGGTGGGGGAAGCACCTGCTCGTCGCCGCGCCGAAACCCCGCGCGGAACGGCCGGAGGATTTGGCCGGGTTCGCGTATGCCGTCCACCTGCCGGGTTTCGGCGGGTACATCGGGTATGTGGCGGTAGCCGAAGCGTTCCGCAATCGCGGCGTCGGCGGCCGGCTGTTCGAGCAGAGTTTCCAACTGCTGGCGACGGACGCCTCCGCCGTGGACGAAGACTTGCCGTTCGTCATTTGGGAGAGCCGGAAGCCCGACGCCAATGCCCCCGCGAAGGAATGGAAAATCTGGGACGCGCGGCTGAAGCTGTTCGCCAACGCCGGCGGGTTCTGGCTGGACGGCGTGACGCTCTGGTCGCCGAACTGGAATGACCCGGCTGCGCCGCCGGTGCCGCTGCAACTGTTCCTGACGCCGGTGGACGAGCCGCGCGAGCGGTTCGATGACGAGCGATTGAGCGAAATCGTCGCCGGCTTCCTGAAACGGGTGTACAAGGCTTCTCCCGGCGACGACACCTGGGAGCGGGCGTTCGCCGGAGTCGCCCGGCTCCGGTTGCGTCCGCCGCTGGCTGCCGCGCGGCGGCGCGACCTCGTGAGCGCGTGAGCCGGTCGTCACTACAATACTCCCGCTGTCCCTTCCCTCTGTCGGAGTGTTCCCATGCGTGGTCTGTGGATGGCGGCGGTGGCCGTCGCGGTCGGCGGCGTCGCCGTGGCCGAGGACAAGAAAGGCGAGGACGTGAAGGTCGGCGCGCTGAAGGCGACCGCCCCCGGCAACTGGAAGCCGCTGGCCACGCCGGGCATGATGCGGTCGCTCCAGTTCACCGTGCCGAAGGCGGACGGGGACAAGGAGGACGCCGACGTGTCGGTGTTCGAGCTGAAGGCGGCCGGCACCGTCGAGCAGAACCTGAAGCGGCAGCTCGGCAAGTTCACCCCGGCCAAGGGGAAGGACGCGGTCGAGGAGAAGGTCGAGAAGTTGAAGGTCGGCGGCAACGACGCGACGTACCAGGACGTGAAGGGCACGTTCATGAAGAAGAAGGGGCCGAACGTCCCCGGTGTCGGCGACCCGTTCCCGGACTACCGCCAACTGTACGTCGTGTGGGAGAACAAAGACGGCGAGCAGGTGTACATTTGGCTGGTCGGGCCGGCGAAGACCGTCGAGGCGAACAAGAAGGCGTTCGACGAGTTCCTCAAGGCGCTGAAGTGAGAACCCGTCCGAGTGTTCTGCTCGCTCCGCGAGCGGTCTTCGTTCGACAAGACCGTTCGCGGAGCGAGCAGAGCACTCCGGCGAACCGCCCATGTCCCTCTTCTTCGACTACGAGTTGCCGGATCGCCTGATCGCCCAGCACCCGGCGGCGAAGCGGGACGAGTCGCGGCTGATGGTCCTCGACCGCGCGGCCGGTTCCATCTCGCACCACCGCTTCCGCGATCTGCCGGCGTTCCTTCGGGGCGGCGACCTGCTGGTGTTGAACGACACGAAGGTTCTGCCCGCGCGGCTGGTCGGCCGGCGCGAGCAGACCGGCGGCAGATGGGAGGGGCTGTTCCTCAGCGAATGCGATGGCGTGTGGGAGCTGCTGGCGCAGACGCGCGGGTTCGTGCAGCCGGGTGAAACGTGCGTCACCGATTCCGGACTGCGGTTGAAGCTGATCGCCCGAACCGATGATCGCCACTGGCGAATGACCCCGGAACCTACGGGAAGCGCCGCCGAGTTGCTGCCGGTTCACGGGCACATCCCGCTGCCGCCGTACATCCGCAAGGGCGAGGACGAGCCGGCCGACCGCGAGCGGTATCAGACCGTGTACGCCGCGAACACCGGTTCCGTGGCCGCCCCGACGGCCGGGTTGCACTTCACGCCGGAACTGCTGGCGGGACTGGGTGGGCAGGGGATCGGCGTCGCGCGGGTGACGCTGCACGTCGGGCTGGGCACGTTCGCGCCGGTGAAGGTCGAAGACCCGACGCGGCACAAGATTCACGCGGAGTGGGCGGAAGTAACAGCGGCCACCGCGGCGCGGGTGAACGCGACACGCGCGGCCGGCGGGCGGGTGATCGCCGTCGGCACGACGACGACGCGGACGCTGGAGACGGCATCGCGAAGCGGAACGACGGAGCAGTTCCACGGGGCGACCGACCTGTTCATCCACCCGCCGTTCCGGTTCGGCGCGGTCGATGGCCTCGTCACGAACTTCCACCTGCCGCGCACCACGCTGTTGCTGCTGGTGCAAGCGTTGTGCGGCAGCGAATTGCTGCGGCGAGCGTATGCCGAGGCGGTGGCGACCGACTACCGCTTCTTCAGCTACGGCGACGCCATGCTGGTGGTGTGACCGGACGAGCCGCGACCGCCAGAGAGTGACATCTTCTGTTCGGACAGATGCCACTCCCTCGCGGTCGCGGCTCGCAAAACACTCCCCGGAGGTGCCCGCCATGATGATGCCCGAACTCGACGCGATCTCCGTCCGCCGGTGGGCGCGGGTCTACTTCGAGAGTGTCTGGCGGACCTCGGCGGAAGACACGGGGTATTGCACGCTCTCGGCGACGGAGGTGCAACCGACATCGAAGGAACTGCGGCGGGCGATGACGGGCATCGTCGCGGCGTTCAACGAACTGTCGCCGCGGCCGTTCGTCGTGGAACGGGTCGGGCGGTTCGACCAGCAGGTGTCCACCCGCTTCCACCGCGACGGCGCGGCGGACGTGTCGCTCCTGATCCTCGGGTACGAGCCGACGAGCATCGCCAGCAAGCTGTTCCTCCACGACCCGCACAAGGCGGCCGGGGACGGCTCGGCGTTCGAGTACTTGCGGCGGAACAAGCCGATGACGAAGGACGGCGACGAGGAGCTGCTGAAGCACGCGGTGAACGTGCTGGCGCGGCCGGACTGGGCGCAGATCGTGGTCGTCAACAACTGCACGGTGCTGGAGAATCCGCCGCCGGGCCACCCGCTGGGGCTGCTGCACAAGGGACTGATCGAACACCCCGACCCGAACGCGCACCGGGTCATCGACTCGATGGGGCTGATGTACGAGGGCGAACCCCGCCGCGAAGTGGTGGACGCGGACCGGATGGCGTGGTTCCTCGACGGCGACACGACGGAGTGAGGCGAAGTGTTCTGCTCGCTCCGCGAGCGGTCTTCGACACGGTCAAGACCGCTCGCGGAGCGAGCAGAATACTCAGCCCGTCACCCGCTTGCCGAACTCCGCCAGCCCCGCTCGGTACGCGGCCAACCACTCGGCCTTCGGTTGCACGGGTTCGCGGAACTTCACGAGTGCCGCCACGGCGTCGGCGACGGTGTACGGGTCCTTCACCCCGGCTTGCCGGCGGTTGTTGAACTCCAACCCCGCCAGCGCCACGACGGCCGCGCCGAGGGCGGTGCCCTCGTTTGACACCAGCCGGTCGAGCGGCTTGTTCAGCACGCTGGCCAGGATTTCGCCCATCAGTTGGCTCTTGGCGATGCCGCCGGACACCGTCACACGGGTGACGACTTGCCCGGCCGCCTCGTGTTCCTTCACGGCGAGGCCGATCAGGTACGCGATGGCTTCGAACGACGCGCGGACCTTCACGCCGAGGTCGGTCGGTTCGGCCGGCGACCACTCGAACCGCGGCGCGGTCACGCCGATGGACGGCTCGGACAGCACGAACGGCAGCACGCTCACCCCGCCGCACCCCGGCGGGACGGCTCGCGCCGCGGCTTCCAACTTGTCCCAGTCCGGCTTCGGCCCGACCACCCGGTCGAGGAACTGCGCGCCGTTGCTGTAGCACCGCATCCACAGGTACGCGCCCCAGTTCAGCTTCATGCAGTCGAGCGAACCGGACTTCGGCAGGGCGTTCGACGACGAGTTCACGACCGCCGAGTTGCCGAGGATGACGGCGACGTGGCCCGGATCGACCGCGCCGCCGCCGACCAGCCCGGCCGCTTGGTCGTCTAGCGTGGGGAACACCAGCGGGCGGATCGGGGTCGGGATGTGCGCGTCGAGGGCGACGTGTTCGGCGAGCGGGCCGACCGGCTGCGTCATCGGAATAACGGTCGGCAAGGACTTCGCGGCGAGGGTGCGATACTCCGGGTTCGCCAGCGCCGCCAGCATCTCCGGCCGCCACTGCTCGGTGCGAAGGTCGAGCATCCCCGTGGACGCGGCCGACGACACGCTGATGCAGTCGAACCGGCCGGTCAGGTAGCCGGCGGCGAGGCACCCGTGTTGCTGAACCCAGCGGGTCCGCTTCCAATCGGCTTCGGAGAGCGTGGTTTCGTCCTTCACGAGGTGCGACAGCGAGTACCGCACCGCCCACGGCCCGCCGGTCAGTTCGACGGCCTTGGCCTGACCGCCGAGCCGCGCGAGACCCTGCTCGTGGAAGGCCGCGAGGGTCTGGTCGTTCCAGCAGATCATCCGCCGGACTTGGTTGCCGTGGGCGTCGATGCGGCCGGCGGTGTGGTGCGTGGCCGAGATTCCGCCGGCCTTCCAGTCTTGCAACCGGCCGAGGTCGCGGAGCTTCGCCGCCAGCTCCCGCACGCTGGCGCGGGCCTGCCCTTCCAGTTGCAGGACGTTCAACTCGGTCACGCCGTCGACGGTCCACAGGTCCGTCGGCAGCCGCACCTCGGCGAGGACCGCGCCGGACAGGTCGAAGGCGAGCGCCTTCACCGCCCCGGTGCTGAAGTCCCAGCCGACGAGAACGGCGTTCGGGTCGGTGGCGCGGAGCGGTTCGGACATTTCAAGTTCCAGGTTCCAAGTTCCAGGTTCCAAGTTTCAGAGTATGGGGTGAAGCCGCGACTTGCCGGATCGGTGGCACATCCGACGCGAGGGATGCCGAGGTGAACTTGGAACTTGAAACCTGGAACTTGAAACCCCCGCTTCGGCGGCCGGTACAATTGCGGAGTCGGTCCCTCCCGCCCAACCGAGGTTGCCATGCGCCTGCCGCTGCTGATGCCGATGCTCGCGCTGTTCGCCCTGCCCGTCGCCGCGCCCGCCCAGGACGGGGCGAAGGTGTACAAGCAGGTGGTGCCGTCGGTGGTGTGGGTGCATTCCACCCGCGACCGCGGCATGGCCACCGGCAGCGGCACGCTGGTGGACAAGGAGAAGCGGCTGGTCCTGACGAACTACCACGTCGTCGGCGACAACCCGACGGCCAAGGTGTTCTTCCCGGTGTTCCGCGACGGCAAGCCGATCGCCGAGCGGGAGTATTACCTGGACCGCCGCAACCGCCTCGGCATCCCCGGCAAGGTGATTGCGCTGGACAAGAAGGCCGACATCGCGCTCATCCGCATCGAGGCCGTGGCGAAGGACGTGGAGGCGGTGCCGCTGGCCGCCGACAGCCCGGACACCGGGGCGAACACGCACACCATCGGCAATGCCGGCGCGTCCGGGTCGCTGTTCGGGTACGTCAAGGGGACGGTGCGGCAGGTGTACCGCAAGAAGTGGGCGGCCGAACTGGAGCCGCGGCGGGTCATCAACTTCGAGGCGAAGGTGGTCGAGACGGACTCGCCGACGAACCCCGGCGACAGCGGCGGCCCGCTGCTGAACGAGAAGGGCGAACTCATCGGCGTCACCCAGGGCGGGGCCATCAAGGCGCAACTGGTCAGCACGTTCATCGACGTGTCGGAAGTGAAGAAGCTGCTGGCCACGCGGGCGGTCAAGGACATCAAGGGCGAGAAGCCGGTGGTGCGGGTGGTGCGCGAGAAGGCGCTGCCCGTCGCCGACGGGGCCAAGCTGTTCAAGGACGAGGCGGTCGCGGCCGGCTACGAGGCGCTGGTGGACCTGTTCAAGAAGGACATCGACGTGATGATCGAGACGCACGCCAAAGCGCCGGAGGGGCGGTACGACGAAGTGAAGGCGGCGACCGGCACCAAGCGCACCGAACTGTTCCGCGAGTGGACTCTGAACCGAATGGAGAAGCAGGGCGTCAACAGCATCGGCATCCTGATTTGCAACGACCCCAGGCATCTGTATGTCGCGGTGTCGGCCGATGCGAAGAAGCAGTTCCCGGACGGGTTCGAGGGGAAGTTGCGGGACGTATTCCTCAAGGGATTGAAGGACAAGCCCGACGACAGCCTGAAGGAGGCCATCAAGCTGATCCAGGACAACCGTGGCAAGGGGAAGGAATGAGTGCCGTTCTGGTTCTCTGCGACGACCTGATGTTCACATCGAAGGTGACGGCGACCGGCCGCGCGGCGGGCGTGGCGGTGACGGTCGCGCGAACGGCCGAAGCGGCCGTTCGTCGGGCGGTGGAGATGCCCGCGACGTGCGTGCTCGTGGACCTCCACAACCCAAGCTTGAATCTGGAGCAACTCCTGACGGAGTTGCGGGCGGGGTGCCCGGCGATGCCGCGTGTCATCGGCTTCGGGTCGCATGTGGATGTGAATACGCTGAAGGCGGCCCGCAAAGCCGGGTGCGATCAGGTGATGCCGCGCAGTCAGTTCAGCGAGCAATTGGAATCGAAGCTGGCGGAGTGGGCCGTGTGTCTCGCCCCAACGGGGCGACCGTGAATAGCCCAGGGCGTAAGCCCTAGGAACCCCGTATGCCCCCGTAGCTCCGAAGGGGCGGCAGATGCCAATCCTCTGC
>JAYUFU010000585.1:0-24294 GCA_043738505.1 Fimbriiglobus sp. | reverse complement strand
GTCGATGCCGGCGCAGTTGGCCAGCGTCACCAGCCAGGCCAGCACGTCGGCGAACTCCAGCGCCTGCGCGTCCTTCGACTCGCCCCGCAGCGCGGCGGCCAGTTCGCCCACTTCGGCGGCGAACCACATGAAGGTGCCGTCGATGCCGCGCGCCGCGTCCTTCGCCCCGAACAGGTCGCGGATCCGCTGCTGCAACTGGCCGAGTGTCATCGACATGCGGGGATTCTAGCACCGCCCCCGGCGTCAGGCCAACCGGCGAGCAGTGGCCAGTGGTCAGTGGCCAGTGATCCGAGAAGAAACGCAGCAGGAACAAGGCAATTCCTTGCAGCCCACTCTATCTGGTTTCTGGCTTTTCCTCTTTCTTCATCTGGCCACCGGACACTGACCACTGGCCACTACTTCCCGAACCGCTTCGTCCACTTGTCCACTTCGGCTTGTTTGCCCTGCGCCTTCAGCGCCGCCAGCAGGTGCCCGCGGGCCTCCTCGTTGGTGGCGTCGATGAACAGGGCGTCGCGGGCGACCGCCTCCGCCTCGGCGTCGGCCTTGGCGTCGAGCAGCAATTTCGCCAGCTTCAGCCGGCCGGGCAGGTCGTCCGGGTCTTCGGCGGTCTTGGCCTTCAGCACGGCCGCCAGCTTCGTCGCGTCCTCGGTCATCGTGTACAGGCGGGCCAGTTGGTCGAGCCAGTCGGCGTCCACGGGGGCGATCTTGCGGCCCTTCTCCAGCAGCTTCGCGGCCTCGTCCAGTTGCTTGGCGGCCATGTACGCGCGGGCCACGGCGATGAGCAGCCGGGGGTCGTCGGGGTTGGCGGTGAGGGCGTCGTCCAGCACCCGGTTGGCGGCCAGGTCGTCGCCGGCTTTCGCCAGCAGCTTCGCCCGCACGACCGACGCCGTCGGGTGGTTGGCCTTCTTGTCCAGCACCTCGTCGGCCAGCTTTTTCGCCTCGGCCGCCTTGCCCCGCCGCTCGTTCAACTCGGCCAGGCGCGCCTTCAAATCGAGGTCGTCGGGGTTGTCCTTCACCGCCGCTTCCAGTTCGTCCGGCTTCAGCGCCTTCTCGCCTTTCTTCGCCTTGCCGCCCAGCCCGGCGATGACGCCGTTGACGTACTCGCGGTAGCCTTTCTCGAAGGCCGCCTTCTCGACGCCGCACGCGGCCTTCAGCGCCGCCGCCGTGTCCTTGCCCTTGCGGAACTCCTCCATCACCTTGCCGACCGCCGCCTGCCCGTGCGCCTTCACCAGGTAGTCCACGTACAGTTGGCTCTGGCAATACGCCAGCGTCCAGTACGGCTCGCGGGGCTTGACGAACCCCATCATGATGGTGTCGAGATTGTGCAGGTCGTTGGCGGCAGCCTGGTCGCGCAAGATTTGCGACCACATGGGCGGACGGTTCATCTTCTCGTTCTGCACGGCCAGCCCTTCCGTGATCCAGTGCGGGCACTGGAACTCGGTCTGCGCCAGGTTGAAGATGTGCGTCAATTCGTGCCGCATGACGCGGCCCCAGTTGAACGGCTTGGCTAGCCCCTTCGCCTTCGGCGAGGCCATGACCACCACCCGGCCGGTACACGCGCCGATGGTGTGCAGGTCCGGCAGACCGACCGTTCGCCCGCTGAACATCTCGTGCGAGTTGAACACTTCGATCAGCGTCTTCTCGGTCGGCTCGAAGTGGAATTGCGCCTTCAACTCGGCGTGGACTTCCTCCAGATACTCCGCCAGGATGTCCGCCAACACCTGGTCCGTCTTGGCGTCGAACTTCAACCGGTAATGCGCCGTCTCCACGGTGGTGTAACTGTCCAGGTGGGCCATCACCTTGCGCGAGTTGGACACGCGGACGTTGAACGGGTCGGCCTTGAACGAGGCGTCGAGCAGCTTCCGCCCCTCGGCCTCGTTGCCCAGCCGCAGGTAGAGCATCCCCAAGCCGGTGCGCGGGCCGGCCAGGTTCGGCCGCAGGTCGGCGGACTTCTTGTAGTACGCCTCGGCCGGTGCGTACCGCTTGCGGTCCTCCAGGCTGGCCGCCAGTTCGTGGTAGAAGACGCCGGGCTTGGCGTCGTACCCCTCGGCCTCCTTCACCAAGGCAGCGAACGAGTTGGTGTCGTTTTGCAGGTAGACCGCGCCGGCCAGCCGGCCGAGCGTGACCGGGTCGCGGGGGTTCACCGCCAGCGCCACCCGCAGGTGCTTCTCGGCCGCGCGGTAGTCGCCGGCGATGGCCTGCACCTCGGCCTTCACCCGCAGCGCGGCGACGTGCTTCGGGTTGTGCGTCAGGGCTTCGCCGGCGAACTTGTCCGCGTCCTCGACGTTGTAGCTCACCAGGGCCGATTGCGCCTTGCCGACGAGCGCGTCCGCCGCCTTCGGGTTGACTTTCAACACCTTGTCGAAAGCGTCGATGGCGTCGGGCCGGTTGTACTTCTCCAGCAGCAGCACGCCGGCGAGGTGTTCGGCGGGCCAGAAGTCCGCGTCCTCTTTCAAGGCGTCCTTCAGCACCTCGTTGAGGATGAAGTTGAACTGCTTCGACAGGTTGTTCCACCGGGCGTTCTCGGCCCCGCACAGGGCGACGAGCAGCAACTCCTCCGGGTCGGTGATGTCGTCGTCGGCGTTGCTGCGGGCGGTGTAGTGCTTGACCACCCACCGCATGGCCTGATCCGCGTCCGGGAACTTGCCGCGTTCGCGGAGGAGTCGGGCCTTCGTCCAGCGGGCGAGGAGCTGGTTGTCCTTCACCTTCAGCGCGGCGTCGGCGTCCTTCTCGGCGTCCTCCCAGCGGCCGGACTCGAAGTGCAGGTCGGCGCGGGCGGCGAGCAGGTCGGCGTCGTTCGCGGCCGCCTTCACCGCCGCATCCAGCACCGCCAGCGCCTTGTCGAAGTCGCCGGTCATGCGGTGGCTGGCGGCGATGCCGACGGCGGCGAACGGGGTGAGGGCGGGGTCGGCCTTGGCCTTCGCCTCGTAGGCGGCGCGGGCCTCCTCGTAGTTGCCGTGGAGCAGCCGGGCGCGGGCGTCGGCGAGGGCGGCCCGCTCCTTCGACGGCTTCTTCGGCTCCGGCTTCTGGCCGAGCGTGGGGCGCGCCGGGGCGAACAGGACCAGGAGCAGGCCGGACAGGACGAGGAGGGCAAGGCGGCGCATCGGGGTGGCTCTCGCGGAGATCGGCCGTGGTTCCACCACATTACCGCCGGCCGACCGCAACCGCAATCACCGTAGCGGGCGAGGCAGTGAACAAAAATCAGAATTCTGGGAAAATTGCGCCTTGAGATCGGCTGTCGCTTCGCGTACAGTACAAGCGTACAATTTGCCGGCACGCCTGACAACGCCAACCGGGGGTTCCCATGTTCGACATCCCGAACACGAACGTCACGCAGGACCGTCCCTTCAACCGGCTCATCGTCCCCGTCCTCTAGCACCTCACATCCCGCACGAGGCCAACGGCCGTTCGCCTCGTCAATTCACACGTCGAGGGTCACTTCATGCGCACCAACATGGTCCTAGTGCTGTCGATCACCACGCTCGGAATCGCGTTCGGCGGCGAGCCGGACGGCGATGCGGCGAAGCGGCACGAACGTTGTGCGTCCGTACTCCGCGACCTCAAGTCGGCGGATGCGGACATTCGCGCGACGGCCAATCGCGCGTTACAGGCGCTCGAAGTCGCCACGCTCGTGCAACTGCGAGCCGAGTTGCGTTCGGCCGACAGCGGCGAGCAACGCAAGTTGCTCGCCAAACGACTCGACGCGCTGAAGGAGAAAACCTGGGAGGCGAACACTCCTCGGGTGGAGGCGTGGTTGAAAGCCGGTCGGTGGGATTTGGCGAACGAGATCCTTTCGACGAGTCCGGGCAAGGATCCGACGCCAATCTTGCAACCGCTGATGAAGGAGCGAAGCCGATTGAGTGTGGCGTTTGACCGCTGTCTTGCCGCCGTCGCCGACCCGGCGCGGCCGCCGCTGATTGTGAGCGTCGAATACCCGCCGGATCCCGTCTGGCTGGCAAAGCGGCGGTCCTCGGATGACCCGATCACCGAGATGAAAGGCGTCGCCACCGACACCCTCGACAATTGGGTTCTCCGGGCCGAAGTGTGCCGACTGAGTTACAAGTTCCGGAACGGTTGTTTCCTCGCTGTACGATCCCGACTCGCCGACGCACTTCCCGAGAACGACATCTCGGAATGGCATCGGTCGAACCTGTTCGTCAACAACGGGTTCACGGCCCGCGAAGTGTACGAATCACTGGTCATCTGCGACGGTGATTTCACGCTGAACGGACGGCTTCACGGAGTGTATTCGAGTTTGATCATCTGCAACGGCGACTTCGTCGCGGACGTAACCGTCACCCCGCAGTCCGTGATGGGAAGTGTCATCTACGCCACCGGCGACATCAAGTTCCCGATCAAGGTCAAGAAGCCGTCCGGGTCCATCTTCTTCGCCGGCGGCAAGGTCCACGACGCGAAGGCCGTTGCGGACGCCAAACACATCCACGAGGGCGTCACCGAGCCGCCGTTCAACGTGCGGTTCCTCGACCCGAAGGAGTTCGGGCTGACGCTGGAAGTGGCGAAGGGCGGGCTGACGGTGGCGAAGCTGGACGAGAAGTCGGCGTTCGCCAAGCAGGGGCTGAAGGCCGGCGATCTCATCACCCATGCCGACGACCTGCCGATGAAGACGGTCGCCGACTTTCGCCGGGAACTGCGGCGGGGCGTCATCGACGGCGGATTACTCGTCCGCGTCGAGCGGGACGGCAAGACGATTCCGATGCTGTTCGAGGTGCCCGACGCGCCGAAGCCGGCGAAGAAGTGACGGGCCACCCGGCGCGCAGCGGTGGGCAATCCGCGACCGACGCCGGGCGGCGGGGGTGGCGGCGATTACAATTTCCCACGGCCCACTTCCGTTCCCGTGGAGGCTCCCGCATGTTCCGCACCCGGTTCGTACTGCCGCTGCTGGCCGCCGGCCTGCTCGCCGTCCCCGCCCGTGCCGCCGACCCGACGGCCGCCGCCGACCCCGCCGACCTGAAGAAGACGCTCGACAAGGCCTACGACTTCCTGAAGTCCAAGCAGGAGGCGGACGGCAGCTACCTGAAGAAGTTCGCCGGGCCGGGCGTGTCGGCGCTGGTGGCCGCGTCCTTGCTGAAGGCCGGCCGGCCGATCGACGACCCGGTGGTGGCGAAGGCGCTGAAGTTCCTGGAGGAGAGCGTGCAGAAGGACGGCGGCGTGTACGACAAGGGGTTCGCCAACTACACCACGTCGCTCGCCATCGTCACCTTCAAGGAGGCGAACGCGGACGGCAAGTACGACAAGGTCATCGAGAGCGCGGCGAAGTTCGTTCGCAGTGTCCAAGACGCCACCGGCAGCGACGACAAGGAGCTGAAGTTCGGCGGGGCCGGGTACGACGCCAAGAGTCGGCCGGACACGTCCAACACCGCCTTCTTCCTGGAGGCGCTGGTGGCCAGCGGGGCGAAGTCGGACGACCCGGCGTTCAAGAAGGCCGTCACCTTCTTGAGCAAGGCGCAGAACCTGCCCGGCGAGTACAACCGGGAGGCGTTCGCCAAGAAGGCCAGCGACGACGACAAGGGCGGGTTCGTGTACAACCCGTTCGACCAGACGAACGAGAAGAGCGACAAGCGGACCAGCGAGGGCGGCCTGCGGAGCGAGGGCGGCATGACCTACGCCGGGCTGAAGAGCTTCCTGTACGCCGGCGTCGGCAAGGACGACCCCCGCGTGAAAGCGGCCCTCGGCTGGGTGAAGCGGCACTACACCCTGACCGAGAACCCCGGCATGGGTCAGGCCGGCCTGTACTACTACTACCACACGTTCGCCAAGGCGATGGACGCCCTCGGCGAGGACGTGTTCGAGGACGCCAAGGCGGTCAAGCACCCGTGGCGGAAGGAGCTGTTCGAGCAACTGAAGAAGACGCAGAAGGAGGACGGCAGTTGGGCGAACGAGAACAAGGCGTTCCTGGAAGGGTCGCCGGAGCTGGCCACCGCGTTCGCCGTGCTGTCCCTCAGCTATACCGCGCCGAAGAAGTGATATCGAAGCACCTCGACCGCGAGTGAGCGGCATCTGTTCGTGGCGAACCCGGCCCGCAAGGGACGGATTCGCCACCGCCGTCCGGAACCCAGGCCGCGTGCGCCGCGTCTAAACATGTGGCATGAGCTTGGGTCCGCTTCCCACCGGTCTTCCCTTCATGACGCCGTTCCGCCTGCTGTCGCTGCTCGCCGTTCTCGCCGTCACATGCCCGGTAGTTGCCGCCGAGCCGACGTTCAGAGGCGAAGGCGTCGCGTTCCTGAAGGCGCACTGCCTCGGCTGCCACTCGGCCGAGAAGCCGAAGGCCGACCTGAATCTGGCCAAGTTCGCCGACGACGCCTCGCTCGTCAAAGATCGCAAGATGTGGAACCGGGTGCGCGAGGTCGTCCAGGCCGGGGAGATGCCGCCGCCCGCCAAGCCGCAGCCGACCGCCACCGACCGCGAGGCATTCAACAAGCTGGTCGCCGGCGTGTTCGATCACTTCGACAAGACCGCCAAGCCCGACCCCGGCCGCGTGACCGTCCGCCGGCTGAACAAGAACGAGTACCACTCCACCGTCCGCGACCTGTGCGGGGTGGACTTCAACCCGACCGAGGACTTCCCGTCGGACGACGTGGGCCACGGGTTCGACAACATCGGCGACGTGCTGAGCCTGCCGCCGGTGCTGCTGGAACGCTACCTCGCGGCCGCCGAATCGGTGATGAACCGAGCCATCACCCCGGTGCCGCCGAAGGTGTCGGAACGGTGGATGGGCGCGAAGTACGCCGAGCCGGCCGGCCCGAAGATTCCCACCACCGGCGAGTACCGGGTTGTCACCGTCGGCGCGAAGGGCGGCATCGAGAGCGGTCCCGTCCACACGCCGTACCAGGAGCCGCCGACCGGCGAGTACGAGTTCATCACGAAGGCGTATGTGGAGACGAAAGGGATGAAGCCGGTGAAGATCGCGGTGCTGGCGACCACGGCGGACAAGACCGCACCCGGCCTCGCCACCGACGAACAGGTGAAGACGCTGACCGGCGCGCACCTGAACGGGCTGCGGCCGTTCGTGATCGTCGGCACCTTCGACGTGATTGCCAAGAACCCGAAGGAGGCGAAGGAGCTGCGGGTGAAACTGCGACTGCCGCCGGGCTTCAAGCGGACCGCCGTCGCGGTGGTGAAGCCCGACGACGGCGAACCCGACCCGAAGGTGATGGTCGAGTACCTCCGCCTGAACGGGCCTATGGACTCCCGGCCGGTGTCGCACAAGATGCTGCTGGCGTGCGACGAGTCCAAGCCCGTGGCCGAGCGGAGCCGCGAGGTGCTGACCCGCTTCGCCACCCGCGCCTACCGCCGCCCCGCCACCGCCGACGAGGTGACCCGGCTGCTCAAACTGGCCGACGCCGCCACCAAGCGGGGCGACAAGTGGGAAGGGGCCATGCAGTTCGCCATGACCGCCGCGCTGGTGTCGCCGAAGTTCCTGTTCCGCGTCGAACTCGACGACCGCCCCGCCGGCCCGGACGCGCGGCCGCTGGACGAGTACCAACTGGCCAGCCGCCTCAGCTACTTCCTCTGGGCGAGTATGCCCGACGACGAACTGTTCGCCCTGGCGGCCAAGAAGCAACTGACGGCGAACCTCGACGCGCAGGTCAAGCGGATGTTGAAGTCGCCGAAGGCCGTCGCCCTCGTCGATCACTTCGCCCTGCAATGGCTGCAACTCCAGAACCTGAAGAACTTCCAGCCGGACCCGGCCAAGTTCCCGAAGTTCGACGAGTCGCTCCGAGCCTCGTTGTTCGAGGAGACCAAGCGGTTCCTGGCCGAGATCGTCCGCGAGGACAAGTCCATCCTGACGATGATCGACGCCGATTACACCTATCTGAACGGCCAACTGGCGAACCACTACGGCATCCGCGACACGGCCGGCAACACCTGGCGGACGCCGCCGGCGAACGAGAAGCCGGGCGGCCAGAAGTTCGAGTGGGAGAAGTTCAGCCGCGTGCAGTTGTGGAACGGCGAGCGGGGCGGGCTGCTGACGCACGGCAGCGTGCTGGCGGTCACGTCGAACCCGACCCGCACCTCGCCGGTGAAGCGCGGCAAGTGGGTGCTGGAGCAACTGCTCGGCACGCCACCCCCGCCGCCGCCGGCCAACGTGCCCGAACTGGAGAAGGACGGCAAGGCGGTGAACGCCGGCACCCTCCGCCAGCAGATGGAGCTGCACCGCAAGAACCCGGCGTGCGCCAACTGCCACGCCAAGATGGACCCGCTCGGCTTCGGGTTGGAGACGTTCGACGCGGTCGGCGGCTTCCGCGACAAGGACGACGGCAAGCCCATCGACAGTAGCGGCGAACTGCCCGACGGCCAGAAGTTCAACGGCCCGGCCGAACTGCGGAAGATCCTGCTGTCGAAGAAAGACTTGTTCGCCCGCTGTCTGACGGAGAAGATGTTGACGTATGCGTTGGGCCGCGGCCTGGAGTACTACGACAAGCGGGCCGTGGACGCCATCACCGCCGCCGTGGCGAAGGGCGACTACAAGCTGTCGGTGCTGGTCGGGGAGATCGCCCGGAGTGAACCGTTCCGGTTGAAGAGAGGCGAGGAGAAGAAGGAGTAGCAGAACATGAGGACGGCCGAACGGGTCGAAAAGCGGATCGCCCAACGGCTGGCGAACGCCCTCCGCCAGGATCGCCGAACGCGATCTCGGCCGCAAGCGTTCGGGAATGGGCGGTTGAGTACCTCGCCGAACACAACCAGCAGTTTGCTAAGATCCCGCACCTGCGTGGACAAACGCACTGGAACTTGTGGATGAACGACGCCCGGCTCGAAGACGCGATGTTCGTGGTGTTGGTGTTTCGGGAAAGAGATGTCGAGTTCTTCTGCGGAACGGGTAACGCCTTCGAGATCAGGAGCTTTGATGTCGTCATCGCCGAAACTCCGGATGACTTCGAGTCACTCCACGAGTTGATGCAGGAACGATTCTCGGTGCCCGATGAGAGCCTGCATTTGAAGCGGAAGGAAGCCGAGGCTTGGCTGGGGCGCGGCGGTTGGTGCGGGGCGGTTGGTGCGGATAGCCTTTGCTGAACCTTCGTAGAGAGTGCAACCCCGCCCCACCTCTCCCCGTTGGGGAGAGGTGGGCGCGGTTGCGGAACCGCTTACATGACCGAACAGACCCGACCCCACCGAAATCACTCCCACCACCAACACCCACCTTCAATAATGTCCCACCCCATCTCCCGTCGGACTGTTCTGCGTGGCCTCGGCGTGGCTGTCGCTCTGCCGTGGCTGGAGGCCATGACGCCGAAGCTCGCCCGTGGCGCATCGCCGGTGAAGTCACCCAACCGCATGGCCTTCCTGTACGTCCCGAACGGCAAGAACATGGCCGACTGGACGCCGAAGGGCGAGGGCGCGGAGTACGCCCTGTCGCCGACCCTCGAACCGCTGAAGGAACTGCGGTCGAACTTCTCCGTCCTCACCGGGCTGACCGCCGACAAAGCGCGACCGCACGGCGACGGCGGCGGCGACCACGCCCGCGCGCTCGGCGCGTTCCTGACGGGTGCGCAGCCGAAGAAGACCGACGGCACCGACATCCGCGCCGGCATCTCGGTGGACCAAGTTGCCGCGTCCCGCTTGGCCGATCAGACCCGCCTGCCCAGCATCGAACTCGGCTGCGAACACGGGGCGATGGCCGGCAACTGCGACTCCGGGTACAGCTGCGTTTACTCGTCCGCGATGAGCTGGAAGTCGGCCACGCAGCCGCTGCCGAAGGACGTGGACCCGAAGACCGTCTTCGCCCGGCTATTCACCACCACCTCGGACGCCGAGCGGAAGGCGCAGGACGCCAAGCGGAAGAGCGTGTTGGACTTCGTCCAGGAGGACTCCAAAGACCTCGCGGGCAAACTCGGCAGCACCGACCAGCGGAAGCTGGACGAGTACTTCACCGCCGTGCAGGAACTGGAACAGCGGATCGCCCGCGCCGACAAGCTGCCGCCGGTGAAGACGCCGGACATGAAGGCCCCGACCGGCATCCCGGCCAAGTACGAGGACCACGTCCGCCTCATGTACGACCTGCTGGCGCTCGCCTTCCAGACCGACACCACGCGAGTGGCGACGCTGGTGGTGGCGAACGAGAGCAGCAACCGGCCGTACCCGATGGTCGGCGTCACCGACGGCCACCACGACCTGAGCCACCACGAGAACAAGGCCGAGAAGAAGGCGAAGATCAGCAAGATCAACACCTTCCACACGACGCAACTGGCGTACTTCCTGGCCAAGTTGAAAGGCATCCGCGAGGGCGACGGCACGCTGCTCGACCACTGCATGATCGCCTACGGCAGCGGCAACAGCGACGGCAACGCGCACAACCACGACGACCTGCCGATCCTGCTCGCCGGCGGCGGCAGCGGGTCGCTCAAACCGGGCCGGCACGTCAAGTTCGCCAAGGAGACGCCGCTGAACAACCTGTGGCTGGCGCTGCTGGGCCGGATGGGCGTGAAGCAGGACACACTCGGCGACAGCACCGGCGAACTGAAGGGGATTTGAGGATTGGCTTCGCCGGCTCCCGCTCCCTGGGGAGAGGGATTCCGACCCGGTCGCTTCCAGCCGGCTCGCCGCCCGGCGCACGGTGAATACCGTTTCCCTATGACCCCCATCGCCATCGTCGGGTGGGCCACGAGGCTGCCCGGCACCGGAACCGACGCCAGCGCGTTCTGGAACGCCGTTTCGTCCGCCGCCGACCTGTCCACGGAAGTACCCGCCGGCCGCTGGCTGCTGCCGCCGGAGCGGTGCCTCGACCCCCGCGTCCCGCACCCGAATTCGGTCTACTCCGCGCGCGGCTACTACCTCGACCCGTTCGCCGCCGATGCGAAAGCAGTGAACGTCCCCGGCGGGCTGCTGACCCAGCTCGACCCGCTGTTCCACCTGGTGCTGGATGTCGGCCACCGCGCGTGGAGGTCGGCGAAGACGGAAGCGTGCGACCCGCGCAAGGCCGGCGTCATCCTCGGCAACATCTGCCTGCCGACCGACGCCTCGTCCGCTCTGGCGCGGCAGTACCTCGGCGGGTCGAAGCCGGCGGCACCGGTTCACCCGCTGAACCGCTACGTCGCCGGGCTGCCGGCCGGATTGCTGGCGAAGTCGCTCGGCCTCGGCGCGGGCACGTTCACCCTGGACGCCGCGTGCGCCAGCACCCTGTACGCGATCAAGCTGGCGGCGGACGAACTGCAATCCGGCCGCGCGGACGTGATGCTGGCCGGCGGCGCGAACCGCTCCGACTGCCTGTACACGCAGATGGGCTTCGCGCAGCTCCGCGCGCTGTCGGCGTCCGGCCGCTGCTCGCCGTTCAGCCACGCCGCCGACGGGCTGATGGTCGGCGAGGGGGCGACGGTGTTCGTGCTGAAGCGGCTGCCCGACGCCGAGCGGGACGGCGACGCGATTCAGGGGATTCTCCTTGGCTGGGGCCTGAGCAACGACACCCAGGGCAACCTGCTCGCCCCAGCCAAGGAGGGGCAACTGCGGGCGATGCGGGCCGCGTACAAAATGGCCGGCTGGCAGCCGAACGAGGTCGATCTGATCGAGTGCCACGCCACCGGCACGCCGGTCGGGGACGCGGTCGAGTTCGACAGCCTCCGGGAGTTGTGGGGCGACGCGGCCGGGCGGTGCGTCATCGGGTCGGTGAAGTCCACCGTCGGCCACCTGCTCACGGGGGCGGGCGGCCCGGCGGTGGCGAAGGTGCTGCTGGCGTTTCGCGCGAAGACCCTGCCGCCGCAGGCGAACTTCCCCGCCGCGAACCCGGCGCTGGACTTCGCCGGCAGTCCGTTCCGGGTGTTGACCGCCGCGGAGCCGTGGGACACGCACGGCACCAGTCTCCCCCGCCGCGCGGCCGTCAGCGGGTTCGGCTTCGGCGGGGTGAACGCCCACCTGCTGCTGGAGGAGCACGTCCCGGACGCCGCACCGAAGACGGTGCCGCCGGGCGTGTCGCCGACGTGGAAGAAGCGGGTCGAGACGGTTCCGCCCGCCGAACCCATCGCGGTCGTGGGCATGGCCGCGCACGTCGGGCCGTGGAACACCCTGGCCGCGTTCGCGCAACAGGCGCTGGGGCTGGCCCCGGTCTTGCCGCCGACGGCGAAGCGGAACGGCTGGGGCGACGGCGAAACCCCTTGCCCGCCGGGGCATTTCGTCGAGACGGTGGCGGTGCCCATCGACCGCTTTCGCATCCCGCCCCGCGAACTGGAGGACATGCTGCCGCAGCAACTGCTGATGCTGACGGTGGCCGCCGACGCGCTGGCGGATGCCGGCCCCACCCGCAACGCCGATCCTCTCCGCACAGGCGTGTTCGTCGGGCTGGGGTTGGACCTGAACACCACCAACTTCCACTTGCGCTGGGCCGAGTTGGAGAGTGGCACGGACGCGACCTGGAAACCCCTCACCGCCGACCGCACGCTCGGCGCGCTGGGCAGCATCGCGGCCAGCAGGATCGCGCGGGCCTTCCACTTCGGCGGGCCGAGCTTCACCTGCTGCAGCGAGGAGTCGTCGTCCGGCACGGCGGTGGCCCTGGCGGTTCGCGCCCTGCGGCTGGGGGAAATCGACCGCGCCGTCGTCGGCGGGGTGGACCTGACCGGCGACCCGCGCCAGCTCCGCGCGTCGGAGGCGTTCCGCCCGGTGAATCCCCATGGCGCGGCGGACCCGCTCGGCGAGGTGGAAACCGGCCTCGTGCCCGGCGAAGGGGCGGCGGCGGTCGTGCTGAAGCGACTGAGCGACGCCGAACGCGACGGCGACCGGATTTACGCCGTCATCCGGGGTGTCGGCGTGGCCAGCGGCGGCGCGGCGGACTCGGCCGGCACCGACGCCGCGACCTACGCCAGTTCGCTGGTGCGTGCGTGCGCCGAAGCCGGCACCGACCCGGCGGACGTGGACTTCCTGGAATGCACGAGTTCCGGCTGCGCGGCCGACGACAAGCCGGAAGCCGAGGCATTGTCGGCGCTGTTGGGTGCGACTAAGCGGCCGTTCCCGCTGGCCGTCGGGGCCGGGCGCGGGCGGTTCGGGCACACTGGCGCGGCGTCGGGCGTGGTCGGGCTGATTCGCGCGGCGCTCGCCGTTCACCACCAAACGCTGCCGCCGACCGTAGCAGCCGGTCGCATCCAACCCGCCGACGGGCTGTATTCGTCGCGGCTGCCGCGCTTTTGGCTGACCGACACCGGCCACACCCGCCGCGCGGCGGTGGCGGCGTCCGGGGCCGACGGCAGCTCCATTCACATCGTGTTGGAGGAGTGGGCGAACCGGCCGGCGGAGAGGCTGGCCGCCGTGCCCACCCCCGCCCCGCTGCCGGAGGCGCTGTTCATCGTGGACGGCGGCACCGGCCCGGAAGTGGCCGAGAAGCTGCACCAGTTGGAACGGCTGGCCGACGAGCGGACGGGGTGGCCAGTCCTCGCCCTGGCCACCCACTGGCACCGCGCCTTCGCCCCGCACGGGTTGCGGAAGTACGCCGTCACGTTCGTCGCCCGGTCGGTGGCCGAACTCCGCGCGCAGGCGGACGTGGCGTGGGAGTCGATCCGCCACCGGCCGGAAGCGCCGCTCATGCCCGATCCGGCCCCGGCCGTGCGGGATCGCGTCTTCTACTCGCCGAACCCGCTCGGCCCGAAAGCGCAGTTGGCCCTGGTGTTCCCCGGCTCCGGCAACCAGTTCGCCGGCATGGGCCGCGACCTGAGCGGGTGGTTCCCGGCCGCCTTCCGCCGCCAGCAAGCGGAGAACACCCTGCTGCGCGGGCAGGTCGCACCGGATGCGTTCTGGGGCGACTTCCTGCCGCCCGCCACGCCGGCGCGGACGTTCCTGTTCGGCCAGGTGACACTCGGCGCGGCGGTCGCTGACATCTTGCTGTCACTGGGCGTGAAGGCGGACGCGATGGTCGGGCTGAGCCTGGGCGAGAGCGCCGGCCTGTTCGGGGTGCGGGCGTGGGCCGACCGCGACGAGATGTTCCGCCGCATCCGCGAGTCGAGCCTGTTCGACACCGACCTCGGCCCGCCCTACGACGCGGCGCGGACGGCGTGGGGCGTGCCCGCCGTCCAGTGGGTGTCGGGGGTGGTGGCGGCGTCGGCCGACGACGTGCGGTCGAAGCTGCGGCCGGGCCTGCGGGCGTACCTGCTCATCGTGAACACGGCGACCGAGTGCGTGATCGGCGGCGAGCGGGCGGACGTGGACCAGTTGGTCGCGGCCCTCGGCAAGACGTTCCTCCCGCTGCGGGGCGTGACGCTCGCGCACTGCGAGGCCGGCAAACCCGTGGAACGGCCGTACCACGAACTCCACACCCTGCCCGTGACACCGCCGGGCGTGCGCGTGTACAGCGGCGCGTGGGGCCGGGCGTACCAGCCGACCTCGGCGAACGCGGCCGACAGCATCACCGCCGGACTGCTGAACACCCTCGATTTCCCGGCCGTGGTGAACGCGGCGTACCGCGACGGCGTGCGGGCGTTCGTGGAGGTCGGACCGGGGGCATCTTGCACGCGGATGATCGGCACCATCCTCGGCGACCGCCCGCACCTCGCCCGCGCGGTGACTCCGCCCCGGCAGGACGCGGTGTCGGCGGTGCTGCGCGCCGTCGCCGCGCTGATCGCCGAGCGACTGCCGGTGGACTGGACGAAGTTGCCGACGTGGGAACCGCCCGTTGCCGCCTCGCTCACGCCGGCGGTGCGAGTGCCGGTCGGCCGAGAACCGGTCGGCCCGCCGCTTGTGATGACTCCGCCCATCGCCCCGCAACCGCCTGAACTGGTGACGACCCCCCGCCCGGTGCCGACGCCGGCCCCGCGACCTCCGAAAGTCGCCCCGGTATCGCCGCCCCCGGTCCCCGTCGCGGTGCCGCCGCCCCCGGCCGAAGACCCGTTCGTCGCCGCCGCGCTGAATGTCCAAACAGCCGCCGCCGCCGCGCACGAGCAGTTCCTGCGCGTGCAGGCCGGGTTCACCGAGACCACACTGGCGGCCGTGACCCTGCACCAGGAGTTGGTGCGACGACTGATCGATCTTCGGGAGGGCGAGGGTGAGCGAGATTCTTCGTTAGCCCGACGCGCAAGCGAGGGGCCAGTTGCTGATGGCGAAGACACGCCACAAGTCCACGTCCCTCGCTTGCGCGTCGGGCTAACAGGAACCGTCCCCCGCAGTCTCTCCTTCGCGCAATGCACCGAGTTCGCCGTCGGCGAGATCGGCAACGTCCTCGGCTCGACGTTCGCCGAAGCGGACACTTTCCCCACGCGGGTGCGGCTGCCGGACGGCCCGCTCATGCTGGTGGACCGGGTACTGCTCATCGAGGGCGAGCCGAAGTCGATGACGCGCGGCCGGGTGGTGACGGACCACGCCGTCCGCGCCGACCGCTGGTATCTGGACAACGGCCGCTGCCCGACGAGCGTGACCGTCGAGTCCGGGCAAGCCGACCTGTTCCTGGCCGGGTATCTGGGCATCGACTTCCAGACGCGCGGGCTGGCCGTGTATCGGCTGCTGGACGCCGTCGTCACCTTCCACCGCGAGCTGCCCCGCGTCGGCGAGCGGATCGAATACGACATCCACATCGACGAGTTCTTCCGCCAGGGCGACTCGTGGCTGTTCCGCTTCCGCTTCGAGGGGGCCATCGACGGCCAACCGCTGCTGAGCATGGCGAACGGCATTGCGGGGTTCTTCACCGCCGCCGCGCTCGCCGCCGGGCAGGGGATCGTCCACACGAAACTCGACCTTCAACCAATGCCGGGGAATCGGCCTACCGACTGGCAGCCGCTGGTTCCGTTCGAGAAAACTGCGCTCGACCCGGAGGGGGTAGCCGCGCTCCAAGCCGGGGACGTGGCCACCGCGTTCGGGCCGCTGTTCGCCGACTTGCCGCTGAAAAACCCGATGCGGTTGCCGGCCGGGATGCTCCGGCTGGTGGACTCCGTGCCGGTGCTGGACCCGACCGGCGGGCGGTTCGGCATCGGGTTCGTCCGCGCGGAGTACGTCATCCGGCCGAAGGAGTGGTTCATCGAATGCCACTTCATCGACGACAAGGTGATGCCCGGCACGCTCATGTACGAATGCTGCCTGCACACGTTGCGCATCCTGCTCATGCGCATGGGCTGGGTCGGCGAGGAAGGCGACGTGACGTGCGAGCCGGTGCCGGGCGTGGCGAGCCGGCTGAAGTGCCGGGGCCAGGTGCTGGCGACGACCGGCGTGGTGGCCTACGAGGTGACGGTGAAGGAACTCGGCTTCCGCCCGGAGCCGTACTGCATCGCGGATGCACTCATGTACGCCGACGGCAAGCCGGTGGTGGAGATCACGAACCTGTCGCTGCGGATGTCGGGTCTCACCGAGGAACGGCTGAAGCTGTTGTGGGGTGGGGTCATTCGTCGTTCGTCATTCGTCCCGCGCGGGGCTGCCGCACTCGCGCCCGCCCCGGCCGAAGCCGAGCGACGAATGACGACGGACGACGGACGACGGACGACTTACGGCCCCGAGTCCATCCGCGCGTTCGCCGTCGGCAACCCGTCGGAGGCGTTCGGCGCGCCGTACCGGGTGTTCGACCGCGACCGCGTCATCGCCCGGCTGCCCGGCCCGCCGTACCAGTTCCTCGACCGCGTGACCCACGTCGTCGGCGAGCCGTTCGTGCTGAAAGATGGTGCTGCCTGCGTGGCCGAGTACGACGTGCCGGCCGACGAGTGGTACTTCGCCGCCAACCGCTGTCCCCGGATGCCGTTCAGCATCCTGCTCGAAGTCGCGTTGCAGCCGTGCGGGTGGCTGGCCGCGTACTGCGGGTCGGCCCTCACCAGCGAGTCGGACCTGTCGTTCCGCAACTTGGGCGGACAGGGGACGCAACTCGCCGAGGTCGGCCCGGACATCGGCACCCTGACAACCGCCGTGACGATGACGAAGGTGGCCAAGTCCGCCGGCATGATCCTCCAGCACTACGACATGAAGGTGACAGCCCGCGACGGCCGGCCGGTATATGAGGGGACGACGTACTTCGGGTTCTTCGCCAAGGATGCCCTGCGGAATCAGGTCGGCATCGCCGGGGCGAAGGTGCCGTACCTCGACGCCGACCAACTGGCGTTCGCCGAGACCGGGACGCTGCCGGCCGACGCGCCGTTCCCCGCCCCGATGCTGCGGATGGTGGACGGCATCGACGGTTACCTGCCGCGCGGCGGCAAGGCCGGACTCGGATTGATTCAGGGCCGCATCGCCGTCGATCCGGGGTTCTGGTTCTTCAAAGCCCACTTCCACCAAGACCCGGTGTGGCCCGGTTCGCTGGGGGTGGAGTCGTTCCTGCAACTGTTGAAATTCGTCGCCTGGAAGAAGTGGAAAACCGTGCCGGACGGCGGCTGGCGGGTGGTCGCGGTGAACCACCCGCACCAGTGGACGTACCGCGGGCAGGTGCTGCCGACCGACCGCGAAGTCGTGGTCGTGCTGGAGGTTACGGCCGTGAACGACGACGCCCGGACGCTGACAGCCGGCGGCTTCCTGACTGTGGACGGCCGCGTCATCTACCAGATGGCGAATTTTGTACTACAGTGAGCGAAGGTTCCGCCGCGAATTCGCCGTCGGCGGTCACCATTCGGCTCGCACGTCGCTTGTATCACCGGAGTCTACCGCGCTCGGGGCGGAGCCAGTAAGTCATGCGCTATTCCCGCGTTTACCTCAACTCGATCGGTTACGAACTCGCCCCGGTGGTCGTCTCGACGAACGACTTGGAACGGCGGCTGACGCCGTTCCTGGAAGCCAACGGCTTCCCGCCGCCCCGGCTGGAACTGCTGACCGGCATCGCCGAGCGCCGCTGGTGGGAGCCGAACGACCGGCTCAGCCGGGGGGCCACTGCCGCCGCCGTCCACGCCCTGTCCAAGTCGGCCGTCCGCCCGGACGAGATCGACACCGTCATCTACGCCGGCGTCTGCCGCGAGCAGTACGAGCCGGCCACCGCCTGCGCCGTCGCCGACAACTTGGGCATCAAGCCGAACTCGCTCATGGACCTGAGCAACGCCTGCCTGGGCGTGCTGAACGGGGTGGTGACGGTGGCCAACCAGATCGAACTCGGCCAGTGCCGGGCGGGACTGGTGGTGTCGTGCGAGTCGGCCCGCGAAATCAACGACGCCACCATCGACCGGCTGAACGCCTCCGCCGGCCACCTGTCCCGGCCGGACGCCGAGGCCCTGTATCGCGAGTGCCTGGCCACCTTGACCGGTGGCAGCGGGGCGGTGGCGGTGCTGGTCACGTCCGACGATCTGTCCCCGGACGGCCGGCGGCGGCTGATTGGCGGCCACTCGCTGAGCGCGCCGGAACACAACGGCCTCTGTAGTTGGGGCCTGCAATCGGCCCAGGAAAGCGCCGTCGGCCGGTTCCTCCTGAGCAAGGTGCCGACCGCCCTCGGCGCGGTGGTCGGCAAGCAGGCGGCCGGGCTGATGCAGTGGGGCCTCGACGTCGGCCTCCGGACGATGGAACACGGTGCCCGCACCATCGACGGTGGCCTGCGGCACCTGAAGATTCCGTTCATGAGTACGCACGCCGGCGAGGTGCTGCGGCACGGCGTCGAACTGGCCCTGCGGACGTGGCGGCTGTTCCTGGAGAAGGTCGGCATCAGCTCGCACCAGATCGACAAGGTGATCTGCCACCAAGTCGGGTCGAGCAACCGCGACACCATCCTGCGAACGCTCGGCATCCCGATGGAGAAGGACTACTCTACTTTTGAACACTTGGGCAACATCGGCACCGTCAGCCTGCCGCTGACGCTGGCGCTGGCGGCCGAGCGGGAGTTCCTGGAACCCGGCCAGCGGGTCGGGCTGCTCGGCATCGGTAGCGGCCTGAACTGCATGATGCTCGGCGTCGAGTGGTGACGGCCGGCGAACGGCGCGACGTGAGTCCGCCGGTTCCTTCAATTCTTCGCACCGGAGGCGCGGTTCTTCACGCCGGAGGCGTGACGGACTGTAGCCAGGGGTGAAACCCCTGGTGGGCTTCAATTCCACGCGCCCCGGAGGGGTGCCGGACATCCTCCGGCACCCCTCCGGGGTGCATTTTTTTGCCGGACGCTCCAGGGATGTCGCTCGCTCACCCCTGACTACAGTCCGCCACGCCTCCGGCGTGAAGCAGCGCGGCGACGGTGGGTGACTCCTCGTGCGACCTCTCCGCCCGGTGGAAAATTCTTACTCTGATCCATGTCACGCACCGCCCTACCGTGCGGCTCACTCTCCCTTTCGGGTCTTCGACATGGCCAAGAAGCAGCTCCGCGTCGGCATGGTCGGGTACGGGTTCATGGGCCGCGCGCACACGAACGCCTACAAGCAGGTCGGCCAGTTCTTCCCGTCCGACTACGAGGTCGTGTTGCAGGCGTGCTGCGCCCGCGACGCCGGCAAGATCAAGGCGTTCGCCGACCAGTGGGGGTACGCCCACACCGAGACCGACTGGAAAAAGCTCGTCGCCCGGCCGGACATCGATGTGGTGGACATCTGCGTGCCGAACAACCTGCACGCCGAGATCGCCATCGCCGCCGCCGCCGCCGGCAAAGCCATCCTGTGCGAGAAGCCCCTGGCCATGGACGCCGCCGAGGGCCGCACCATGATCGCCGCCGTGGAAGCGGCCGGCGTGCCGAACATGGTGTGGTACAACTACCGCCGCATCCCGGCCGTCTCGCTCGCCAAGAGGCTGATCGACTCCGGCCGGCTCGGCCGCATCTTCCACTACCGCGCCAAGTTCCTTCAAGATTGGACCATCAAGTCCGACCTGCCGCAGGGCGGGCAGGGGCTGTGGCGACTGGACGCCGCCGCCGCCGGCGCGGGCGTGTCGGGCGACTTGCTGGCCCACTGCATCGACACCGCGCTCTGGTTCAACGGCGGCCTCGACAGCGTGTGCGCGATGACCGAGACGTTCGTGAAGGAGCGGATGCACACCCTCACCGGCAAGATGGAGCAGGTGAGCATCGACGACGCCTGCATCTTCTTCGGCAAGTTCGCCAACGGGTCGCTGGCCAACTTCGAGAGCACCCGCTACGCGCGGGGGCACAAGGCGCAGTACACGCTGGAGATCAACGGCGAGAACATGAGCATCTTCTGGGACCTGCACGACCTGCACCGGCTGTCCATTTTCGACTACACGGACGAGAGCGCCACGCGGGGCTGGAAGTCGGTGCATGTGACCGACAACAGCCCGGACCACCCGTACATGGCGAACTGGTGGGTGCCGGGGCTGTCCGTCGGGTACGACACCAGCTTCACGCACCAGGTGGCGGACTTCATCGACGGGTTGAGTACCGGCAAGCCGGCCGGCCCGACCTTCCGCGACGCGCTCGAGACGCAGCTGGTGCTGGACGCCATCCTCGCCTCGGCGGAAAAGCAGCAGTGGGTGACGGTCGGCAAGGCGTAGAATGGCGGCAACCACCGGGAGGGGCACGCATGGCGACCGTGGCGACCAAGCCGATGACGGCGGAGGAGTTCTACCTGACCGAGGAGCCCGAGCCGGGACGGTACGAACTCGTGAAAGGGGAGATCGTCTTCATGCCGCCACCCGGATTCCGGCACGGCGAAGTGCAAATGAACGTGGGCTTCGCCATCAAGACGTACTTGATGACGAACCGCATCGGCCGCGTCGTCACCGAGAGCGGGGCGATCACGGAGCGCGACCCGGACTCGGTGCGCGGGCCGGATGTCAGCTACTACAGCCAGGAGCGGCTGCCGTTCGGCGCGGAAGTGATCGCGTACCACGACCGGCCGCCGGACCTGGTCGCCGAGGTGGTGTCGCCGGACGACACGAAGGCCGAACTGAAGGCGAAGGTGAAGGAATACCTCGCGGCCGGCGTGCGGGTGGTGTGGGTCGTCCACCCGAGGGACCGGACGGTGACGGTCTTCACCGAACCGAGGAAATCGACCGTACTGGAAGCGGACGCCACACTCACCGCCGAGGACGTGCTGCCCGGCTTCAGTTGTCCGGTCGCCGATTTGTTCGCCTGACGCGGTTCCCCTCGACAACCCCCGGTGCGGTCCCGTAAACTCCCCACTCACCCGGATTCCCCACGCGACACGGACGTTGCGGCCCATGCACGTTGTCCACCTGACGGCCAGCACCTTCTTCGGCGGCCCGGAGCGGCAGATGCTCGGCCTGGCCGAACACCTGCGTTCGCCGTTCCGGTCGTCGTTCGCGTCCTTCCCCGAAGGCGGGCGGTGCGCGGAATTCCTGGGCAACGTCCGCTCTGCCGGATTTGACGCGACGCAACTCCCGGCCGACACGCCGAACGTCCGCGCCGCCGTCGGCGGGCTGTGCGACCACCTCCGCCGCGTCCGCGCCGATGTCCTCGTGACACACACCTACAAGCCGAATATCCTCGGCCGCGTGGCCGCCCGGCGGGTCGGCATCCCGTGCGTGGCCGTGTCGCGGGGGTGGACGTGGGAGAACCTGAAGGTCCGCGCCTACGAGACGATGGACCGGCTGAACCTGCGGTTCGTGGACCGCGTGGTCGCCGTGTCGGACGGGCAGGCGGTGCGGGTGCGAAAGGCCGGCGTCCCGTCGAGCCGGCTGGCCGTCATCCGCAATGCCGCCCGGCTGAATGCGTTCGCAAAGCCCGACCCGGAGTACCGCGCGAAACTGCGCGCACTCTTCCCGGCTGACACCCCAGTGTCAGCGGTCGTCGTCGCGGCCGGGCGGCTGAGTCCGGAGAAAGGGTTCGCGGTGCTGGTGGAGGCGGCGGCGGCGGTGCTGGCGACGAACCCGCGAAGCGGGTTCGTCCTGTTCGGCGAAGGCGGGGAGCGTGCGAAACTGGAAACCCGCGTCGCCGAACTCGGCCTCGCCTCGCGGTTCCGGATGCCCGGCTTCACGCCCGACTTCGACAAGTTCCTGCCGTTCGCCGACGCGGTCGTGCTGCCCTCGTTCACAGAGGGGCTTCCGAACGTGGCGCTCGAAGCGAGCGCGGCCGGGATACCGGTGGTGGCGACGGCGGTCGGCGGCACGCCCGAAGTGATCGCCGACGGGCAGACCGGACTCCTGGTGCCGAGCGGTCAGCCGGCCGCCATCGCCGAGAAGCTGCGGCAGTTGCTGGATTCCGCCGACCTGCGAACGCGGATGGGCACCGCCGGCCGCGACCGGATGCGGGCCGAATTCACCTTCGCCGCGCAGGCCGAGCGGTACGGCGAGTTGTTCCACTCACTGGTCGCCCGGAGGGCCGCCGCGTGACGCACGAATACCACCCCGGCAACCCCATCCGCGTGTCGTTCGTCATCGATAACCTGGGCCGCGCGGGTACGGAATCGCAACTGCTCGCGCTGCTCCGTACCCTCGGCCGGCGGGCCGTGCAGCCGTCGCTGGTACTGCTCGACGGCGCGGCGGAGTCGTCGCGCGCGTTGGAACCGGTCGGGGTGCCGATTCTGCGCCTCGGACTGCGGAAGTTACTCAGTGTCGGCACGGTGTCGGCGGCGACGCGGCTAAGGGCATTCTGGCGGGAACACCGGCCCGACGTGGCGCAGATTTACTTCCTCGATTCGGCCTACTTCGCGGTGCCGGTGGCGAAGGCGTGCGGCGTGCGGAAGGTCGTCCGCGTGCGGAACAACCTGGGATACTGGCTGTCGGCGAAGCACAAGCTGCTCGGCCGATTGATCCGCCCGTGGGTGGACGTGACGCTGACGAACTCGGAGATGGGCCGGGACGCGCTGGTGACGGGCGAAGGCGTCTCGGCACGGCGGGTGGCGGTCATCGAGAACGGGGTGGATTTGGACCGGTATCCCGTCACGGCGTCGTCGCCGCGAGCGTGCGAGCGGTCCGACAAATCCGCTCGCACGCTAGCGGCGACGGCGGCCCGGATCGGCACCGTCGCCAACCTGCGGGCGGTGAAGAACATCGCCGGGCTGATGCGCGCCGCGAAGCAGCTCCTGGCCGCGTTCCCGGACGCGCGGTTCGAGGTGGCCGGCGACGGCGACCAGCGGGCGGAGTTGGAAGCGCTCCACACCGCGCTCGGCCTCGGCGACCGGTTCGTCTTCCGCGGGTCGATCTCGGACGTGCCGGCGTTCCTGCGGTCGCTGGATGTCGCGGTGCTGCCGTCGCACTCGGAAGGCATGTCGAACGCGGTGCTGGAGTACATGGCCGCCGGGCTACCGGTCGTCGCCACGGCCGTCGGCGCGAACCCGACGCTCCTCGCCGGGTGTGGCGTCCTCGTCCCGCCGAACGACGACACCGCGCTGGCGGCGGCACTCGCCGCCCTCCTCCGCGACCCGGCCCGTGCCGCCGCGCTGGGCACCGCCGCCCGCGCGCGGGTGGAAGTCGAGTACAGCCGCGACGCCATGCGCCGGCGGTTCGAGGCCTTCTACCGCCGACTGGCGAACGTCTGACCCACCCGCGGCCGGGCCGTTTCGATTCGGACGACGGGTGCCGTCCGAGTTTTCCGTCCGGCGACCGGTCTTTTTCTTTCGCCGAATCGGACGGCGTATTTACCCGGATTCGGCCGTGGTCTATACTGTGACAATCCGATGCGGATCGAGACGACCGTTTTTCCGCTCTCGCCGCAACCGCCAGAGAGTCCGGGTGTGAAGGCGATCATCAGCGACATCCACAGCAACCTGGAAGCCCTCCAGGCCGTGCTGGCGGACATCAAAGCCCAGGGCATCACCGAGATCTACTGCCTCGGCGACGTGGTCGGGTACGGACCCAACCCGCGCGAGTGCGTGGACCTGGTGATGGACTGCAAGCTCGTCCTCATGGGCAACCACGACCAGGGGGCCATGTTCGACCCGGACGGGTTCAACCCGTCCGCCGAGCGGGCCATCTTCTGGACGCGCGCCCAACTGGAGAGCAGCGGGGAGCCGCGCGCCGTCCGCGAGAAGCGGTGGGACTTCCTGGCCGAGCGGCCCCGAAGTTTCAAGGAGGACGTCTACCTGTTCGTCCACGGGTCGGCCCGCAACCCGCTGAACGAGTACGTCTTCCCCGAGGACATCTACAACCAGCGGAAGATGGAGAGGATCTACACTCTGGTGGACCGCTACTGCTTCCAGGGGCACACCCACGTCCCCGGCATCTTCACCGAGAACCTCCAGTTCTTCAGCCCCGACGACATCGGCCACACATACAAGCTGGACGGCCGCAAGACGCTGTGCAACGTGGGCAGCGTCGGCCAGCCCCGCGACGGCAACCCGAAGGCGTGCTACGTCACGCTGGACAATGACGTGATCACGTACCGCCGGGTCGAGTACGACGTGGAGAAGACCGTCAAGAAGGTGTACGACATCGCCGATTTGGAGAACTTCCTCGGCGACCGGCTCCGCGAAGGGCGGTAGCCCGCGCCTAGCGAGCCGCGACCGCCAGGGAGCGGCATTTCAAGTCTTGCGAGCCGCGACCGCGAGGGAGCGTCTTCTTCAAGTTCATGAAGAAGACGCTCCC
>JAYUFU010000584.1:0-24317 GCA_043738505.1 Fimbriiglobus sp. | reverse complement strand
GTAAACATAATTTACATTATCGGACGTTGGCCGATTTGGTTTCCCCTTGGTTTGGTTCTTCCTTAACCGGAGGCGGTTGCTTCGCCCCGGCCTGTTCCGGCTCCCGCGAACTCGACCCGGCGCAACCCACCTGTTGCCAGCCGTCCGCCGATCACGAACCCCATAACCGCGATACCATACCTGAACTCGCCCCCGCCACCCCGAGGCCAGCCGATGGTCGCCGAAGACCCTTGCCCGTCGGCCGACGACCTGACCGCGTTCGCCGCCGGCACCCTCGACCTCGCCGTCATGGACGTGGTGGCCGCCCACGTCGTCCGCTGCGCCGCCTGTGACGCCATGCTGTCGTGGACCGCGCTCGCCGGCGCGGCGAACCGCGTCACCCCGGCCGGGCCGGCCGGCAGTGGCACGGTCGTGTCCTCTGCCCCGCCGACGACATTCGCCGACCGATACCGTCTCGGCGACCGCCTGGGGGCCGGCGGTATGGGCCACGTCTACCGCGCCGAGCAAGTCGCTCCGATCCGCCGCACCGTCGCCGTGAAGGTGTTGAAGCCGGGTCTCGACTCCGCCGACTTCCTCGCCCGCTTCGAGACCGAGCGGCAGGCGGTCGCGCGGATGGATCACCCGAACATCGCGCGGCTGTACGACGCCGGTTTGACGGATGAGGGCCGGCCGTACTTCGCGCTGGAGCTCATTCCGGGCGAAGGCATCGTCGCCCACGCGGACACTCACAAGCTGACGCCCCGTGAGCGAGTGTCGTTGTTCGTGCCGGTTTGCCGCGCGATTCAGCACGCGCACCAGAAAGGGGTGATCCACCGCGACCTGAAACCGTCGAACGTCCTCGTCGCGGTCGTGGACGGCGTCCCCGTCCCCAAGGTGATCGACTTCGGCATCGCCAAGGCGTTCGCGGAGGACGCGCCCGCCGACCACGCCACCCGCCCCGGCCTGGTGGTCGGCACCCCGGAGTACATGTCCCCGGAGCAAGCCGCCGGCCCCGGCGCGGGCGACATCGACACCCGATCCGACATCTACTCGCTCGGCGTCCTGCTGTACGAACTGCTCACCGGCACCACTCCGTTCACGCTGAAGACCGGCGGCGGGTCGGTGTGGGACTTGCTCCGCACCATCCGCGACGTGGACGCCCCCCGCCCGTCCACGCACGTGGCACCGCCGGCGGCGGCCGCTCGCGGTGGGGATTTGCCCCGCCTCCGCCGGCAGCTCGCCGGCGACCTCGACTGGGTGCTGATGAAGGCGCTGGCCCGCGACCGCGACCAGCGCTACCCGACCGCCAACGCCTTCGCCGCCGACCTCGAACGGTATCTGGCGAACGAACCCGTCACCGCCGGCCCGCCCAGCCGGACGTACCGGGTTCGGAAGTTCGTCACCCGCAACCGCACCGCCGTTGCCGCCTCGGTCGCCGTCGCCGTCGCGCTGGTGGCCGGCACGACCGCCGCGACGGTGGGTCTGTTCCGGAGCTTGACGGCGGAACGGACGGCGCGGGAGGCGGAGCAGACCGCCCTCGCCGCCCTCGGCCGCGAATCCCAGGCCCGCGCCGAGGCCGTGGAGTCCGACCGGATCGCCCGCGATCAACTGACAAAGACCGAAGCCGCCGAGAAGCAGGCGCGTGCCGATCAGACTCGCGCCCGGGCCGCCGAAGGGTTGGCCAAGGAGCAGGAGAAGAAGGCCGTCCAGGCCGAGGCGCACACCCGCACCGCGCTGTTCGCCGCGACGGACGTGGTGGTCGAGGACGTGCTGAAGAAGAGCCGGCAGTTCTCCCCGGCGGAGTCCGCATTCTTGAAGCAGCTACGCGGGCTGTACGAACAGCTCGCCGGGTCGTCGGTCGATGACCCGGTCATTTACCTGGAAGGCGTCCGCCGCCTGGCGATTCTCCACGACGTACTCGGTTCGCCGGCCGAGGCGGAAGCCGTGTACGCGAAGGCGATTGCCGCCGTGGTGCCGGCCGCCGACCGCCCGGACGCGCCCCACCTGACCCGTCTGGCCGTCGTCCGGGCCCACCTCCAACTCGGCTTCATCCGCACCCGCCGTGGCAAACCGGCGGAGGCCGAAGCGTCGTTTCGCGCCTGCGCCGCCGCCTGCCGGGCGATGGCCGACGCCGACCCGACCGACCACGAGGCGCGCGGGTATCTCGCGCGGGCGCATGGGAACATCGCCCTGCTCAAGTCCAGCGGCCCAGAGGCCGACGGCGGCCGCCGCGAATTCCAGGAGGCCATCCGGGTGTTCGCCGAACTGGCCGGCGAACACCCGCTCTACCGGCGGGACCACGCCATCGCCCTGTCGAACGCCGCGCAGGACCGCATCAACCGCTCCGACTACGCCGCCGCGCTGCCCGACCTCCGCGCCGCGCTCGCCATCCGCGAGACGTTGCACAAGGAGGCCTCCACGGAGGTGACGGGGCGGGAGTTGGCCCGCGCCTGGTCCCTCGTCGGCTCCACCTTCCAGGCGCTGGGCCGCCCCCCGGAGGCCGAACCCGCCCTGGCGGCGGCGGCGGACACGTGGCGGGAGCTGGCCGATCAGTATCCGGCCGTACCGGAGTACCCGTCCGAGTACGCGCAGGCGACGGTCCAAGTGGTCGCCCTCCGCGCCCGGTTGGGCCGCCGGTCGGCCATCGGCGACCAGCTCGAGAAGGCGGTCGCGGTGCTGGAAGCGATCGTCCGCAAGTACCCGGACGTGCCCGTTCATCGCCTCGGCCTCGCGCAGTTGTACTCGATGCACAGCGACCTGATGCTGGACATCGATCCGAAGGCGGCGCTCGCGGCCATCGGTCGGGGGTTCGAGGTGTTCAAGCCGATTGAAAAGGTCGTGCTGGACGGGCCGCAACAGCGACACGTGCGAATGCTTCTCTGTCGCGGCCGGGCGCTCGCGCTGGACGCGCTCGGCCGTCACAAGGAGGCGGTCGTTGACTGGAATGAGGCGGGGAGCCTCGCGCCGCCGCCCGACCGGCCGGCCTTCCTGGGTCGCCTCGTCGAGAGCATGGCCCGTGCCGGCGACCGCAGTGGTGCGGAACGCATCCTGAAAGAGTTCGGGAAGAACCCGCCGCCCCACATCGGCTTACACTTGCGGATGGCCGTGACCCACGCCTTCCTGTCGGCCGACGGGTCCGACGACCACGCCGACCGCGCCGTCTCCCGGCTGGCCGACGCGATCCGCCTCGGGCTGACGGAGCGGGACGAGATCGACCGCGAGGCGGACTTCCGCAAGCTGGCCGACCGCGACGACTACAAGGCCGTCGTCGCCAAGATGCCCCGCCGCGAACCCGCCCCCCTGCCCCGCCGCGCCGAGTGAGCGGGGCAGGGGAGGCGGCGGTACGCGCGCCGTCGTTCGATTGTTATTCGCTGTCGCTCGGCTCCGGGAACTGCTACTTCAATGCAAGGCCGATGTCGGGCGAGACCTCCGGCCACCCCACTCCGACCGCGAGGTGATCCCCATGGCGCGCAGCACACGGCGGGACGGCTGGCGAAACCGACTCTCGTTCTACATCCTCACGCACTTCCGCTGGTTCTGGTCGCTCTGCCAGGCGATTCCGCCCGTCCGCCGCTGGTGGAACCGCCGGCTCGTCAACCGCGCCATCTACCAGACGGCGACGCGGCCCTACCAGTACAGCCTGCTGTCGGACTACACCTCGTGGGACTCGCTGTCCGACCGCACCTTCACGGGCCGGCACCTCCCGGCGGTGAAGCTGCCCGACGACCTGCCGCCGCTGGACCGCGTGACCGAGCTGTTCCGCCGCGGCCCGACCGAGAAGCCCAGCGCGAAATCGACGGTCCTGTTCTCGTACTTCGCCCAGTGGTTCACCGACGGGTTCCTCCGCACCCGCCGCGACGACCCCCGGCGGAACACGTCCAACCACGAGATCGACCTGAGTCCGCTGTACGGGCTGAATCCGACGTACACCGCCCTGCTCCGCTCCCACACCGGCGGCCGGTTGAAGAGCCAGACCATCAACGGCGAGGAGTACCCGCCGTACTACTTCCAGGACGGGCAGCCACGCGAGGAATTCCGCAATCTGCCCATCCTCGTCCCGGACGAGGTGCCGGCCGCCCGTCGGAACGACTTGTTCGCGTTCGGGGCCGACCGCGGGAACGTGCAGATCGGCTACGTCATGCTGAACACGCTGTTCCTCCGCGAACACAACCGGCTGTGCGGCGTGCTGGCGGCGGCGAACGCCGGCTGGGACGACGAGCGGCTGTTCCAGACCGCGCGGGCGATCAACATCGTCCTGCTCCTCAAGATCGTCATCGAGGAGTACATCAACCACATCGCGCCGTACCACTTCCGCTTCCGCGTGGACGCCCCGTCCGGCAACCGCGAGAGCTGGTACTGGGCGAACTGGATGACCGTCGAGTTCAACCTGCTGTACCGCTGGCACAGCCTCGTGCCGGACACCATCGCCCTGGCCGACCGCGTGCGGCCGCTGATCGAGACCGTGTACGACACTCGCCTCGTGACCGGGGCCGGCTTGGGGGCGATGTTCGACGCCGCCAGCCGCCAGCCGGCCGGCGAGGTCGGGCTGTTCAACACGACGGAGTTCTTGATCGAGACCGAGAAGGCGAGCATCGCGCTCGGTCGGCAGGTGCGGCTGGCGAGCTACAACGATTACCGCGTCATGGTCGGGTATCCCCGCGTGACCGCGTTCGACCAGATCACCGGCGACCCCGTCCGCCAGGCCCAGCTCCGCGAGCTGTACGGCCACGTCGATCGCGTCGAGTTCTACGTCGGCTTGTTCGCCGAGGACGTGCGGGCGAACGCGGCGGTCGGCGCGCTGGTCGGGCGGCTGGTCGGCATCGACGCCTTCTCGCAGGCGCTGACCAACCCGCTGCTGGCCGAGCACATCTTCGGCCCGGACACCTTCACCGCCGCCGGCATGGCGATCATCGCGTCCACCCAGTCGCTCTCCGACATCCTGCACCGGAACATCCCGGCCGTGGAGCGGAAGTGGGCCGTCTCCCTGACCCGCCTCGACTGGCGACGGCAATGACCCGCCGCGCGGAGTGGAACGAATATCCACAAACTGGGCTTTTTTCCTGATCGAATCGAATGTACACTGCCAACAGTAGCTGCGATAGTGTTTCTCGGATCCGGAGTTCGTGAGATGCCCCCGCCCAAACGGTACACCGCCGTATCGCTATTCACCGGGGCTGGGGGTCTCGATCTCGGTCTCGAACGGGCCGGGTTTGAAACCATCAGCGCGGTGGATGCCGACGCCGGCTGCGTGCGAACACTGCTCGAAAATCAGGCGGCGCGTATTCGGCACCGCGCCGGCGTTCACCTCGCGGGGACGAAGATTCTTCACGCGGACGTTGCGGAAATCGACGCCGTATCGCTCGGGCCGAACGGGACGGGCGAATCGTTCTCGCCCGACCTTCTCGCCGGCGGACCACCTTGCCAACCGTTCAGCAGTGCCGGAAAAATGGCGTCCGTGAGCGACCCGCGAGGCCGCCTGTTTGAACACTTCGTCCGGCTGGCGAAGTCCTTGAAACCGAAGCTGGTCCTGTTCGAGAACGTTCGCGGACTGGTCACCGCCCGCGGGCCGAAAGGCGAACCGGGCGAAGTCGTCGACATGGTGAAACGGGCGTTCGAGGGGATCGGCTACGCCACGACCTTCGCGCTGCTGAATGCGGCCGACTTCGGTTGCCCGCAACGCCGCGTCCGCTGCTTCATGATGGCCACCCGTTGCACGGCGCTGCCTACCTTCCCGGAACCGACCCACGCCGAAACGCCGGGCCGAGACTTGTTCGGCGGGTTGGAGAAATGGATGTCATTGGGCGAATACCTCTCGTCGAGTGTACCGCCAGCACCGGAGGAGATCGTCCGCCCGACGGAACGCCTCGGCGACCTGTTGCGCGATGTCCCGCCGGGTTCGGGGTTAAAGAGTGCCGGCGCGCGCGAGGCCACGAGACCGGGCGGACACTGGGGGTATCGTCAGGGGACATTCATCGCCGATCCGGATCAGCCGGCCCGCACCGTCACCGCCTCGGCCAGTCAGGATTGGATTCGACTCGCCGACGGTACACTCCGCCGCCTGACGCTGCGCGAGTGCGCAGGACTCCAGGGGTTCCCGGCGGAGTGGCAGTTCACCGGTCCACAGGCGAGCCAGTTCCGGCAAGTCGGGAACGCGGTGCCGAGCGTCTTCGGTCGCGTGTTGGGCGAAGCCCTGATCGACGCGCTGCGCGGCCCCGCCGTGGCGAATCTAAAGTCGATGCCCTTCCCGCGCGACTTCGCCACCGCGATCACGTACACCAAACGGGAACAGACTCGAAACGGCGAGAGCCGGCGGAAGGCGCGGCAAACCCTCCAGAAACCCGGCACCGACCCCCGAACCGTGAAAGGTCTCGGCACCGCCGACTGTGCTGCGGAATACTGACGCGGAGGCCCACCGTTATGCTCACCCGAAAGCAATTGCTCGCGGAAATGGCGACGAGCGAGGAGTATGAAGAGAGGACTTACAAGGAGTTGACCCAGTCGCTCTTCCTGGCCATACAAGAGCCACTCCGACAACTGTACGATGTGGCCGCCGAGGCCACGGGACTTTTCGCGTCGATCACCTCGGACGTGTTGCGCGCCAAGCCCAGGATCATCAAGACACTTCGGTACTGTCTCGCGCCCGTGATCAGCCAGATGCGATTGGGGCAGTTGATCGGTATCGGCACGACTGAAGCGTTTGAAGAGCAAGGGGCCGCTCCGACACCGGATCAGGCCGGACGGTTGGCGGAGTGGTTCCGCGATCACCTCGACCGCGAGCGGTTTCGCTGGCTGGACGGCGAGACGATGTCCGACCCGGAAGCACGACTGGCGGAAACCTATGCTCGGCTCTGGACCGTCTCACTCCAGTCGAACCAGAACACCTCCACCCAATACCGCAACCAACGGAAAGAACGGCAGGAGCAAGCAATCGCGGACGCGCTGCTCGGAATTCCACTGACGTTCCAGCCGGTCATCGCGGCCTCCGCGACGGGTGTTCGACATGGAGGAGTCAACGACATCGCGGACATCGTTCCGCGCCACTTCGCACGCGAGAAGAAAATCCTCGGCGGAAGTCAAAAGAAGCAGAAGGCGGACGTGGTCGTTCGACCGACCGACGCTCCACTCCTGTTTTGCATCGAAGCCAAAGCCGTTGGGATTCGACTGGATTCCACGAAGCGACTCAAGGAGTTGAGCGACAAGCAGACCGACTGGCATGGCTCATCTCTCCCCATCACCACTATCGGCGTCGTGGCCGGGATGTTCAGCGTGGCGGAATTGGTGGCCACCATCAAGCTGAGGGGAATCCCGATCTTCTTTGAACACGACCTCGGCAAACTCACCGAATTCCTGACGCAGGGCACATACTTCGGGTCCGCGTGGGATCACCTGGCGTTGTTCCCGGATACATCAGCCGATGAACTCCAAAAGGGTCTGAAGAAGTTGCAGAGCTCAACAGCCGTTGCAAGAGCCGGAGACTGGGAGGCGTCGCCGGGCGAGTAATCCCGTCACTTGTAGGTCGCCGTCGCGGGGCGGCTGTTGCCGCTAAGGTTCGCGTAGCGGTCGCGGAGGGTGGCGAGGTCGGCGGTCGTGGGCGGCGGCGGGACGGGCCAGGTGACGGTGCGGCCGGTGCTGGTGCCGGTGGCCACGCGGTCGCCGCGCGGCGAGTACGCCACCACCGCCACCGCGTCGGCGTGCCGCAGCTTCGGGCCGAGAACGAGGCCGGTGTCGGCGTCCCAGAAGCGGGCCGACTGGTCCCGGCTGCCGGACAGGATGGTCCGCCCGTCCGGGGACACGACGAGGCCGGTGACGGGCATCTCGTGGCGGGGCGGCACCGCGTGCCGGGCGGTGCCGGTGGCCACGTCCCACACCTGCACGGTGTTGTCGCGGAGGCCGAGGACGAGCCGCTTGCCGTCGGGCGTCTGGGCCATCGCGCGGACCTCGTCCGGGGCGCGGAGGGGCGGGCGGGTGGCGGCGCCGGTGTCCAGGTCGTGGAAGTAAACCGTATCGAAGCTGGCGAACCGCACCTCGCGGCCGCCGGGCGCGACGCACGCCGCCCCCGTGGGGAACCGTGCCAGATCGATCCCGGTCGGGGCCACGGTATCCAGCCACTTCGCGCCGTCGGCGGACAGCCGGTCGAACCGGCCGCCGATGTTCACGACCGGCACGTCGGCAACCGTCCCCGCCGCGAACAGGCTGATGTAGTGGCGGCTGGTGAGGCGGAGAACCTCGCCCTGGTCCCCCAGGTCGAACACCCGCAGCCCGCTGCGGAGGCCGTAGGCCACGCGGGTGCCGCCGGCGAGGAACTGCCCGCCGAGCGCCTCGTCGTCCGGGCAGACGGCCCGCACCGCGCGGCCGGTGGCGGCGTCGTGGACGTTCAGCCGGCCGGCCCCGACGAGCAGGCGGTCGCCGTCGGGGCTGTAGTCCAGCACCCGCACCCGCGCGACCGCCCACGACGGGGGGATGAACACCGTGGGCGGGGCGGGCAGCGGTTGAAGCCGCACGCCGTCGCCGTTGGGCACCAGCAGTTCGTCCCGACCGGGGCGCGCCACCAGTCGGGGCACGAACCGGCCCATCCGCAGGTGCCGGCCGACCGGCGCGCGGGTGGCCGTGTCCCACGCCTGAGCCTTCCCGTCCGAGTCGCCGAGGACGACGAGGCGGCCGCCGGCGGCGAACTGCACGGTGGTCGGCTCCGCCCCGTTCGCCGGCAGAATCCAGGGGGTGCCACCCGCCGGAAAAACCCCCGCCCAGGCCGTCCCGCCGGCGGCAAAGGTGCGGCCGTCGGGCGACAGCGCCACGTCGTACACCCACCCGCCGACGGCGCGCGAGCCGACCGCCTGCTTCGTCCGCAGGCTCCACTCGATCACCCGCCCTTCCCGGTCGCCGGAGAACAGCGACTGGCCGTCGGCGGACAGCTTGAGCGCGTGGACCGTCGTCGGACGGGGGCCGGCGGGCGGCGGGGCGTCGTCCGGCGGCAGCGGCAGGGAGCCGCACTCCTTCCCGGTGTCCACGTCGAACCGGGCCAGGACGCCGTCGTTCCCGCCCACCCACAGCTTGCCCTCCGAGTCGAACGCGGCGGCCCACAGGTCGGTGGCGGACTGCTTGCCGACGACCGCCGGGACGGTGCGGAGCGGCTTCCCGGCGGTCGTCGGCGACCAGACGGCGATGCCGCCGGACGACAGGCAGGCGGCGACGCGGGTGCGGTCGTGGCTGATCGCCACCGCGCGGATGGACGGCGGATCGACCAGCCCCTTGGCGAACGGAAGCCCGGCGATCAGGGCCGTGACGTGGCCGGTGGCGGCGTCGGTCAGGTCGGCCACCCGCTTGCCGCTGTCGGCGTCCCAGATGGCCACGCGCCGGTCGGTGCCGGCGGTGAACACCCACTGCCCGTCCGGGCTGAACCCGCTGGCGGTCAGGGCGGCGGTGTCGGAGTGGTGGAACTGCTTGCCCGCCGGGAACAGCTCGCGGTCCCAGGCGTCGACGTTCACCCGCGCCACCCGCGCCAGGTCTCTGTCGCCGATCCGCTCGGCCAGTTCCAGCGCGCGGACGAACCCCCGCAGGCCGTCGTCGAGTTGCCCGTTCTCGCACCAGTGGACGGCTTGGTCGAACGCCAGATACGCCCCCCGGCTGTCGGCCGCCCGCCGCTGTTTCGCCGCCTCGTCCCGCTGCACCGCGGCCTCGTCGAACTCGCGGCGGGCGAGGTCGCGGGCCTCGGTCATGGCCGTCGCGTTCCCCTCGGCCCGCCGCCACAGCACCATCACCGACACGAACGCCGTCGCCATCACCAGCAGCAAGGAGGCCAGCATGGCGGCGATGCCGGGGTTCCGCTTCGACCAGTACCAGACCCGCTCGGCGGTGCCGTGCGCGCGGGCGCGGGTCGGCCGGCCGGCGCGGAAGCGCCCCAGGTCGTCGGCCAGTTCGGCCGCCGAGGCGTACCGGCGGTGCGGCTCCTTGGTCAGGCACTTGGCGACCGCCGCCGACAGGTCGCGGGGCACCTCCGGGCGGAGCGCCCGCACCTCCGGCGGCTGGTCGCGGATCACCTTCAGCAGCACGCTCATCGGCTCCGCGCCCTCGAACGGCGGGCGGCCGGTGAGCAGCTCGAACAGGATCGCGCCGAGCGAATACACGTCGGCCGGCGGGCCGATCCCCTTCTCGCCGGACGCCTGCTCCGGGGCCATGTACGCGGGGGTGCCGACGACGGTGCCGGTCGCGGTCAATCCGCCGCTGGTGTCGGCCGTCAGCTTGGCCAGCCCGAAGTCCGTCACCTTGAACACGCCGTCCGCCGCGCGGAGGATGTTGGCCGGCTTCAGGTCGCGGTGAATGACCCCCTGGGCGTGCGCCGCCTGGACGGCGCGGGCCAACCCCTCGACCAGCTCGGCCGCCGCCTTCGGCGGCTGCGGTCGCCCGTCGGACCACGCGCCGAGGGTGCCGCCGTCCAGGTACTCCATCGCCAGGAACGGGATGCTCACCCCGGTCGGGGCGGCGTACATGGACACCTCGTACACCTGCACCACCTGTGGGTGCCGGACGCGGCCGAGGATCTCTGCCTCGAACAGGAACCGCTGGGTGACGCGGGGGTCGGCGAGGCCGCCGGCCAGCACCATCTTCACCGCCGCCGTGCGGTTCAGCCGCTTGTGCAGGGCCTTGTACACGACCCCCATGCCGCCGCGCCCGATTTCCTCGCGGACGACGTAGCCGGGAATCGTCGGGAGAACGGTGGGGCCGAGGCGGGGGACGATAGGGATCACGCCGTCGCCGAAGAGGTACGTCGCCTGGTCCGGGCTGGACGCGGACGGGCGAACGGCCCCGTCGGTCGCCGCCGCCTGCTTCACTCGGGACGCGAGGCGACCGCTCTCGCTGGTCAGTCCGTCGAGCCGCTCCTGGCAGCGGGGACAGGCGTCGATGTGCCCCGTCACCGGCCCGGCGCGGTCGGGCGAGAGGGAGTCGTCGAGGTAATCGCGGAGGGTGTCGTCGGGCGGGCAGTCGGTCATCTGTAGTGCCTCGCACGGATGCCTCTCAAACGCCTTCGGCCTCCAGCGCCACGATCTCTTCCTGGAGCTGCTTCTGCACCCGGTGCTTGGCCAGGTAGACCTGCGACACGCGGATGCCCAGGGCGTCGGCCACCTCCTGCGGGGCGACGCCGTCGAACGCCGTCCGCTGGAACGCCTCCCACGTCGCCGCCGCCACCCGCTGCTTCACCCGCCCGATGGCCACGTCGAGCAGCTCCTTGTCGAACGCCGCCTCCACCCGCGCGGCCAGGTCGGACTTCGCCTCGGCCGACTGCAACTGCTCGTGGATGCCGGTGTCGCCGCTGCCCCGGTGCCGGTACCCGGCCTCGGTGATGAAGTCGTGCCAGGCGTGGTGCGTCAGCGTCTTCAGCCAGCCGCGGAAGCTCTTGCTCTGGTCGTACTGGAACTTCGGCAGGCGGGTGGTCAATCGCACCAGCACGTTCTGCGTCACGTCCAGGGCGTCCGAATCTTGCAACCCCCAGTGCAGGCACCACTGGCGGATGGTCGGCGCGTACAGGGCCACGAACTCGGACCAACTCGCCTGATCGTCCGGCTTCTCGTTCAGCCGGTGCAGCAAGGTGATGCGCGTACTCGCCGGCGGGCTGGCACCCATGGCAGGTCCTCCCGTGGTGGTGGGGCGAACGTTCACACAGCGTCCGCCGGCGGGGGCGAATCCGCCGGCACAGTCACAGTATGAACGGGAGCCGCGCCGCAGGAGGTGGCCAACGGGTTTACCCCACCTCTTGACATCTGTTCAAAACATGCGTACACTTCACCCAACTGTCCGCCTCGGGGGAGCAAGCCATGTCCGCAATCACCTGCCCGCGCCTGTCGGCCGCCGTCGCCCGCCTGTCCGACCCCGACCCGCACGTCGTCCTGGATGCCGCCGCCGCGCTCACCGCCCTCGTCGAGAAGGAAGCCCGGAAGGGGCGAGCACGCCGGCGCGCCGACGCGGAATCGCCGGCGGTGAAAGAACCGCCCGCCGCCGCCCGTAGCACTCCGGATACCCCCCTGCCCCACCCGGAGCCGCCGATGGCCGCCGTCTCGCCGAAATCCCTTCTGGACAAGTTGAACCCGACGTGCAAGCGCGCCCTGGAGGCGGCCGCCGGGCTGTGCATCTCGCGGACGCACTTCCACGTCGAGATCGAACACTGGCTGGTGAAGCTGCTGGAGCCGGCGAGTACTGACCTGAACCTGCTGCTGCGGCAGTTCTCCATCGACGGGGCCAAGGTGCGGGCCGACCTGGAGCGCGCCCTGACCGGGTTCAAGACGGGGAACGGACGCGGGCCGGGGTTCTCCACCGAAGTGTTCGATTTGATCCGCGAGTCGTGGGTGTACGGGTCGATGGAACTCGGCGGCCACCGCATCCGGTCGGCGGCCATGTTGGTCGCGCTCCTGAGCGACCGCAATCTGTCCCTGCGGATCGCCAACACGTCGCCGGAACTGGCGAAGATTCCCGTCGATCAACTGACCGCCCAGTTGCCCGTCCTGCTCGGCAAAATGCAGTCGGAAGAAAACGCGGCGGACGCCAACACCCCGACCGGCGCGGCTGCCGCCGCGAGCGGAGACGGCCCGCCGGTGCCGGGCATGGGGTCGAAGACGCCGAACCTGGACCAGTACACCATCAACCTGACGGCCAACGCGCGGGCCGGGAAGATCGACCCGGTCGTCGGCCGCGACGCCGAGATTCGCCAAGTCATCGACATCCTCACCCGCCGCCGGCAGAACAACCCGATCCTCACCGGCGAAGCCGGCGTCGGCAAGACGGCCGTCGTCGAAGGGCTGGCGCTGCGGATCGTCGCCGGGGACGTGCCGACGCCGCTGAAAACCGTGGAACTGCGGACGCTCGACCTCGGCCTCTTGCAAGCCGGGGCCGGAGTGAAGGGCGAGTTCGAGAACCGGCTGAAGTCGGTCATTCAAGAGGTGAAAGCGTCGCCGACGCCGATCATCCTGTTCATCGACGAGGCGCACACGCTCATCGGGGCCGGCGGACAAGCCGGGCAGAACGACGCCGCGAACCTGCTCAAACCGGCCCTCGCGCGGGGCGAGCTGCGGACCATCGCGGCCACCACCTTCGCCGAGTACAAGAAGTACTTCGAGGGCGACGCCGCGCTGAAGCGCCGCTTCCAGCAAGTCAAGGTCGAGGAACCCGACGAGGCCAAGGCCGTCCGCATGATCCGCGGGCTGGTCGGCATGTTGGAGAAGCACCACGGGGTGCGGATTCTCGACGAGGCCGTGCTGGACACGGTGCGCCTCAGCACCCGCTACATGCCCGACCGCCAGTTGCCGGACAAGGCCGTGAGCCTGCTCGACACGGTGTGCGCGCGGGTGTCGCTCAGCCAGAGCGCCACGCCGCCGGCGCTGGAAGACGTGAAGCGGGAGATCGAACACCTCACGTCCGAGATCGCATTCCTCACGCGGGAAGGCCAGGTGACGGTCGGGCAGGCCGAACGTTTGCCGTCGCTCCACGAGCGCAAAACGGTGGCCGAAGCGCGCAAGGTCGAACTCGACGCGCAGCTGACGAAGGAATCCGAGTTGGTGACGAAGTTGAAGGACTTGCGGGCGAGCATCGAGGCGGCCGTCGCCACCGAGCCGGTGCCGGATTCGGTCGAGAAGGACAAGGCCGAGTTGCACGCGATCACCGATCGGCTCAAGGAGCTGCAAGGCGAGACGCCGCTGGTCTACCCCGTCGTCCACGGCGGCGCGGTGGCCGAGGTGGTGTCGTCGCTCACCGGCATCCCGATGGGCAAGATGGTGCGGAACGAGGTGCAGACGGTGCTGAGCCTCGCCGACCGGCTGGCCGAGCGGGTCGTCGGCCAGAAGCACGCACTCGAAGCCATCGCTCAGCGCATCCGCACCGCCCGCGCCGACCTCGCCGACCCGCGCCGCCCGCAGGGGGTGTTCCTGCTCGTCGGCCCGTCCGGCGTCGGCAAGACCGAGACGGCCATGGCGCTGGCCGACCTGCTGTACGGCGGCGACCGCAACATGGTGATCGTCAACATGTCGGAGTACAAGGAGTCGCACAAGGTGTCGCGGCTGGTCGGCACCAGCAAGGGTTATGTCGGCTACGGCGAGGGCGGCGTGCTGACGAACGCCGTCAAGAATCGGCCGTACTCGGTGGTGCTGCTCGACGAAGTGGAGAAGGCGCACGAGAGCGTGCAGGAGATCTTCTACCAGGTGTTCGACAAGGGCGTGTTGCAGAACGACGACGGCGAGGACGTGAACTTCAAGAACACCATCATCCTGCTCACCGCCAACGTCGGCACCGACACCATCATGAAGCTGTGCGCCGACCCGGAGATGATTCCGGACCCGGAGATGCTGGCCGAGATCCTCAAGCCGGACCTGCTGAAGGCGTTCAAGCCGGCGCTCCTCGGCCGCATGACGGTGGTGCCGTACTTCCCCCTCGGCGACGAGGTGCTGCGGCGGATCGTCGAGCTGAAGCTGAACCTGATCGGCGGGCGGCTGAAGGCCAACCACAAGGCGGCGTTCGGCTACACGCCGGCGGTGGTGGACACCATCGCGTCTCGGTGCAAGGACGTGGACAGCGGCGCGCGGAACGTGGACCACATCATCGGCGGGACGCTGCTGCCGGCGATCTCGAGCGAGGTGCTGACGCGGATCGCCGAGGGGCTGCCGGTGAAGGCCGTTCGGGTGGACGTGGACGCGGCGTCCAAGTTCACCTACGTGGTGGAGTGAGGGTCACTTGGGGACGGCGAACAGTTCCTTCCAACCGTTCGCCGTCAGCAGTCGGACGCCGAGGTCTTCCAACTCGGCGAGGTCCGCGATCGCCGCGAGTTTCGCCTTCACCGCCTTCGTCGGCTTGCCGAACTTGGCGGTGCCCAGGTGCGCGACCATACCCCGCGCCTCCTCGGCTCGTACCTCCGCGTCGTGGATGGCGAGCATCGCCTTCACGCCGGGGTTCTGCCAGTAGCCGCGGATGCCGAGGTAATCCACCATTTCCTGCACGGCCATCTTGTCGTACCTCAGCGCGAGAAATTCGGCCATCGTCGAGAGCAGTTTATCCGAGAGTTCCGTGTCGTTCAACGCTTTCAAGCGGTCGTGAACGACCGCCGCCGTGGTCAACACCGCTGACGGATCGACATCCGTCAGCATCGCAAGTGGGAGCAGGTACGGGCTGCCTTGCAGGAAACCGCTGACCGGCAACTGCCACAGGCGGACCACCGTGTACGGGAACACCCACTTTGGCCCGACGGCGGGGGCGACGGGCAGCGCGCCGGTCAAATTGGTCGCGTTCGCCGACGAGCTGAGAAGCACCGCCACCGACCAGACGGGCAAGTCGTGTCGGGCCACCAGCGAACCGGCGTAGCCGAGCATCCGCCGGGGAAGCGACTCGTCGCGGTGCGCCTGGAACTCGACATGCAGCAGCCACGGGTCGGGGTCGTCCACGAGAACGACCTGGTCGGCCATCGCCGTAACCGTGGACAGGTCCGCCGAGATGATCCGGACTTTGGACGCCTCGCGGGGCGCGCCGAGAAACGCCAGCCACTCCGCCGGGCCGAGTTCCAGCAGCGTCTTTCCACTGGCGTCGAACGGGTGGGACACGACGGCCCTCCGGGTTCACCCGCCGATCAGCACCGTCGGGCAGCCGAGGATGATGGTGCCGCCGTGGGCGCAGGTGTCGCCGAGACGGGCGGCGGGCATTTTCCCGATCAGCACCGTGCCGGACCCTTTGGCGATGGTGTCCGGCGGGCCGACGCACACGGCCATGTCGGTGGCGCGGGCGGCGGGCAACTTGCCGATCAGCACCGTCGGGCAGCCGGGGCCAGAGATCGGCCCGCCGACGTGCGGGACGAGAACCGTCACCATCGGGCAGACGTGCATGTCGGTCAGGCGGGCGGCGGGCATTCCCATGACGGGCGGCTCCGGAGCGGGGGGCTTCCAGATGATCCTACGCCACGAACGCGCCGAATCTTGCCCGGTCTTCGGTTGTCGTCGTTCGCTCCGCGAACGGACGGACCACTCCCATGCGCTCGCGGAGCGAACGACGACGACCCGACCAGAATCGCCATCAGTATCGGATTCGCATCTCGAACCGGTACTGCTGGCCGAGGCTGTTCTTGCCCGTCACCCCGTAGTTGCTGCCGACGCCGAAGTCGTACCGGTCGCAGTAGAACAGGCGGACGCCGGGGCCGAGTTGGAGGATGTTCGACCCGCTGGCGTTGCGGAACCCGGTGGCCGGGTCGGTGAACCCGCCGTCCTGCCACGAGTACCCGTGCATCTCGAACGTGCCGATCAACTGCACTTGCGAGATCGGCTGCCAGAGCAGGTGGTTGTAGGCCAGGTGGTAGTGCAGCATCGCCCCGGAGTACGTCGGGTCGCCGCCGAGCGGGATCCACTCGGCGATCTGCCCCTGGAGGTAGCTGTTCGGGCTGACCCGCAGGCCGAACAGCAGCGACGGCTCCAGCGCGACGTGCCCGGTGCCGAGGCCCTTCGCCGCATTCCCGACCGGCAGCGTCGTCTGGAATTGCAGCGTGAGCAGGAACAGCTCGGAGTCCATCAACACGCTCTTGGTGCCGATGGTCATGTCGCCGAACCCGGCGGCGCTGGACGGGTCCGAGAAGGTCGGGTTGGTGGACCGGTACGGGGTGACGAAGTAGGCGCTGAACCCCGGCCCGGTGGCCGTCTCCGTGTACTGGCTGAGTTCGTGGGTATCGACGCGCGGGATGCCTATCGCGGCGACCGGTTTCGGCCCCTTCCCGTTGCCGTCAGCCCGCGCCCAGAAGTACTCGCCGCGATCCGGGAACATGCCGTACCGCGTGTACTGCCACTGCAACCGGGTGTGGCTGACCGGCCGGGCGGACGGGGTGAAGAAGGCCGTGTCCGCGAGCGGGATCCACTTCGGCTGGTAGCACGGGTCGGGGCAGCAGAGGACTTCGTACATGCGGCCCACCACCCGCGTCGCCAAGCCGCGATCCGTCGGCACCGGCTCGCACTTCGTGCAACCGCCGCCGCCGGCGCTGCCGCACGACGGACAGCCGCCAGCGGTCGCGTGACCAGGCCTCCCCTCCCCTGCCCCGATGAGGGTCGAGAGCTTGTCGAACGAGACCGGTTGGCCGCCGACGGAGACCGTCCCCACGGCCGGCACGTCGGGCACACCCTGGACCGGTTCGTCGTGGACGAGCGGCGGCGCGACCGGTTCGGCTGGAGGCATCAGGTCCGGGATGGGTCGTGGGGGGACGGGTTTCTCCGCCGGCGGCAGTTCGGGAATCGTCAGCGGGATGGCCAGCGACTTCGGCAGTTCGGTGGCCGTGAGTGTCGGGACGGTAAGCGTCTCGACAACCGGCTTCGGCACGACGCGAATCACGCCCGCGAACCCCATCGGCATGGGATCGCGCGGGTCCAGTTCAAGCATCGGCGGCTGCGGCTCGTCGAACGGCGCGGGCGGAGTCGGCGGCACCCACGCGACCGCGACGGACAGCGGGCCGGCGAGTTGCCCACGGGCGTCCACATCCGGGCGGGTCACGCCGGCGCAGCCGACGCCAGACACGCCGAGGGCGGCGATCCAGCCGAGCGATTTCAGGCGGAGGTGTCGCATGAACCGTTCCGTTTGGCGAAGTGGGCACGTCGTTTTTCGACCGGCAGGCGGGGCGAACTTTGCCGAATGTGCGGATTCGACCGCTTCGGGACAAGTCCTCGCGGAAAGCGTGCCGATACAACTCGGACCACTCGACCGGGTGAGGGCGCGGCACATGCGATGGGGACTCCTACTACTCGCCGGTACGACGCTCGGATGCGCGTCGTCCGCTCCCGTGATTCGGGGCCAGATGCAGGACGCCGGCGGTGCGAGTGCGGCGGGAGGTGGGGGAGCTGCCGGCGGCGCGGGGGCGGGTGCCGCAGCCGCCGGGGAGAAGAAGGGGCTGCTCGGCCGGCTGTTCGCGGGGCCGGAGGCGCGGGCGGCCCGCCGGAAACGGTTCTGCAACTCGCCGGCCGGGCAGTTGGTGAACAACCTCCTCAAGCCGGTCAGCGCCTTGACCGGCGGCCTCATTCCGCCGCTGTGCAAGCAAGACGGGAAAGACCCGGAGAAGCTCAAAAAGCCCGCCGAGAGTGCGGCCGGCGCGTCCGAGCGGATCAAGGCGGAGGAGGCGGGAGCCAAGGCGAAAATCGCCGACCTGGAGTACCTCGCCTCGAAGGACTGCAAGCGGTTCCCCGAAGCGGAGGCGGCGCTCATCGCCGGGCTCCGCGCGGAGAAGCTGGAGTGCGTGCGGCTGGCGGCGGCGAAGGCGTTCCTGTCCGGCTGCTGCTGCACGCCCAAGGTCATCAAGGCGCTGACGATGTGCGTCAACCGGTCGGAGAAGGACGGCAACTTGGCGGAGGAGTCGGAGCGGGTGCGGCTGACGGCGTTCGTCGCACTGGAGCGGTGCCTGCGGGTCTGCCAGCCAGCCAAGCCGGAGGAGCCGCCGGAGAAGCCGAAGAACAAGCCGAAGGTGGAGAAGAAGGAAGTGGAGTTGACCCAAGCCGGGTACACGGCCGCCGAGGTGGACGAGGTGTTCGCGGACGCCCGCGCCGCACTGGCGCGGGGCATCCAGGTGTCGGACGGGGTGATGCGACAGATGAGCGGGCCGGCCAACCTCCGCGACATGGTCATCGGGCCGAGCTACCGGCAAGCGGCGGTCCCGGTCTATCCGGTCTACCCGCCACTGCCGCCGGCCGATGCGCCGCTGCCGCCGCCACCCGAAGCAACCCCGACGCCGATTCCGTCGCCGACGCCCTTGCCGAAGCCGACACCCGACGAGAAGCCAACCCGGAACCTGATGAGCATCGTGAAGGGCGCGTTCGGGAAGTAAGGGAAGGCGTGTCACCCCGCCTTCGGCTGGGTCGCCTTCACGACCAGCGTGAACTCGGACCCCTTGCCGAACTGGCTCTCGACGAGGATGCGGCCGCCCATCACCTGGGCCAACTTCTGGCTGATGGCGAGGCCGAGGCCGGTGCCGCCGTGCTTGCGGCCGGCGGTCGAATCGACCTGCGTGAACGGCTGGAACAGCCGTTCCATCTGCTGCGGCGTCATGCCGATGCCGGTGTCGGCGACGGCCACGCGGAGGCACTCTTGCTCGTCCTCCGTGAACCGCGACGCGGTGACGGTGACGGTCCCGTCGGACGTGAACTTGCAGGCGTTGCCGATCAGGTTCAGCACGCACTGCCGCACCCGCGTCGGGTCGCCGAGCGCCGGGCCGAGGTCCTCCGGGCAATTCAGCACCAGCTTGTTCCGGTTCTTCTTCGAGAGCGGTTCGAGAGACGCCAGCAGGTCGCGGATGAGTGGGGCCGGCTCGAACGCCTCACGCGCGAGCTCGATTTTCCCGGCTTCGATCTTCGAGAAGTCGAGGATGTCGTTGATGAGCGTGAGCAGGTGGTGGGCGGCGGTGTGAACCTGGTTCAGGTCGTCGGTGTACTGCGGCAAGTTGTCCGAGGCGGCCTGTTCGATCAGCATCTCGGAGTAGCCGATGATGGTGGTCAGCGGGGTGCGGAGTTCGTGCGACACCATCGCCAGGAACTGCGACTTCGTGCGGTCGGCCTGCTCCGCCGCCTCCTTCGCCACCCGCAGCCGGTTGGCCTCGGCGTCTTGGTCGAACCGCGACCGGCTGACGCTCACCGCCGACGCCAGCAGTTGGATCACCTGGGCTTCGAGCGGGCCGATCTCCCGCTTCTTCGACGACACCGAGCGGGTGCCGGACACCGCCCCGATGACCTCTTGCTTGTCGTTGAACACCGGCGAGGCGACGACGCTTTGGACACCGACCAAGCTTTCCCCCTGCCCGATTGCCGACGCCGGCAGGTAGAACGTCCGCTTCTCGCGGACCACCCGCTGGAGGAGGCCGTGGCTGATCGGCCGGCCGGAGGTCCGCGAATCCTTGCAGGCGAACGCCACCGTCTTCCAGACCGTGCCGTCGCACACCAGCACGGCCCCCGTGTCTAGGCCGATGCGGTCCACCAGCGCGCGGGCCGTCTGCGTGTACAGCTCGTTGGCGTCCTTCGCCCGGTGCAGCGAGATGACGGGTTCGAGCCAGCCGACGAGTTGCTCGACCTGCGGCGCGGCCCCGAGCGCGAGCAGACTTTGGGCGTTCGCCGGGTTCGCCTCCTGTACCGGGGCGGCCACCGTCAGGAACAGGTCGGACGGCTCCTCCTGCCGCACCAGTTCCACGTCGAGGACCGTCTCGCCGACGCCCAACCGGACGGGCATCGGGCAGTCGCACACCTGCCCCGGCGTCAGCAGCGAGTGGTTGTCCACGGCCACCGGCGCGCGGCCGCTCAGGTTCTCCACGCGGAGGGTGCCGTCGGGCAGTTCCTCCACCTTCAGGTGGTCGCGGGAGACGAAGCCGTCCAGCACCATCATCCGCGCGACACCCCCCCGCTTCGGCCCGCGGCCGATCTCGACCGGCCCCACTGGGTGGGCCAGGTGCTGGTTTTCCAGCTTGTTCGACAGGGTGATCGATATCATGTCCGGACCTCGTGCCTCGCGCGTTCGCGTCGTGAAAGAAATACGGCGGTCGCCCCGTAAGCCTTGCACGCGGCGACGGGAATGCGGGCCGGTTTCGGCATTTTCACCCCTCCCACCGAGGAGACCCGATGACGGCCCGCGCGGTTCACTGGCACGAGGGCGTCTTCCTCCAGCCGCACCACTTCCAGGCCGAACACCGGTATCAGATCGACCGCGACCGGCGGGCCGCCGGCTGGGTGGCGCACCACTGCTGGGGCATTCGGTCCATCGCCATCGACCCCGACGCCCTGCTGAACTCCCGGCTCGTCGTCCGCTCCCTCCGCTGCCTGTTCCGCGACGGCACGCCGGTGACTCTGCCGGACGAAGCGGTCCTGCCGGCGCTCGACCTGAAAGGCGCGTTCCAACCCGGACAACCGCTCACGGTCTACCTCGCCCTGCCGGTGCTGAACCTGGGCAAGTCGAACGTCACCGAAGAGGGCGACGCCACCGCCCGCTTCCGCCTCGACACGCAGGAACTGGAAGACGAGAACACCGGGGTGAACCCGCAGCCGGTGCGCGTCCGCGTGCCGAACATCCGCCTGCTGTTGACCGGTCAGGATCAGACCGGGTACGAAACGATCCCCTTGTGCCGGCTGGAAAAGTCGGCCCTCGCCAACTCGCCGCCGCAACTCGACCCGACGTTCATCCCGCCGGTGCTGGCCTGCGACGCCTGGCCGCCGCTCTCCGCCGACATCCTGCAATCCACGTTCGACCGCATCGGCCGCAAGCGACAGCGGCTGGCCGAGCAACTGGCCTCGCGCGGCGCGGCCGTCGGCACGTCCGACCCGACCGACGTGACGACCATCGCCCACCTCCGCGAACTGAACCAGAGCTACGCGACCCTGAGCGTCCTGGCGTTCACGCCCGGCGTACCGCCGCTGACAGCTTACACCGAACTCTGTCGGGCGGTCGGCCAACTGGCCGTGTTCGACCGCACCGGCCGCTGGCCCGCCATCCCCCCCTACGACCACGACGACCTGGGCGGCTGCTTCCTCCGCGTCAAACTGTACCTCGACACGCTGCTCGACATCCTGCCCGAACCGGAATACAAGGAACGGCCGTTCACCGGCATCGGCACCCGCCTGCAAGTAGCCGTCGAACCGACGTGGCTCGACCCGGCGTGGGGGCTGTTCCTCGGCGTCCGCAGCGAGACCGACCCGGACGAGGCGGTGCGGCTGCTGACGGTGCCCGGTCAACTGGACATGAAAGTCGGGTCCGGCGACCGCGTGGACGCCATTTTCCAACTGGGCCAAGCCGGATTATCGTTCGACACCTGCCCCCGCCCGCAAGTTCTGCCGGATGTCGCCGGCCAGCGCTATTTCCGCATCGCCCGCCTGCCCGATAAAGAATGGACGGCCGTGGTCCGCGCGCTGACGCTGGCCGTGCGGTTCAACGAGACGCGGGTGGTCGGCAGCCTGGCCGGGCAGCGGGCCGTGACGGTCCGCACCGGCGGCGGCAAGACGGCCACCATGCAGTTCACCCTGTTCGCCGTGCCGAGTTGAACCCAGTTGAAGAGTCCGACTAACCACAGAGGCACGGAGACACAGAGAAGAGGCGTGAAGAACATCATTTGAAGGCTTCCTCGCTTTTCTCTCTTTCTGCTTCTCTGTGCCCCTGTGTCTCTGTGGTGAATTCTTACCCGCCATGCGTGACGACCTCGCCAGACTGGTGAACCCCATCGTCCGGGTCGCGCTCGACCTGCGAGACGGGTGGGGCGCGCCCGGCGGGCCGAACTTCGACGCCGGCCGCGCGCGCCTGCACGACCGCTTCCGCGACCTGCACCGGTCGTACCCGGCGGTGCGCGGCGATGGCGTTCGCGCCTCGGCCGGCGACCTGCTGGACGGCGGCTTCGACCTGGAACCCGAAGACATCTATCTCGGGCCGGCATACCCGCTGGCGTGCTGGGCCGACGAGACGTTCACCCGGATGCCCGCCGTCGCCGCGAAGTGGACGGATCGCAAGTTCGAGGTGGAGTTCCACGGCACGAACGACCGCGCGTGGCGGTTCTGGAAGCAGGCCGAACTCGCTTCCCGCCGCTCCGCCGACGAACTCGAAGTCTTCTTCGTCTGCGCGGCGCTCGGCTTCCGCGGCGACAAGATCGAAGACGCGACCGATTACTCCGGATGGGCCGCCGTCACCCGCGACCGGCTGCTCGCCGAGGCGGGCGTCGAGTGGGTGGGGCCGCCGGCACTCGACCCGCCGGCCCGCGTCCCACCCCGGTTCGGCTCTCGACGGCTGAAGCGGATGGCCGCGACCGCCGCCGCGTTCGCCGTCGTCGCCATCCCCGTCGCCGCCTGGCTGGTCGCCCGTCAACTGGTGCGGTGAACCGAATGTCCGTCTTCGCCCCACTCACGACTCGCACCGCCATCCGCATCTACCTGTGGGTGCTGCACGTCCTGCTGGTGCTGCTGATCCTCGCCGTGCTGTGGTACGTCAACGACCGCTACCGCCTCGGCGAGTCGCTGCTGTCGCCGTTCCCGTCGCTGCACGGCATCTGGCTGCCGCTGCTCTTCCTGCTGCTGTACGTCGGCGGCTGGCTGACGTGGTGGTTCCTCCGCGCCGTGTCGGATCGGGTCACCGGCCGACACCCGGACATCGATGACGCCTGGCAAGCGGTGCGAACGCAACTGGACGCCGCCGGCATCGACCTCGGCCGCGTGCCGGTGTTTCTCGTCCTCGGTCGCCCCAAGTCGGGCGTCGCCGACTTCTTCGCCGCCACCGCCCTGCCCTTCGCCGTCCGCCAGGACGCCGCGCCGGTCGGCGTGTTCGCCACCCGTGAAGCCGTCTACCTGACGGCCCCCGGCGCGTCGGCCGTGTCGTGGTACGCCGACCGCCTGTTCGCCGCCGCCGCGCCGCCGCTACCCACGGTGGCGATGGTATTGCCCGAACTGGAAGCGCCTATCGACCTGACGGCGTCGGAGGCGGAACAGCCCGTGACGGCCGACGCCGCTCGGTGGCTCCGCACGCCGTCGGTCAGTCGCACCGACCTGCCCGCCGACAAGTTGGCCGAGGCCGCCGAACGGCTGACACACCTGTGTCAGTTGCTGGCCGCCGCCCGCCGCCCTCTGACCCCGGCGAACGGCGTGGTCTGGCTCATTCCCGCCGCCGGCACGGAGACGGACGCCGTCGCGGACGCCACCGCCGCCGCCTGCAAGGCGGACCTCGCGGCGATGGAAGCCGCCCTTCAGGTGGACTGCCCGATGTCGGTGGTGCTGGCCGACGCCCAGGAATTCACCGGTTTCCGCGAGCTGGCGTCCGGGCTGCCGGTGACGGCGCGAACCGAACGGCTGTTCGGCTGCTCGCTGCCGCTGATGCCGAACCTGCCGCCGACCGACCGCTACCCGATGGTGGCGGGGGCGCTGGAGTGGGCGACGACGCGACTGGTCCCGTCCTTGGTCTACCAGCGGTTTGGCGACGCACCCGACCCGCTCACGGCCGCGAAGCTGTGGCGCATCTCCGACGCGCTGTACGCCCGCCGGCAGGGGATCACCCGCATCGTCTGCCAGGGGTTGATGGCCCGCCCCGACCGACCGCCGATGGTGAACGGCGTCTACCTCGCCGCCACCGGCCCGGACGCCGCCGACCGCGGCTTCGCGGCCGCCATCCTGACCGAGATGAAGTTGACGCAGAACTTGGTGAGTTGGACCGAGGCCGCCCTCGCGGACGAGGCCGACGCCCGCCGCGCCGCGACTGTGGGTTATGTGCTGATCGCCGCATTCGCCATTGCACTGGGGGTGTTCGCTTGGTGGACGTGGTACCGGTGACAGGCGGCTGTCAGTGTCAGGCGAACCCGGCCCGCAAGGGCCGTGGGTGGATTGGAAAACCATAACACCCAC
>JAYUFU010000583.1:0-8894 GCA_043738505.1 Fimbriiglobus sp. | reverse complement strand
GCGGCGCACGTGGGGCGGCTGGACGACGCCGGGAACTGGGCCGCCGGTCGGGTGATCGGGAGCGGGGCGGTGGAGGGCCAAGCGAAGACGCTCGGCCTTCGGCGGAAGCGACGCGGCGCGCGGTGGGATCGGCGGAACGGGAAGCCGATGGCGGCGCGGGTGTGCGTCCGCCACTCGGTTCAGTGGGAGGCGTACTGGGCGTCCCTCGCCGCATGACCACAAGAGAATCTGGTTACACCCGCGCCCGCAGCTTCTCGGCAAACGAAGTCGAGCCGGCTGGCGGTGATCCGCGCCGAGTGCTAACCTGTGATGGTAGTACTCGGAGGGAACCCGTGGCGTTGCCCGCATTCGACGAGGACGGCGAACTGCCACCGGGCGTCTACCCGGTGACGCTGGCCGAGGCGCTGGCCCGGTTCGGGTACGGGACGCCCCAGCGGCATGTGGTCGCGGGGCGGTTGGCGGGCATCCACCGCCTCGTCGCCGCGACCGGGCACCTCGCGCGGTTCGTCGTGTTCGGGTCGTTCGTCACCGCCAAGCCCGAACCCCGCGACGTGGACATCGTGCTGATCATGGCGGACTCGTTCGACGTGTCCCGCACGACCGCCCCGACGAGCGTCGTGTTCGACCACTCCGCGGCCGACGCCCAACTCGGGGCGAGCGTCTTCTGGGCGACCCGCTCCGGAGCCTTCGGCGGCGAGCAGGCGATGGTCGAATACTGGCAGGTCCGGCGGGGCGGCGGGCTTCGCGGCATCCTGGAAATCGTCCCGGAGGCGTCATGATCGTCAGCGACACCGAGTTGGAAACGACGCTGGAACGGATTCGGTGGTTCCAACAACAGGTCGCGCACCTCCGCCGCACGGAGGCGGTGCCGGCCAATTACCGCGCGTCGGCCGCCGGCTTCCTGGCCGAGATCGACCGCATGCAGCGGGAGGTTCGCGAGTTCTTCGCCCTGCACCCCCGCGAGATGACGGCGGTGGCGTGAGCGACCTTCCGCCGCTCCCCCTACAATACCCCATCGGCACTCGCACCGGATGGGGCTTCCCGCATGAACACCCGCTTCGTCGTCGGCATCGACCTCGGCACCACCAACTGCGCGCTGGCCTATGTGGACACCGGCGCGGGGGCCGACCCCAAGCCGCAGCCGTTCCTCGTCCCGCAGGTGGTCAACCCCGGCGACGTGGCCGACCGCGCGCTGCTGCCGTCCAACCTGTACCTGCCCGGCCCGAACGAGCAGCCGGCGGGTGCCATGAAGCTGCCGTGGGACGCCGACCGCGACTACTGCGTCGGCGAGTTCGCCAAGACGTTCGGCGCGAAGGTGCCGACCCGCATGGTGGCGTCGGCCAAGTCCTGGCTGTGCCACCCCGGCTGCGACCGCAAGGCCCCGATCCTGCCGTTCCGCGCCACCGAGAGTGACAGGCGGATGTCACCGGTGGAGGCCAGCACGCGGTACCTGAAGCACCTCGCCGAGGCGTGGAACCACACCATCGCCAAGGGCATCGCCGACCACCGGTTGGAAGCGCAGGACATCATCCTGACGGTGCCCGCCAGCTTCGACGCCGTGGCCCGCGACCTGACCATCGAAGCCGCCCGCGCCGCCGGGTTCGAGCATCTGACGCTGCTGGAAGAACCGCAGGCCGCCTTCTACGCCTGGCTGGACACGCAGGGCGAGAACTGGCGGAAGCACGTCAACACCGGCGACCTGGTCCTCGTCGCGGATGTCGGCGGCGGCACCACCGACTTCACCCTCATCGAGGTCGGCGAGGAGGGCGGCAACCTGGCGCTCACCCGGCTGGCGGTCGGCGATCACCTGCTGCTCGGCGGCGACAACATGGACCTGGCCCTTGCCGGCACGGTGAACGCGGCGCTGACCAAGAACGGCACCAAGCTGGACGCCAACCAGTTCCAGCAACTGACGCACGCGGCCCGGCAGGCGAAGGAGCAAATCCTCGCGGATACGAAGCTGGCGTCCGCCGCCGTCACCGTGCTGGGCAAGGGTCGCAGCATCATCGGCGGCACCATCAAGTACGACCTGCCCCGCGCCGAAGTGGAAGCGGTGCTGCTCAACGGCTTCCTGCCGGAGTGCCCGCGCGACGCCGAGCCGACCCGCGCCCGCGCGATGGGGTTGCAGGAACTCGGCCTGCCGTATGTGAGCGACGCCGCCATCACCAAGCACCTCGCGCACTTCCTCACGCGGCAGGCGGAGGCGCTGGCGCACCGCGAAAAGCCGGCCGGCAAGAAGGGGAAGAAGTCCGACGCCGGCGGGCTGCCGACGGCGGTGCTGTTCAACGGCGGGGTGTTCAAGGCGACGCCGATCCGCCAGCGGTTCCTGGACGTGCTGGCGTCGTGGGCGAAGGCGGCGAAAGCCGAGCCGACCCGCGACCTGGCCGGCGCGGACCTGGACCAGGCGGTCGCGCGGGGCGCGGCGTACTACGGCCTCGTCCGGCGGGGCAAGGGCGTCCGCATCCGGGGCGGGACGGCGCGGGCGTACTACATCGGCGTGGAGACGGCGCAGCCGGCGATTCCGGGGATGCCGCCGCCGCTGAAGGCGCTGTGCGTGGCCCCGTTCGGCATGGAGGAGGGCACCGAGACGGACGTGCCGATGTCGGCCATCGGGCTGGTGGTCGGCGAGGAGGTGGAGTTCCGCTTCCTCGGCAGTTCGGTGCGGCGGGACGACAAGCCGGGCAGCATGGTGGAGGAGTGGGACGGGCAAATCGACGAGCTGGCCCCGCTGCGGGTGACGCTCGACGGCAAGCCCGGCACCCGCGTGGTGCCGGTGACGCTGCACAGCCGGGTGACGGAGGTCGGCCTGCTGGAGTTGTGGTGCCACGGCAAGGACGGCAAGCAGAAGTGGAAGCTGGAGTTCAACGTCCGCGAGCAGAAGTGAGGCGACTCCGAAGCCGGCGGTGAAGTGATGAGAGAGGGCAACGCCTTCTGGTGAACCGACGGCGTGAGCCGCCTGTGTAAATCGAACCCAGGCGGTGAAGTAGCGTTCCGAGGGACTATTTCAAATGCACGGACGCGATCTTTGGAAAACCTGCGGATTTTCTTTGACAGTGTGTGTGTGTGTGTGTAATCTCATCTCCGAGTCGTCACTTCCCGTACTCAACTCGGAGTCACTTCCATGAAGCGTTCCATCCTTCGCAGTCTCGCGTTCACGGCCGCCGTCGTCGTGGTTCTCGTGGCCCAGTCGAAGCCGGCGTACACGGTGCCGCCGAACAACCAGAAGTGTTCCTCGGCCAGTACCTTCTGTCCGTGCGTGTACGGAGAGGTACTCGACTCGGAGACGGGGCAGGTGATCAAGGGGTGCTACCCGCTGGCGGGCTTCGCGATCTACCAATGCCAGCCTCAGCAGGATGCCAACTGCACCCTGTTCGATACCAATTGCGTCGGCACGTTCCGCGTCTCGGTGTGCAAGGTCCGGGTCAACGGAAACACGTTCTGCGAAAATACGGCGGCCTTCCCCGGAGCGCCGGTGATGACCGTAACCTACAACAACTGCGCGCCGTAAGGCCGTTCCACTCGTCGGCGACAGGCCGCAAGAGCTTCTCGTTCAATTCGACAAAGTTGTCCGGCCGGAGATGTCCGGCCGATGGAACAGACACGGGTCGTCTTGGGAGAACATCCACATGCTCCACCTCCGCGTTTCGAGTGGGTTGCTGTTCGTGTTCGTCTGCGCGCGAATCGCCATCGCCCAACCAGTCGGCCAGTTGGCGGATGCTCACGCGGCCTCGCTGGCCGCCATCGCGACGATGCGGGCAACGGTTGCGTATCAGTTGAGTGGAGGGGGGGCGGGGTTCGTCGCGAAGAATGCGACACCGGGTGTCAAGTTCTCGCAGCCGATCTCCTTGCAGTCGGCGAAATTCGCCCGCCGAGGTCGGACGATTCGCATCGACGAGCTGGTATCGGACTTCGGCGAGCGCACCCTGTTGTTCGACATGACGAAAGGCGAGACTTCCGTCGTCCCCACGGTGAAGCGTGGTGAGCCGCTACTCGGACTCGTCCTCAACCCCGTAACGATGGACACGCGCTTCGACTACTGGCTGGACTTCATCTGCTTGCCTCGTGCGAGTGGAGACTTACAGGAGCGGTACGTCACCTTCGACCGCGCGGTACGGGACAAGCGGTACACGGCGGTCAAGGTCGTCGGAGTCGATCCGGCCGTCTCGTCCGCAATCCACGTGACGTTCGAGTTGGCGGAGTCCGGCGGCCGCACCAAGGTCGCCGTCTGGCTCGACCCGGCCGTCAACCACCTCATCCGAAAGGCGATACGCACCGAGGAGACCGACCAGGGGCAGATCGTGACGGAGATGACCGTCGAGCAATTCGCCGAGCCGAAGCCCGGTCTGTTCTTGCCAACCAAAGTGACCCAGCGCGCGAAAGTCGGGAAGGCGGAATTCCCAGGCGTCACATTGACTGCGACGGACCTTCGGGTGAACGAATCGATCCCGCCCGCCACCTTCCAACTCGCGTTCCCCGTGGGCACGCGAGTGAGCGATCAGATCCGCGGCACCACTTACACCGTTACGGCGGACGGCTCACAGGCCAAACCCGGCGTCACCTTTCCGGTCGCCGAACCGCCGCAGGGTGAATCTCGGCCGACGGCTACGCCCGCCGACGCGGACGACCCGGCGTGGCCGTGGTGGAAGCGGATCGTGCTGGCGTCCGCGCTGCTCGTGATTCTGGCCGGTGCAGTTGTCTGGGTTCGCCGGCGAAAATCCCGAGGATGACCGATGACCCGAAGCCGCGTCGCCGTCGCGTTGCTCCTCGCCGGCGGCGTCGCGGTGATCGCGTTCAGGCCGTGGGCGGAAGAACGGCCGCCACTTCCGGATCGCCCCGTCTGCGAATACCCACGACGGCTCGATCTCCGCGACCTGGACCCGTACACGGCCACTTTCGCGGTGGTCCCCGTTCGCAACGCCGGCACGGGACCGCTGGTCCTCGACCAAATCCGATCCGACTGCTCGTGCCACTCGGTGGAGGTGCGGCGGGCCGTCGGCACCAGCACGCGGGTGGGCGGTCTCGTCGAGGTCGCACCCGGCGAGACGGTCGAATTGATCTTGTCGCTGACACCGCGCGGCCTCAACGGGTTGCCGCCATTCACATCCCTGGCGTTCGTCACCAACGATCCGACCGCCGCCGCCGTTACCGTGAGTGTCGGCATCGGGTGCAAACCCGCCTTGCTGGCCGACCCGCCCGTTCTGGTGTTTGGAGACGTGCTGGTCGGGCAAACGGGAACGCGGACGGCGCGCCTGTCGTCTCCGTCGGGTTCGACCGCGCCGCTCTCGATCCTGCTCGACGATCCGCGGTTCGCGGCGACGATTCGCGAGGACGGGGCGGATCGGCTTCTGGACGTTCGGGCGCGCGGCGAGTCGCCGGGAGCGTTCGAGTGCGGCATCACGGTCGTGGACGACCGCGCGGGTAAGCCGGTCGCGCGGCTCGCGGCGAAGGGCCGATTCGCCGAACCGATCGAACTGTCGGCAGACACGCTTTACTTGCCGCGCGGGTCGTCGAAGGGCTTGGTCTATGAAGGCGTCGTCACCGTCACGGGTGTGGGTGGCGACGTGACCGTTCGCGTCCCCGCCGTGCCGGTCGGTTTCACCGCGACCGCCGGAGATGGCCGCGTCACGATTCGGCGGACGGAACCGGAGACGCTGACGGCGGAGTCGCGAACGGCGATCCCGCTCGAATTGACGGCCGGTTCGCTCACGGTCACCCGCACCGTCACCGTTGTCGTCAGCCCACCGCGAACCAACAGGTGATCCCGTGACGAACCGCCGCCCCGCCCGTCCCGCGTTCACCGCCCTCGAACTCCTCGTCGTCGTGGCGATCATCGGGATGCTCGTCGGCCTCTTGTTGCCGGCGGTCCAGTCGGTGCGAGGGACTGCGGCGCGGCTCGCGTGCCAGAGTTCGCTCCGGCAGGTCGCGCTCGCCCTGCACCACCACCACGACGCCCACGGCCGGCTGCCCGCTCGGGGGTTTTACAACGGCCTGCCCCAAGTCCAGGAAGTGAGTTGGCTGGCGCGACTCCTGCCGTTCGTCGAGCAGGAGCCCCTCGCGGCAGTGTCGTCCGCCGCCCTCCGCGCGGACCCGAACCCGTACCACGCGCCGCCGCACACGCCGCTCGCCACGGTCGTGAAGACTTACACCTGCCCCGCCGACCCGCGTACCCAAATCGCCCGACCGTCGCCGTTCGGTTACCCGGTCGCGTTCACCGATTTCGTCGGCGTGACGGGTCGCGGGGTCCAGCAGACATCGGCCTACTTCGAGGTGTCTGGCTTCTTCGGCAGTTATGACGGCGTGCGGTTCGCCGACATCACCGACGGGCTGAGCAACACCGTTATGGTCGGCGAGCGACCGCCGGGGCCGGACCTCGACAACGGCTGGTGGTACGTCGCCAGTCGCGCGAAGGATCTTCCGGAACCGGTCCTTGCGACACTCGAAACGGTCGGCCAGCAGCGGCCACTCTGCACCCCGGCGGGCATGCGGCCGGCGTTCGCCTTCGGCCCCGGTCGGCTGGACAACCCCTGCGATTCGTACCACTTCTGGAGCCTGCACGCCGGCGGCGCGAACTTCGCCTTCGGCGACGGGAGCGTGAAGTTCCTTCGCCATTCCGCCGTGGACATCCTACCGGCGCTCGCCACCGGGCGTGGCGGCGAAGCAGTGGTGATGCCGGATTGAGCCGGGTCTTGACGGTGGGTTGTGTCAACACCTCGCAAGTCCCACTCATCCACGCCTTCCCCCTTTCGCCTGCCACGTCGCCCCGCCCCCGCCGGGGCGTCTCATCATTTTCCCATTTCTTTCGGAGATCGGGCGGGCGGCTCCGTTTCCCGGTGCGACGGACGGCCATCCCGTTGACCCGTCATCGCCCCGAACCGTTCGCCCGCACCCAATCCCCCTGTTGAGGACGCACAGATGCTGCGCCAGATGTTCCACGCCTTGCTCCGCGGCAGCCGTCGGCGAACCGCCAACCCGGTCGTCGGCCGGCCGCACCGCTTCACCCCGGCCGTCCAGTTCCTGGAGCAGCGCGAGGTGCCGGCGGTGCTGGCCACGTTCGCCTTCGGCCAGCTCTCCGTGTTCGGCGACAACCTGGACAACACCGTCACCGTCGGCCGCGACGCGGCCGGCAAGCTGCTGGTGAACGGCGGCGCGGTGAGCGTGATCGGCGGCACGCCCACCGTGGCGAACACGGCCCTCGTGCAGGTGTTCGGCCTGGGCGGGAACGATGTCATCAGCCTGAACGAGGCGAACGGCGCGCTGCCGCGGGCGAACCTGTTCGGCGGGGCCGGGAACGACACCCTCACCGGCGGGTCGGGAGCCGACCTGCTGTTCGGCCAAGCCGGGAACGACACGCTGCTGGGCAAGGGCGGCGCGGACCTGCTGTTCGGCGGCGACGGCAACGACACCCTGACCGGCGGCACCGGCGACGACCAGGCGTTCGGCGAGGCCGGCGACGACCTGACGATCTGGAACCCCGGCGAGGGGAGCGACCTGAACGAGGGCGGGGCCGGCACCGACACGGTGGTGAACAACGGCGGCAACGGGGCCGAGGCGTACACCGTCACGGCGAACGGCACCCGCGTCCGGCTCGACCGCGTCTCGCCCGCCCCGTTCTTCCTCGACATCGGCACCACCGAGAAGTTGGTCGTCAACTTGAACGGCGGCGACGATTCGTTCACCGCCGGCGACGGCCTCGCGCCGCTCATCCAACTGACGGTGGACGGCGGGGCGGGGAACGACACCATCACCGGCGGCGACGGCAACGACCTGCTGCTCGGCGGGGACGGCAACGACACGATCGTCGGCGGTCGGGGGAACGACGTGGCGCTGATGGGGGCGGGCGACGACGTGTTCGTGTGGAACCCCGGTGACGGCAGCGACAGGGTGGAAGGTCAGGCCGGAGCCGACACCCTGCTGTTCAACGGCAGCAACGCGAGCGAGCGGATCGACCTGTCGGCCAACGGCAGCCGGTTGCGGCTGTTCCGCGACGTGGGCAACGTGACCATGGACACGGGCGGGGTGGAGAACGTCACCGTCAACGCGCTGGGCGGGGCCGACACGATCACCGTCAACGACCTGACCGGAACGGGCGTGACCGACATCAACCTGAACCTGGGTGGGGCCGACGGGGCGGCCGACACGGTCATCGTCAACGGCACCAGCGGCGACGACGTGATCCAGGCGGCCGGCGACGCGAGCGGGGTGACCGTGTCCGGGCTGGCGGCCACGATCCGCATCACCGGTCACGAACCGGCCAACGACCGGCTCGCCCTGAACGGCTTGGGCGGCGACGACGTGATCGAGGCGAGCGGCCTGACCATCGACGCCATGTCCCTGGTCGCCGACGGCGGCGACGGGAACGACGTGCTGATCGGCGGCGACCGCGACGACACCCTGCGGGGCGGGGCCGGGGACGACGTGCTGATCGGCGGGCCGGGCCAGGACATCCTCGACGGCGGCACCGGCGACAACACCCTGATCCAGTAAGCGGGGTCGGGATGTTTCACGGCGGGCCAGCTCCTCGGCGGGGCCGGCCCGCGCCCTGGCGATTCGCAGGGCGGCACGAACCCCGAACACACACACAACACGACACACTGGAGAACCGATGCCACTGCTCAATGTCCGACTGATCGAAGGCGTTTTCACGCCCGCGCAGAAGCAGGAGATGATCCGCAAACTGACGGACACGATGGTCGCGATCGAAGGCGAGAACCTGCGCTCCGTGACGTGGGTGGTGATCGAAGAGGTCAAGAGCGGCGACTGGGGAATCGGGGGGCACCCGCTCACCACGCGGGACGTGCAGGCGATGGCGGCCGGGAAGGCTGCCACCTGACCCTCCACTCATCCGGCGGACACCCGGATAGCGGCTTGGTTTTGTTCGCCCGCCGCGCCAGCAA
>JAYUFU010000582.1:0-8913 GCA_043738505.1 Fimbriiglobus sp. | reverse complement strand
TTGCCCGGCCCGCTCGTAAACTCGCGGCGACGACTCGGCATTCCCCCTACGCGAACAGGTCCGCCACCGGGCAGGTGAACCCCGGCACCACGTCCTCGCCGTCCAGCGTGCCGGCCTCGTCGAGTTCGGCGCAGGTGCGGTCCAGTCGTCGGACGAGGACGGTTTTCGTCTTCGGGTAGAACAGCCAGACGAGCTTCACGCCCGCACTTCGGTAGTCCGCCACCTTCTGCTCGACTTCCTGGGCCTCGTCCGACGGCGAGATCGCTTCGACCACCAAGTCCGGGGCGACCTTCAGGTTGCCGTCGGGCATGGTGGCCGGAAGCCGTGCCGTCGAGACGAACGAGGCGTCCGGCTTCCGCACCTTCGTCGGATCCGTCGGGAAGCACTGGCACGGGGTCGCGGCGTCGAACAGTTCCCCGAGCTTGTTCGCCAGCACGAAGGCACCGACACGGATCGTCACTCGCGCCGAAATCATGCCGGACTTCGCACCCATGTTTTTCTCCACGTAGCGGCCGTCGACGAACTCGGCGAGTTCGTCGCGGTCCGACCGTTCGATGTACTCCCGATCCACGTCCAGCTTCGGCGGGTTCAGCGTCATCGCGGGTTCCTCCGTTTGGGTCCGCGTCATTCTACCACCCCGTTCCCCACGAGGCACGCCCGTGCTCGCGCCCATCACCGTTCGCTATCCGGTTCGGCCGGCGCGGCGAAGCCTCGCCGTCGCGCGGGTGGCGGACCTGTTCGGCCTGGCCGACGACGAGCCGCCGCACACCGTCGCCGACAACCTCGCCCTCGACATCCGCCCCGGCGACCTGGCCCTGTTCACCGGGCCGTCCGGGTCGGGAAAATCCACGCTGATGCGCGAGGCCGGCCGGCAGTTGGACGCCGTCGACGCCGCCGCGCTGGAGCTGCCCGACGTGCCGCTGGCGGAGGCGCTGCCCGGCGCGCTCGACGACCGGCTGGCCACGCTCGCCGGGTGCGGCCTCGGCGAGGCGCGGCTGCTGCTCCGCCGGCCGTGCGAGCTGAGCGACGGCCAGCGCTACCGCTTCCGCATGGCGTTCGCGGCGGCCACCGCCCCGCCGGGGTCCGCGCTGCTGCTCGACGAGTTCGGCGCGGTGTTGGACCGCACGCTGGCGAAGGTGGTGGCGTTCAACCTGCGGAAGCTCGTCACCCGCACCGGCGTCGGCGTGCTGTGCGCCACCACCCACGACGACCTGCTGGCGGACCTGAACCCGGACGTGCATGTGAGGTGCCTCGGCGATGGGGTGGTGAAGATCGACCGCCGGACGGTGGTGAAATCGCCCATCAGCTTCGCGCCGGAACTGCGCGTCGTCCAAGGGACGAAGGCGGACTGGCCGCACTTCGCCAAGTGGCACTATCGGTCGCACCACCTGGGGTTCGTCAAGAAAGTGGTGCTGCTGCATCACGGTGAGGAGCCGATTGCCATCTGCGTGTTCGCTTCGCCGGCGGCCGCGCTGACGCTGCGGAGCCGGTACTTCGGCCTGACCGGGCAACGGACGGACGCGAGCCTGGCGGGGTTGAACCACCAGCTCTGGCTGCTGCAACGGGTGGTGCTGCACCCGACGTACCGGGGCGCGGGCCTCGGGGCCGGGTTCGTCGATGCGGCCTGCCGGCTGTGCCCGGTGCCGTGGATCGAGACGCTGTCGGCGATGGGCCGGGTGAACCCGTTCTTCGAGCGGGCCGGGTTCGTGAAGGTCGGCGTCATCCCGCGCACCGGGAAGGCCGGCGGCATGTACGGCCGGGGCACGAAGCTGACCGCCGAGACCGTGGCGAAAAGCGAGTTCAGCGAGCCGGTGTACTATGTCCGGGACAACCGCCAGCCGACTTCCGAGGGGTAACGATGACCGACCTGGATGCGTTTCTTGCTGGCATCGTCGCCAACCCGACCGACGCCCTCCGCTGGCTGGTGATGGCCGATTGGCTGGACGACCACGGTCAGCCGGAGCGGGCCGAGTTGGTGCGGGTTCACCGCGAACTCCTCCGGACCTGCACCGCCGCGCGGGAGATGAAGGCGCGGAAGCAGTTCCACACTCGGATGATGGAGCTGATGCGCGCCGGTGTGCAACCGTGCATTCCCCAGCGGACGCTCGACCTGCCCGGCGGGGTGGAACTGACGATGTCGTTCATTCCACCGGGGTCGTTCCTGATGGGTAGCCCGAAGTCGGAGAAGTATCACGGCAGCAAGGAGCGGCGGCATCTCGTGACATTGACCAAAGGCTTCTGGCTGGGACAAACTCCGGTGACGCAGGGGCAGTGGCGGGCGGTGATGGGCACGGATCCGAGCCATTTCAAGGGTGACGAGTTGCCGGTGGAGTCGGTGAGTTGGGACGATGTGCAAGGGTTCTGCGCGGCGGTGACGGAGCGGACGGGGGTGGCGGTGCGGCTGCCGACGGTAGCGGAGTGGGAGTACGCGGCGCGGGCCGGCACGACGACGCCGTTCTATTGGGGTGGGGAGTTGAATGGCACGCAGGCGAACTGCTCCGGCAACTACCCGTATGGAACAGAGGAAACGGGGCCGTACCTGGAGACGACGACGGCGGTGGGGAGTTACGCGGGGGTGTCGCCGCACCCGTGGGGTTTGTTGGACGTGGTCGGCAATGTGTGGGGGTGGTGTGGGGACTGGTACGCGGCGTACCCCTATGGCGAGGCGGTGGATCCCGTGGGGCCGGCCATCGGCTCGGACAGGGTGTTCCGAGGCGGGAGCTGGTGCCTCCGCGCCGAGTACTGCCGCGCGGCGGTCCGGAGTTGGGTCTCGCCGGACTTCCGGCACAACGACCTCGGGTTCCGGCTGGCCGCAGCTTCGACCGATCCGATACCGGCGGATTGACGCCGCGCCGTTACCCGATTCGGCCCCTACTCCCCCCGGTGCCGGTCTTCCCAGTTCAGGATGTGGGCCATCACGTCGGGCGGGTCCTGGCGGACGGCGTTCGGGAACGGCCAACTGAAGCGCTCGGCGGCGGCCAGCTGCACGGCCGTGCGGCGGGACGGCGGGTCGCACCACAGGTGGACGAACCGGGCGATGGCCTTGCCCCGGCGGACGAGCCGGGTCAGCAGGTGGTCGGCGGCGGTGTCGGACGGGGCCGCCTCGGTGAGCAGCTCGCCCCACCCGACCACCCAGTCCACCAGCATCCGCCCTTCCACGTCGCCCAGCCCCCGCGTGAGCGCGTCGTCGCGGACCAGCCCCCGCAGTCGTTCGTCGGTCGCCACGGCCATGCGGTTCCCCCGGCCTCGGTTGATGGCGTCGCCGGTGCGGTGCGAATCCCCCCGCCCGCGCCGGCTGCCCCGTCTCGTCTCGTGTCGGATCGTCGCCGGCCGTATACCGGCGGGCCGCGCGGAACGCAAGCCGACGGAACCCCCCGCCGGGCGGATTTCGCGTAAGCCGTTCGCCCGCCGTGATGTATCCTCGGACGGCTGTCGGACGACTCGCACCCGCCCGAAGCCCCCTCCCCTCCGAGACCGTCCGCCATGACCCGCCTCACCGTCGCCGCGGTGTTCCTCGCCCTGTTCCCGCTGACCGCCGTCGCCGCCGACTGGCCGCAGTGGCTGGGGCCGACCCGCGACGGGGTGTGGGCCGAGGCCGGGGTGCTGGAGCGGTTCCCCACCGGCGGGCCGAAGAAGCGGTGGCAGGTGCCAGCGCTGGGCGGCTACTCCGGGCCGGCCGTCGTCGCCGGGAAGGTGTACGTTCACGAGTACGAACGGACGGGCGGCAACCCGCAGAACGACCCGAACGTGCGGGCGGCCCTGACCGGTCACGAGCGGGTGCGGTGCCTGGACGCCAAGACCGGCGACGAGGTGTGGAAGCACGTCTACCCGTGCGACTATGCCATCAGCTACCCGTGCGGCCCCCGCTGCACCCCGTCCGTGGACGGCGGCCGGGTGTACGCACTCGGCGCGATGGGCCACCTGTTCTGCCTGGACGCCAAGACCGGCAAGGAGCTGTGGAAGAAGGACTTCGCCCAGGACTGCAAGGCCCCGGTGCCGACGTGGGGGTTCGCCGCCCACCCGCTGGTGATCGCGGACGCGGTGGTGTGCATGGTCGGCGGGCCGGGCGGCGCGGTGGTGGCGTTCGACAAGGCCACCGGCAAGGAGAAGTGGAAGGCGCTGGCCGGGGCGGACGCCGGGTACTGCCCGCCGACGCTCACGACCGTGGCCGGCAAGCCGCAGCTCGTGGTGTGGCACCCGAAGGCGCTGGTCGCCCTCAGTCCGGACGCCGGCAAACTGCTGTGGGAGATCAAGCTGGAGCCGATGTACGGCATGTCGGTGGCGGCCCCGCAGCGGCACGGCGACCACCTGTTCGCCGGCGGCATCGGCGGACACGCCGTCCTGCTGAAGTTCGAGAAGGACAAACCCGCGCCGGCGGAAGTCTGGCGGGGCGAGAAGGACACCGCCGTCTACCCGACGAACTGCACCCCGCTGGCGCACGGCGGCACCCTGTACGGCTGCGACTCGGCGACCGGCGGCCTCCGCGCCGTGGAGCTGGCCACCGGCAAGCGGAAGTGGGAGACCTTCGCCCCGACGACCGGCAAGGAGGCGGCCAAGCACGGCACGGCCTTCCTGGTCCGCAACGGCGACCGCTTCTTCCTGCTGTCCGAGACGGGCGAGTTGGTGATCGCCCGCATGACGGCGGACAAGTACGAGGAGATCGACCGGGCCAAACTGATCGAGCCGACCGGCACCGCCTTCGGCCGACACGTCGCCTGGTCCGCCCCGGCCTTCGCCGGCGGCTGCGTGTTCGTGCGGAACGACAAGTGCGTGGCCTGCTACGACCTCATGGCGAAGTAACCCTACTGAAATCAGACTCACCACAGAGACACAGAGGCACGGAGAAGACAAGAGAGAAGAGGGAAGCAGAGAATTCTGAGATCAATCTCTTCTCTCTCTTGTCTTCTCTGTGTCTCTGTGCCTCTGTGGTTAGCTCTCCTTCGATCTCGTTCCGACTTCCGCGTTCCGTGAAGCCCTACCCGACCCGCCCGCCAACTGCCACAATGACTTCCTGACGATTCCGCTCGCCTCGGAGCCTCTCTCATGGCCCTCGACCTGACGCAAGAGCAGAAGAACACCGGCGCGGCGAACTTCGCCCAGGCCGCCGCCGACCTGACCCGCAACCCGAACCCGGCCGACCCGACCCGCCGCACGTTCCTCAAGACGGCCGCCGCCGCCGGCGCGGTGTTGCCGGTGTCGGCCGCCGTCTACTTCGGGTACTCCGAGTGGCAGGGGCTGGGCTACCAGCCGCTGCGGGTGGCCCTGATCGGCACCGGCGACGAGGGCGGCGTCCTCATCCACGACCACAACCCGGAGTTCACCCAGGTGGCGGCGGTGTGCGACCTGCGGCCGTACAACCTGATGCGGATCTTCACCGGCGACGGCGGCTGGGACGAGCAGAAGAAGGAGACCAAGTGGGACGGCAAGCTGCCGCGGCGGGGGCTGACCAACATCTACGGGGAGAAGGCGAAGGGCATCCAGAAGTTCACCACGGTCGCGGAGCTGCTGGCGAAGAAGGACGAGCTGAAGCTGGACGCGGTCATCATCGCCACGCCGCTGGTGACGCACCACGGCATCGCCGTCGCGTGCATGAACGCCGGCCTGCACGTGCTGTGCGAGAAGCTGATGGCCCGGCGGATCGAATACTGCAAGGAGATGATCGCCGCCGCGAAGAAGAACAACGTGATCCTGAGCGTCGGCCACCAGCGGCACTACAGCATGCTGTACGCGCACGCCCTGGAGGTGGTGAACTCCGGCGTGCTGGGCGACGTGAAACACATCCGCGCCCTGTGGCACCGGAACAACTCGTGGCCGTACGCGGCGAAGGCCGGCCCGGAGATCGTCCCCGGCACCGCCCCGTACTACCGCGACGGCTGGTGCCCGCCGATCTTCAAGATGGACGCCGACGCGGTGACGCCGGACGTGCTGAAGGGGATCACGGCGGTCGCCCCGAACGGCACCGCCGAGCAGTGCTTCGACGACGTGGAGCGGCTGGTGCGGTGGCGGCTGTACGACAAGCCGGGCGGCGGGCTGATGGCCGAACTGGGCAGCCACCAACTGGACGCCGCCAGCATCTTCCTCGGCAAGGTGAAGCCGCTGTCGGTGCAGGGCGTCGGCGGCAAGTTCTTCTACGGCAAGGGCCGCAACGACCGCGAGTCGGACGACGGCGTGTTCGTCACCTACGAGTTCCCCGGCGCGCGGCACCCGAAGGGCGGCAAGGGCGGCACCGACCCGTCCGACGTGGTGGTGGTGACGTACTCGTCGTTCAACACGAACGAGTTCGAGTCCTACGGCGAGTGCCTCATGGGGAGCCGCGGGAGCCTGGTGGTGGAGAAGGAGGCCGACGCCTACCTGTTCAAGGAGTCGGACAAGGCCAAGCCGGCCGACCCGAAGGGCACGAACGTGACCGTCACCAGCAAGGACGGCAAGGCCCCCGTGGTGGAGGCGGCCAGCACCTGGGGCGGGCCGGGGAACGCGGCGGTGGTGAAGCCGGGCAGCGCGACCGGGGCGGCCGTCAGCCGCGGCTACCGCGAGGAGATGGAGCACTTCGCCTTCTGCGTCCGCACCCAGCAGAAGGCCAAGCTGCCGGGTAGCGAGCTGTACAAGAAGGGGGCCGACGGCAAGTTCGCCAACGCCGGCGTGCTGCCCCGCTGCCACGGCGAGATCGCCATGGCCGACGCCGTGCTGGCGCTGAGCGCCAACCTGGCGATGAAGCACAAGACGCGGATCGAGTACAAGCCGGAGTGGTTCGACGGCGACGCCGTCGGCAAGGGGAACAACCCGGAGGACGGGTTCGCCAGCTAACGGGTCGTGCGAGCCGCGACCGCGCGGGAGCGGCAGCCGAATGCAACGGGCACCGGCCTCCGAGCCGGTGCCTTTTTCGTCACGCGATCGCGTCGCTCACGGCCACCGCGCCGACGGCGGTGCCGTCCAGCACGACGGGCACCGACTGGCCGGCCGTGTAGTCCGTCCGCGTGCGGTAGGCCGGGTTCGTCGCGGGGCCGGTCGGGTCGGTGTACACCTCGATCTGCCGGTCGATCACGTTGACAATCCAGTACACGGGGATGCCCGCGCGGGCGTACACCCGGAGTTTGTCGCCGCGGTCGAAGGCCAGGCTGAAATCGGACACCTCGATGAGTAGCCCAACCTCGGCCGGCTCCGGATGGCGGGTGTCGAAGTCGGCTTCGGTCCCCCGCGCCACGCTGAAGTCCGGCTCCGGCTCGCTGGCGGCGAACGTCACCGGCCCCTGCGGGCCTAGCACCCAACCGGCGGGCAGCAGCCGGACGAGGCGCGGGGTGAGTCGGCGGATGGCGGACTCGTGCGGCGGGTTCTTGGGCATTTGGTCCACCAGAATGCCGTCGATCAGTTCCACCCGGTCGCGGGCGGTGAGGACGCCCCGGTCGATCAGGTCGTGGTACTCGGCGACCGTGTACGTCCGCGCCTGGGGTGGCGTGCGAACCGGAAGCGGCGGGGTGAGCAGTGCGGACATGGGAACCTCCGAGGGAGTGCCGCTCCCTTACGGTCGCGGCTCGCGGTGTTCGACTATTTTACCCCGACGGCGTACAGGGTGTTCCAGCCGCGCAGGTAGATGCGGCCGCCGCTGACCGCCGGCGACGCGGTGAAGGTGTCCGGCAGCTTCATCTTGTGCAGCAGCTCCGGCTCCTTGCCCGGCTTCACGGTGGCCATCGTCCCCTCGCGGCCGACGACGAGGATCTTGCCGTCGGCGTACACCGGGTTGGCCCGGTTCCGCTCGCCGTTCACCTTCAGTTCGCCCGTCTTCGCGCCGGTCTTGGCGTCGTAGGCGAGCAGGTTGCTGTTCTCCTTCCAGACGTACACGGTGCCGTCCACCAGGAGCGGCGACGGCACGTCCGGCGTGTCCTTGGCGATTCGCCACACCTCGCCGGCACTGGTCGCGCCCGGCTTGATGTCGCCCGTGGCGGTGTTCGGGTCGATGCCGACCGTGACGCCGTTCTTGCAGCTCGGCACGACGATCAGGTCGGGCGTCACCAGCGGGCTGGACACCGCCCGCCACTGGCGGTTGTACTTCGCCTTCGGGTTCAGCTCGGTGACGCGCCACACCTCCTTGCCGTCCGCCAGGTCGTGGCCGGTACAGTAGTCGTTGCCGTGGACGATCAGCTGCGCCTTGTCGCCCTTCTCCCAGACGAACGGCGACGTGTACACGTCGTAGGACTCGACGCCCTTCGGCGCGTCCGAGGTGCGGTCGGCCTTCCACTTCTCGTTCCCGGTGGCCGCGTCGAAGGCGACGATCTGCTGCAACTTCTGGTGCATCAGGGTGACGTACAGCACGCCCTTGTACAGGACTGGCGTCCAGTGCGCGCCGAACTGGATGTTGAATTTGCCGTACTTCGCCTGGGTGTCCACCGTCCACTTCACGTCGCCGTCGAAGTCGAGGGCGGCGAGGGTGCCGTCGCCGACGAAGGCGTACACCCGCTTGCCGTCGGTGCTGCACGACGCCGACGCCGAGTTGCCCTCGTCGCCGCGGGCCGCCTTGTTCCCGGTGCCGAGGGCCTTCTTCCACTTGTCCTTGCCGTCGGTGCCGACGCAGAACACCACCAGGTCGGTGCCGTCCACGGCGGTCAGGAAGATCTTGTCGCCCCAGACGCACGGGGTGCCGGCACCCGGTCCGGGCATCTTCGCCTTCCAGACCACGTTCTCGGTGTCGGACCACTTGTCCGGCAGCCCCGTCTCGGTCGAGTGGCCGTCGTTCTTGGGGCCGCGCCACTGCGGCCAGTTCTCGGCGGCGGCGGGGGCGGCGAGCAGCAGCAGGAGGGGGACGGACGCGAGTCGGCGCATGGACGTGCCTCGGTGGGGTGGGACTGTGAATGCTAGCCGAACGCGGCGGGCGAAACAACGGGGAGGGAGGTGTGTCGACTTTCGCGGAGCGAAAGCCGA
>JAYUFU010000581.1:0-8918 GCA_043738505.1 Fimbriiglobus sp. | reverse complement strand
GGAAGTGCCGCGTCACCCACTCGGCCGCTTCGGGGCGGGTCCGCCGCCAGTCGGCGAGGTCGTCCCACGTCATGAGCGAGTGCGGCCCGTGCGGTTCGTGGCGGCTGTCGTTCAGGTCGCTGGCGGTGATGCCGTACACCAGCAATTTCGGCGGCGTCGGACAGGCGTGGACGGTGCCAAAGTAGACATCGGACGTGGTGCCGCCGGACAACCCCACGGCGTACCCCGGTGCCAGGGCCGTGCCGTGCCACGGCAGCGCGCCGACGCGGGCGGGGTCGATTCCCTCCGCCACCGGCGATCCGCCGACGAACACCACGTCGCGGGATTGCTTGGCGCAGCCGGCCACGCGCTCGGCGTACTCGTCCGGGGAGTACCGTTCCCAGGTGCCGGCGAAGGCGTGAACGAGCAGGTCGCACGCGACGAGCGCGAGAACGAAGGCGAGAACGGTGCGGAGCTTGCGCGTGGGCGGTGGTGCGGTCATGTCCGTTGACCCCGAATGCCGGCGACCGTGCCGGCGCGGGAGCATACACCGAAACGTGGATTCGAGAAAAGGCGGGTTCCGGCGAGCCGGAGGAAAGGCTTCGCCCGACGCAGTGGCGTTCACCACCCTCGGCGCTACTCGTGCTTCATACCGATTCGGTCACACCAACTGGAACAGGCCGAGCTTGCCCGCGCCGCTGCCGACGGCCAGCCGCTTGTCGTCCGGCGACCACGCCAGCGCCGAGATGTCGGTGCCGGCGAACGTCGCGCCGCCGACCAGCGGCGTGCGGTTGGCCGGCTGGTACAGGCAGACGCGGCCGGCGTCGTCCCCGCTGGCGACGAGGAACCCCCGCCGCTGCCACGCCACGCAGGTCAGGGTGCCGGCCTGCCCTTCCAGCATCTTCGGCGTGGTGCCTTCCGGCCCCTTGCCGGCGCAGTCCCACACGCACACGCCCGGCCCGCCGCCGGTGGCCAGGAACCGCCCGGTGAAGTCCCAACTCAGTTCCCGCACCTTGGTCGGGTAGCCGGACATGTGCAGGTCGCGGCCGGTGTCGGCGTACCAGAAGTGGACGGTCGCGTCCTGGTTGCCGTGGGCCAGCATCTTGCCGTTCGGTGCCCAGGCCAGTTTCAGCGGCGCGCCCTTCCAGGCGAAGGTGTCCACCGGCTCGCCTTCGTTCGGGTCGTAAATCGACACCCCGCCGTAGGCCGCCACCGCCAGCCGGCCGGTGCCCGGTTGCCATTCCAGGTCCGCGACCGTGCCGCCGTGCTTGTCGTACTCGCGGACGAGTTCGCCAGTGGTAAAGTCCCAGAGCCGAACTTTCTTCCCGCCGGCAGTCGCCAGCAGTTTGCCGTCCGGCGACCACGCCAGGCGCTCCACCCACTTGGCCCCGCCGTCGAGGGCGACGCGCTCGGTCCCGAACGTGGCATCCCACAAGCGGGCCTTGCCGTCCTGCCCGACCGAAGCCAGCACCGGTTCGCGCGGGTGGAAGGCGACGGCGGCCGTGCCGAACCCGTGGCCGGCGAGGGTGCGGGTGGTCGTCCCGGTGCCGACGTGCAGGATCAGGATCGGCCCGGACACGGCGGCGGCCGCGACCAGCGCGCCGTCGGCGGACCAACTGAGGGCGATGACGTGATCGGGCACGTCGGCCGACCAGACGGCGGCGATGCGGTTGGCCTGTTTCTTGTCGCGCTTGCCCGGCAGCATAGGAAAATCCGTGTCGAGGCGTTCGGATCGATTCAATATACGCGCGAGGCGGCCATGCTGTACGAAGGCGACTTCTCCCCCCCGGCCGGCCGATTCGCCGTCGTCGCCGCGCGGTTCAACGGGTTCATCGTGGACCAGCTCCTCGCCGGCGTCCACGACGCGCTCGCGCGGCACGGGGTGCCCGCCGACCACGTGGACGTGGTCCGCGTGCCGGGGGCGTTCGAGATTCCCGTCGTCGCCCAGCGGATCGGCAAGACAGGCCAGTACGCGGCGGTCATCTGCCTGGGGTGCGTCATCCGCGGCGACACCGACCACTACGACCACGTCGCGGGGGCCGCGACCAGCGGCATCGCCACCGCGGCCTTGGCTTGCGGCATCCCCGTCATCTTCGGCGTGCTGACCTGCGACACGCTGGAACAGGCCATCCACCGGGCCGGAGCAAAGGCCGGGAACAAGGGCTTCGAGGCGGCCGTCGCGGCCGTCGAGATGGTCAACCTGCTGGCGAAACTGCCGGGGTGAACGAGTTTCTTGCGTACTCTGCTCGCTCCGCGTGCGGTTTTTGCGTGTCACAATCGAAGACCGCTCGCGGAGCGAGCAGAACACTCATGGGGTCAGGCCGAAATACCCTGCCGTGGCGAGTCCGGCGCAGACCAGCGAGCCGAGCCAGACGACGTACCCGACCACGAACCGCCGAACTTCCGTCGCCCGTTCCGCCGCTCCTCCTCAGTCAGAGGCGGGGACGGCAGGCCCAGCCACGTCAGCGGCGCGGCGCGGAGCAAGTCGTCGGCGGTGCCCCACCGCACCAAAAACACCATCGACACGACGAACGGGGCCGTCACCCCCGCCGCGTTCGGCGGCCCGTGGGCCACGACGACCGCCATCAGGGCCAGCAACGGCACGACGAGGACCGCCATCAGGAACCGCTCGGCGACGTACTTGCGGCAGACTTTCGCGTTGCGGGTCAGGTTGTTCCGGTACACGTCCTCGGACGGGTTCAGCCGCACGGCTTCGATCAGGTACTCGTCGGCGAGGCGGTGCCGCCGCACCTTCCGCCACGGCCAGAAGGTCTGTTCCCCTTGGTGCCACCGCACGCAGCCCAGGACGTTCCGCAGGAGCGGCGAATTCGGGTGCAGGGCGAGGCCGGATTCGGCGGTAGCCACAGCGTCGGTCAACTTGTCGAGCTGGTACTCGCACCACGCCTTCCAGCGGAGCAGGTTCTCGGCGTTCGGGTCGTGCCGGATGCCGTTGAGTGTGGCCTGATAGGCCTCCTTCGGGCGGTTGCGGTCGAGTTCCACCTCGGCCAACATGCAGTACGTCCAGGTGTACGTCGGGTCGGCGCGAGCGGCGTCGGTCAACGCCTCGGCGGCGTCCGGCAGCCGCCCGGCGTGCTTCAGCGTGTACCCCAGGATGGCGAGTGCCCAGGCGTCGCGCGTGGCCTTGCGGACCCCCTCGCGGGCGGCCTCCACGGCCTCCGGGTGCCGCCGCAGCCCGGCCAGCGCGCGGCCCAGTTGCGTGTACGCGATGCCCCAGTCCGGCGTCTTGCCGATGCACTCGCGCGCGTACTTCTCGGCCTCGGCGAACCGGCCGAGGGTGAGGAGCAGGTTGAGGCGTTCGTTCTCGGCGGACACCGCGACGGCTCGGGAACGCGGGAGGGGTTGGCCCGGATATCGTATCGTAGTGGCCGGCGTCGGCGCGGTCGCGGCGGGTGAGTCGACGTTTTCGGGCATCGCCGGAGTTGGGACCTCACCCGGCCGGCTTCGCCTGCCACCCTCCCCTGGGTTCCTGGCCGGCGACTGGAGCGGACTTCGGGGTGGTGTATCGCCTCGTTCGCCCGCCGCACCAGCAAGGGGCCAACCCCCTGACTGAAGTCCGCTCGAAGGCGGGAGAAGAGCCGGGGGTACAGGCCAAAGCGAAGCCGGCAGAATCCGCTGCCGCACTCGGCCCGCCGGTTCCCCTTGTCCACCCACGGCCGGACACTTATCTTGTGATGGTTGTTTGTGGGCGGCCAAGTGGCGGAATGGCAGACGCACTCGACTCAAAATCGAGCGTAGCAATACGTGTGGGTTCGAGTCCCACCTTGGCCATCTGGACAGATCAGGGCAGGACGGGACAAGAGCCGCCGAAACCCACGATTCCCAGTGGTTTCCGGCGGCTTTGTCGTTTCCTGTCCGCTCCCCGCTGGCTCCCGTCCGCGTCGCGCGCGTCGTCCGTTGCGTCCCCGCGGATCGCCGTCTCGAAGTCGGCATCGAGCGTCTGGAGGTCGTGGCCGAGGGCGATCTTCGGCGTGTTGCCGATCCACGCCGTCACGACGTGGATCGGATGATCCCGCATGAGGTCGGTTTCGCAACTCGCGCGCAACGCCTGGAACAGCCTCGGCCACGCGACCTGCCCGGCCCGCCGGACGATCTTCTCGAACGTCGTCCGCAGATTCGTGTTGACCCGCCCGGCCACCGCTGCGAGGCCGACTTCGGCCACATCCACGTCGATTTCCCCGACGGTCGCCGGCCGGGGGCGGTGTCGGCGAAAGTGGTGGAGGAGGTGTTCGCGCGGTTCGCCGGGGTGTACAATCTGGCGGTGGTTGGCGGGCGGACGATCCGCACCACCGGCGAGTACCCGTTCTTCGTGGCCGGCACGGGGCGGACGCCGACGAACGAGCTGCGGTTCCGCCTCCTAACCTATGCCGTTGCACGCCATGCCGCCGCTCCCCGCCGCGCTGTTCGCCGCGCTGTCCCGGCACTGGGGCTTCGACTCGCTGCGCCCGCTCCAGGAGGACGCCATCCGCGCGTCGCTCGCCGGCCGCGACTCGCTCGTCGTCATGCCGACCGGCGGCGGGAAGTCGCTGTGCTACCAAGCACCGGCCGTGGTGCGCGGCGGCCTCACGGTCGTCGTGTCGCCGCTGATCGCGCTGATGAAAGATCAGGTGGACGGCCTGACGCGGATCGGCGTCCCGGCGGTCCGCATCGACAGCACCATCACCGCGCGGGAACGCCAAGCCGCCGCCGCCGGCATTCGCGGCGGAACGACGCGCCTCGTGTTCACGTCGCCCGAACGCCTCGTGAACGCGGACGTGTGCAAATTCCTCCGCGACGGCGGGGCACACACCATCGCCGTCGATGAAGCCCACTGCGTCAGCCACTGGGGGCACGACTTCCGCCCCGAGTATCGGCAACTCGCGCAACTGCGGACCATGTTCCCCGGCGCGGCCGTCCACGCCTACACCGCCACCGCCACGGAGAACGTGCGGCGCGACATCGCCGAACAACTCGGGCTGAAGAACCCCGAAATCCTCGTCGGCAACTTCGACCGCCCGAACCTGACGTACCGCGTGTTGCCGCGCGTCAACGCCCTGGATCAAGCCCGCGAGGTGTTCGACCGGCACAAGGGCGACGCCGGCATCGTGTACTGCCTGCGCCGCAAGGACGTGGACGACTTGACGGCGCAGCTCCAGAAGGCCGGCTACAGGGCGATGCCGTACCACGCCGGCATGAGCAACGAGGACCGCCGCATCACGCAAGACGCCTTCGCCGCCGAAGAAGCCGACATCGTCGTGGCGACCGTCGCGTTCGGCATGGGCATCGACCGCTCGAACGTGCGGTTCGTGGTCCACGCGGCGATGCCGAAGACGATCGAGCACTACCAGCAGGAGACGGGGCGCGGCGGCCGCGACGGGCTACCGTCCGAGTGCGTCCTGCTGCACTCCGGCCGCGACTTCTTCACCCTCAAGTCGATCATCGAGAAGTCGGCGGAGGAAGCCGGCGCGACCCGCGAGTACGTCGCGGCCGGCATCAAACACCTGAACGAGATGTCGCACTATTGCAGCGGCGCGGTGTGCCGACACCGGGCGCTCGTGAAGTATTTCGGGCAGGAGCTCGAGGCGGAGAACTGCGGCGCGTGCGACATCTGCCTGGGCGACACGACGGACGTGCCGGACGCCGCGACCGTGGCGAAGAAGATCCTGTCGTGCGTCGCGCGCGTCAAAGAAGGCTTCGGCATCAACCACGTCATCGATGTGTTGCGCGGGGCGGACACGCAGAACGTGCGGTCGCGCGGGCACGACAAGGTCACGACCTACGGCATCTTGAAAGACGCGCCGAAGGACGACCTGCGGGACTGGATCTACCAACTTCTCGGCCAAGAGGTGCTGGCCCAGGCCGAGGGCGAATACCCCATCTTGAAGCTCAACGCGGCGTCGTGGGCCGTGATGGGGGGTCAGCGCACGGTGCGGCTCATCCAGCAGGACCGCGGGAAGAAGGCGAAGCGGACCGGCGACAAGGGCGACCTACTGGCGGGGGCGGACCCGGACCTGTTCGAGTCGCTGCGGCAACTCCGCCGGCAAGAGGCGTCGCGGGTCGGGGTGCAGCCGTACCAGGTGTTCACGGACGCGGTGCTGGCCGAGTTCGCCCGCGGTCGCCCGACCACCGAAGACGCGATGCGGCGCGTCTCCGGCGTCGGCGACTTCCGGTGGAACGCCTACGGCCGCGTCTTCTTGAACGCGATCCGCTCGCACTGTTTGAAGGTCGGGTTGCCGACCGACGTGCCGCACCCGAAGGCCGGCCCGCGCGGCATCGAGCCGCCGAAGATGACGGCGAAGAAGGAGCTGGCGTTCGAGCTGTTCCGCAGCGGCATGTCCGTTCAGGCGGTGATGAAGCGGTGCGAGTTGGCGAGCGGGACGATCGTGGAGTACCTCGCCGAGTTCATCCGGTCCGAGAAGCCGGCGTCGATCTTCGACTGGGTGCCGGAGGACGTGTGCGAGCGCGTGGCGGCGGCGGCCGAGCAGCACGGCACGGCACGCTTGAAGCCGGTGTTCCTGGAGTTGAACGAGGAAGTGAGCTACGACCACATCCGCATCGTGTTCGCGCTCCTGGACGCGCGACCGTGATTGTCGTGGGGCGGATCGACTTCGTGATGGTCGGGGAGCCGTCGGCGTACCTCGCCGCCGGCCGGCCGCTGCTGGCGATCGTGGACGAGGCGCACCACGCCCCGACCCCGTCGTACCGCCCGCTGTTCGACGCCGCCGTCCCGATTCGGGCCGTGTTCCTGACCGCCACCCCGAACCGCCCCGAACATGGGACAGGCTCTGGAGAGTCGATTCAAGGGTTGTTGGCCATCGCCGAAGGTCGGAACGAAGGTCGCAAGTCGGCGATTGCCACAGCCGCCCAAGCGGGCAAACCGAAGGGACAAATACACCATTCCGGAAAAATCGGGAAAGAATTCGACATAGACGTGGGGTGTGGGTGTACAGTACAGATGTATTGTGGAAAGCGCTCCCCTCTCAAGGGATCGATCCCGTGCCCCGACAGTTGTTGCTCCTGGTCGTCTTGCTCGCCGGCGGTGCCGTCGCCTATTGGGGTGGCGGCTCGCTGGTGCGGGCGCTCCGTTCTGGGGCCACGACGAACCCGGTCGTCGTCTCGGAACTGCTAGTCGAAGTCGAGACGACGGCCGACCCGATCCGCGAGGCGGACCAATTCTCCCGCGAAGTCAGCCTGACAAACGGTTCCTCACTCCCGATCACGTTGAACGGCTTCGAGAATAGCTGCTCGTGCCTGAGCGTGCAGCCGAGTGGCCCGGCGGTTCTCGTGCCCAGCGAAACCAAGCCGTACATGATCACCCTGAAGGGATTGATCCCCGACCGCGCGAAGGTGGAGGACGATGGCGTCTTCCGCGAGTCGGTGACGCTGACGCCGGTCTATTCGGTCGGCGAGTCGGCGAAACTGCACCGCACGACCGCCGAGATTCGCTACGCCATTCGCGCCGCGATCCGCCTGACGCCGACGGTGCTGAACTTGGGCGTCGTGTCGGATCGATTGGCGGACGGCTCACGGACGGTGACGTGTCAACTCCTGGATGGCACCGCGAATGTCGCCGTCGAGCCGCACGCCGAATGGTCGGCGAGTATCGAACTGGACACGCCGCGGACGCGGGTCATCCGTCTCGTCCCGCGAAACCCAGGGACGGTTCGCTCCGTCTCCGACGTGGTGCGGGTCGTCCCGCTGGACGAGTCCGGCGCGAAACTGCCCGCGCGGTCTCTCCCCATCGTCGGAGAGGTGAAGGCCGACATCCAGAGCGAACCGGTAAGCGTACCGTTCGGCCGCGTGGCGGTGGGCGACACGGTGGAAGATGTCTTCCGGCTCGTCTCGCTCACTCAGCGGCCGTTCACGATTGCCGGTGTAACCTCGGCTTCCGGGGATGTCGCGGTCGTACCGCAACCAACCGACGCGACGTCTTATCTCGTTCGCCTGACCGCGAAGCACCTCGGCGAACAAGAGCTGGCCGTCGCGGTTCGCGTGAAACAGGACGACGGCCGCGAAGTGACCGCGGCGGTCCCCGTCCGCTATCGCGGCGAACCCCGAACCGACGGAGGCAAGTGATGCGCCGCCTACTCCTCGCACTCGGGCTGATCTTCGCCTCGGTCGCGCTCCTCACCGCGCAACCCGCCGCCGAGTCCCCGGCGGCACGGAAGCGACAGGAAACGATCAAGTCGGTGGAGTTCGTGTTCCAGGTGAAGGAGATCACGGAACCGGGCGCGCTCTCGTCCCTCGGCATGGTGAATGCCGCGGCCGGCAAACCGTTTCCCGCGCAGCAAACCACTGCGGAGGCCGAGGACCGACTGGTATTCGATGGGGAGAAGGTGCGATACGACAACAACTTGCCGAACTTCGACGGGCGCACCGGCGGTCTCAGCACAACGATCGAACGATCCGCGAGTGATGGAATCACGGGCCGCGTGTACAAGGTGCCGCGTGAGGGGCATTCTCGACCAGCAAGTTACGGTATTCTCCAACACGCGCGTTCAGTGATGACTTGGCGAAGCACGCTCCTGCTCCCGGTGTTCTTCTGGTGTCGGGCCAACGACTTCACGCACGCGCCATTCGACATCGCTTCGGACTTCGCCCCGACTGCGGCGCGTACGCCCTTCAAGGGCCTCCTCCTCACGGAGTATCAAGGCAAAGGTTCTGCCTTGAAGTACCGACTCCAGGTCGAAGACGCGGAGGGCTATGTCGTCCGTCGGGTCCGGGCGTCGGGCGCGAACGGGCCGACTCTGTCGCTCGACATCGAGTACGCGGTGGATGCGACGAGCGGGTTGCGTGCCCCGTCGGAGTGGACGCAAACCCTGTACACCGACAGTGGGAAAGTGGTAACCGTTCACGCCTCTTGTGGGAGCAGTGACGGCTTGGCCCCGGTGACGGCCTTGACGAGGAAGTCGAGGACGCCGCGGCCTTGTTGCCGGCACGAC
>JAYUFU010000580.1:0-8923 GCA_043738505.1 Fimbriiglobus sp. | reverse complement strand
CCTCATCGAGGGGAGGTGGAAGAATGGGCCTCCCGCCGACGCGCGGTGGCGTGCAACGGTTCCCCAGCAGAAACGAATCGCCACAGCCCGCTCGCGGTGTCATCACCACGCGACTCGTCCTCACTCGTGACATGCCGGCGGCTGATGCCTCGCATTCGGGAAACGAATTGGAAGAGTTTGGCGAGGACGCCTAGACTTTCCTCGTCACGATGGTTGCTCCCGCCTGCCCGTGTCGAGTTCCCGCAACTTCCTCGGAGGTCGTATGACCAAGTCCACTCTCCTGACCGGCGTCCTGACGGGCGGTGCGATGCTGTGCATCGCCGCGCTCGCGCTCGCCCAGAACCCCGCCGCCCCGCAACCCGTTAAGCCGGCCGCCCCGGCCGGGGACATCAGCAAGTGCCCGGTGCTGGGTTCGCTGGTCGGTACCCAACAGCCGATCCCCGCCGGGCCGACGACGACCGGCGACCCGAAGCCGATGGCCGCGCCGTACCGCAACAGCAACTGGTGGCCGAACCAGTTGAACCTGGACGTCCTCCACGCGCATTCGGGCAAGGGCGACCCGATGGGGGAGGACTTCGACTACGCGGTGGAGTTCAAGAAGCTCGACCTGGAGGCCGTGAAGACGGACATCCGGAAGCTGATGACGACCTCGCAGGACTGGTGGCCGGCCGACTACGGCACCTACGCCGGGCTGTTCATTCGGCTGGCCTGGCACAGCGCCGGGACGTACCGCGTGACCGACGGCCGCGGCGGCGCGGCGTCGGGCATCCTCCGCTTGGCACCCGTGGGCAGCTGGCCGGACAACGCCAACCTGGACAAGGCCCGCCGGCTGCTGTTGCCGGTCAAGCAGAAGTACGGGCGGAAACTGTCGTGGGCCGACCTGATGGTCCTGTCCGGCAACTGCGCCCTGGAGTCGGCGGGGTTCAAGACGTTCGGCTTCGCCGGCGGTCGCGTGGACGCCTGGGAACCGGACGCGGCCATCTACTGGGGGCCGGAGACGAAGTGGATGGACGACAAGCGGCACAGCGGCGACCGCAAGCTCGAGCAGCCGCTCGGCGCGACCCAGATGGGCCTGATCTACGTCAACCCGGAAGGGCCGAACGGCAAGGCGGACCCGCTCGCCGCCGCCCGCGACATCCGCACCACCTTCGGCCGCATGGCCATGAACGACGAGGAGACCGTCGCGCTGATCGCCGGCGGGCACACGCTGGGCAAAGCCCACGGGGCGGCCAACCCGGACAAGACCGTCGGTCCCGAACCCGAGCGCGCCGGCATCGAGGAACTCGGCCTCGGCTGGAAGAACGTGTTCGGGAAGGGCAAGGGCGGCGACACGATCACGAGCGGCCTGGAAGGCGCGTGGACGGCCACCCCGGCCAAGTGGTCCGCCGGCTACTTCGAGAACCTGTTCGGATACGACTGGAAGCTGGTGAAAGGCCCCGGCGGCGCGCACCAGTGGACCCCCACGGACGACAAGGCGACGGGCACCGTGCCGGACGCGCACGACCCGAAGAAGTCGCACGCGCCGATGATGTTCACGACCGACATCGCCCTGAAGATGGACCCGGCCTACGCGAAGATCTCGAAGCGGTTCCACGAGAACCCGAAGGAGTTCGACGCCGCCTTCGCCAAGGCGTGGTACAAGCTGACCCACCGCGACATGGGGCCGGTGTCGCGGCTCCTCGGGCCGCTGGTCGCCGCCCCGCAGCTGTGGCAAGACCCGGTCCCGAAAGTCGATCACAAGCTGATCGACAAGCAGGACATCGCGGCCCTGAAAGGCAAGCTGCTCGAATCGGGGCTGTCCACGTCGCAACTGGTCTCGACCGCCTGGGCGTCGGCCTCGACGTACCGCGGCACCGACAAGCGCGGCGGGGCCAACGGGGCGCGGATTCGCCTCGCCCCGCAGAAGGACTGGAAGGCGAACCAGCCGGACGAGCTGGCCAAGATCCTGACCATCCTGGAGAAGATCCAAGCCGACTTCAACAAGGCTCAGGCCGACGGGAAGAAGGTGTCGCTGGCCGACCTCATCGTCCTCGGCGGCTGCACGGCCGTCGAGCAAGCGGCGAAGAAGGCCGGGCAGGACGTGGCGGTCCCCTTCACGCCGGGCCGGACGGACGCCACGCAGGAGCAAACGGATGTCGAGTCGTTCGCCGTCCTGGAGCCGACCTCGGACGCCTTCCGCAACCACTTCAGCCGCGACATCACGAAGCCGGTGGAAGCGCTGCTGGTCGATCGCGCCCACCTGCTGACGCTCACCGCCCCGGAGATGACCGTCCTCGTCGGCGGCCTGCGGGTGCTGAACGCCAACACCGGCAGCTCGCAACTGGGGGTGTTCACCAAGCGGCCCGAGGCGCTGACCAACGACTTCTTCGTGAACCTGCTCGACATGGACACGCAGTGGAAGAAGTCCGTGGTGTGCGACCACTTCTTCGACGGGCGGGACGCCAAGACGGGCAAAGTCAAGTGGACGGCCAGCTCCGCCGACTTGGTGTTCGGCTCGAACTCGCAACTGCGGGCCATCGCGGAGGTGTACGCCGCCGACGACGCGCAGGAGAAGTTCGTCCGCGACTTCGTGAAGGCGTGGCACAAGGTGATGAACCTGGACCGCTTCGACCTCGACCCCGCGCTGCGAACCGGGGCCAAGGCCGCCGCCCCGCGGTGACGTGACGAGTACGGCTGGCGTGTTCTGCTCGCTCCGCGAGCGGTCTTCGATTCCCCAGTGGAACCGCTCGCGGAGCGAGCAGAGCACTACTTCCCCGACATGACGTGTTCTGCTGGCTCCGCGAGCGGTCTTCGATTCCCAATCACGACCGCTCGCGGAGCCAGCAGAACACTACTTCCCCGACATGTGAATCTGGTGGACGCCGGCCCCCTTGGCGGCGTCGTGAACTTTGGCCTCGTCCTCCCAGTACACGTCGTCGGCGACGGTCAGGTACATCTCCCGCTTGCCCGTCAGCCGCATCACGTCGCCGATCGACTCCTTCAACTTGACCGGGTCGATGGCGATGCCGTCGAGCTGCACGACCAGCCGCTCGCCGTCCATCGACACCTTCACCCGGAAGACGCGGTCCTCCAGCGGGTTGTTCTCCTTCTTCTGCTTGCTGACCGCGTCCTCGGGCGGCGCGGGCGGCAGGGCGATCACGCGCCGCAGGGTGGAGTACGTGGTCGTCAGCATGAAGAAGATGAGCAGCACCAGCGCCACGTCGATGAGCGGGTTCATGTCCAGCCGGGTCTCGTCCTCCGGCGGGGTCGGCGGCGGTCCCATCTCGGCCACGGCGTCGGCGAACGTCGGGTGGTCCTCGATGGCCTGCCAGTCGGCGTCGGCCGGCCCCTTCACCTCGTCGGCCGGCTCCCAGTCGCCGTCGCGCAGCCCTTCCAGCACCTTCACGGGTTCGGACAGGCGCACCGTCTCCGGGATGCCTTCGAAGCGGATTTGCCACAGGGCGGAGGTCATTGGGATTTCCTATTGCTTGTTAGCCCGACGCGCCAGCGAGGGGCCATCCCGCTGTGGGCGGCGAACCGCCGAAAGCCCACGCCCCTCGCTGGCGCGTCGGGCTAACAGAACCAGCGGTCACACCCGCCAATTGCCGCTCGCCCACATGCGGTCGCGCACCGGCGCGAGGATGGCCTCGACGCCGACTAGCAGCTCCGGGTCGGGCGGGGTGGCCAGCGCCGCCAGGTTCGCCGTCAGTTCGCCGACGGTGGCCGCGCCGGTGATGGTACTCGGAATCCGCGCCTCGGCGAGGCAGAACTGCATCCCCAACACGGCGATGTCCGCGCCCCGGTCGGCGCACCACGTCGCGGCGGCACGGCACGCCGCCTTGATGTCCGCGTCGCCGGGATGCCACGGCTGCGGGCCGCCGTTCGTCAGCAGCCCCATCCCCAGAGGACTGGCGTTCAGCACCCCGACGCCGTGCGTCTCCGCCACGGGCATCAACTCCGTCAGCAGTTGGCGGTTCTGCAAGTTGAAGTGGCAGTAGGACACTACCACGTCCAGGTTGCACTTCTCGATGGCCTTCGCCAGCAGGCCGAGCGGCAGGCACGACATGCCGACGAACCGCGCCTTGCCCTCGGCCCTCAGTCGGTGCAGCACGTCGGCCGTCTCGGTGAACACGCGGTCGAAGTCGTCGGCGTACTCGATGTCGTGCGCCAGCAGGATTTCGACGCGATCGGTGCGGAGGCGTTTCAGAGAGCCTTCGAGGCACGCCCGCATCCCGGCGGCGGAGAAGTCGAACGTGGCGCGGTCGAGCCGGCCGGCCTTGGTGCAGATGGCCACCTTCTCGCGCCACCCGCCGGCCAGCACTTCGCCGAGGAGGCGCTCCGATTCGCCCCGGCCGTAGAAGGCGGAGGTGTCGATGAGCGACACCCCGGCATCGATGGCGGCGTGAACGACCTGGCGGGCCTGTTCGACGCCGAGCGGCCCGTACTGCTGGCCGAACTGCGCCCCGCCGAGGGTCAGCGGGGAGACGGCCAAACCGGTGCGACCGAGCGGGCGGAGGGTCATGGAAGAGGTTGGGGTGTGGGCGTTGCGGGTGCGGAAAACCGTTGCGGTCGAGCCAACTCGTCCCACCATACGCCGCCGGGAGGGAGGTGTTCCGCCGTCACGCCAGCAGCGGCTTCACCACTTTGCCGTGGACATCCGTGAGCCGGAAGTCGCGGCCCTGAAACTTGAACGTCATCTTCTCGTGTTCGAGGCCGAGGAGGTGCAGGATCGTCGCTTGCAGGTCGTGGACGTGGACGCCGTCCTTGGCCACGTTGAACGCCAGTTCGTCCGTCTCGCCGTAACTGATGCCGGGCTTCACTCCGCCGCCGGCCATCCAGATCGTGAACGCATACGGGTGGTGGTCGCGGCCCCACCGCTTGCGGTCGTCGAACGCCCCTTGGATGAACGGCGTGCGGCCGAACTCGCCGCCCCACACGACGAGCGTATCGTCCAGCATCCCCAGCCGCTTGAGGTCCGCCACCAGCGCGGCCGACGGCTGGTCGGTGTCCTTGCACTGCGTATACAACTCGGTCGTCAAGCTGTTGTGCTGATCCCACCCGGCGTGGAACAGTTGCACGTACCGCACGCCGCGCTCGGCCAGCCGGCGGGCCATGAGGCAGTTGTACGCGAACGTCCCCGGCTCCTTCACGCCCGGCCCGTAGCTCTCCAGCGTCTCCTTGGTTTCCTTGCTGAAGTCGGTCAGTTCCGGCACGCTCGTCTGCATCTTGTACGCCATCTCGTATTGCGCCATGCGGGTGCCGATCTCCGGGTCGCCCATCTGCTGCTTCTTCAGTTCGTTCATCGCCGCGAGGTCGTTCAGCACGCCGCGCCGCACCTCCCGACTGGTGCCCTTCGGGTTATCGAGATACAGCACCGGCTCGTTGCTGCCGCGCAGCTTCACCCCCTGATACTTGCTCGGCAGGAACCCGCTGCCCCAGTAGAAGTCGTAAAAGATTTGCCCGCAGGTGGTGCCCTTGCTGATGCTCGTCATGACGGCAAAGGTCGGCAGGTTCTCGTTCAGGCTGCCGAGGCCGTAGCTCATCCACGCGCCCAGCGTCGGTCGGCCGGGCTGCTCGCCGCCGGTGAGCAGGAAGGTGATCGCCGGCGCGTGATTCACCTGTTCGGTATACATGCTCTTCACGAACGTCAGTTGATCCGCGATCTTGGCCGTGTGCGGCAGCAACTCGCTCACCCACGCGCCGGACTTGCCCCGCCGCTTGAACGGCTCGATCGGCGACAGCATCAGCTTGCCCGTCGCGCTGCCGGTCATGGTGCTGAACCGCTTGCCGCCGACGAACGACTCCGGCACCGGCTTGCCGTGCAGCTCCGCGATCTTCGGCTTGTAGTCGAACAGATCGACGTGCGTCGGCGCGCCGTTCTGGAACAGGTAGATGACCCGCTTGGCCTTGGGCGCGAAGTGCGGCAACCCCGGCAGTCCGCCGACGGCTTTCCGCGCTTCGGCCGCCAGCCCGTCTCGCGCCATCAGGGACGCCAGCGCCGCAGTGCCGACGCCGGTGGCGGCGCGGCCGAACAGCGCGCGGCGGGTGAGTTGGCGGTGGTGATCGGCGACGGGATGCATGGCGGCACCGAAGTGGGAGAGGAACGCAAGCGGACTGTCAGTATACCCGCGCGCTTACGGTTTACCGAACACCTGCACCCAATACGGCTCGCCCTTCTCGCTCTTGGCGACGGCGACGCCGATGTCGGCGTAGTCCTTGTTCAGGATGTTGTCCTTGTGGCCCTGGGAGTTCATCCACCCCGCGACGGTTTCCTTGGGATCTTTCGAGTTCCAGGAAATGTTCTCACCGACGAACCCGGAGGCGTAACCGGCGGCCTTGGTGCGGTCGGTGTGCGTCTTGCCGTCGAGGACGTGTTCGAGCTTGTCCTGCTTGGCCATGTTCGCGGCGTGCGAGCGAGCCGCCTCCAAGAGGCTCGCGTTCACCTTCAGCGGCGGGAGGTTCGCCGCCTTCCGCTCGGCGTTCGTCAGGTCAATGACTTCCTGCTCGTCCTTGGAAAGTTTCGGTTCCTCCCCGAAGACGAACGGCGTGGACGCGAACAGGACGGCGAGCGTGAGGCGGTTCATGGCGTGGCTCCGAAACGGCGTGTGGGCAGGTCCGTTCGGTGAACGGTGGCAGACTCGTAAATCAGAGAGGGTCATTTCGGCTTTTCGCCGTTCGGGAAGTCGAACCGCGGCAAATCGTTGAAACTCCCCCTGTGAGGGTTAATGGATTGAGTCGTCGGGATCGTGGGTGTCCGCTTCTGCTTGTAGGAGATGTGGTACGGTATGTAGGAGTCTTGGACCCTCTTCACTTCCCCTTCTGGGAAGCCACTGGGCAGCCACGTCACCGACATCAAAATTGGGTTGGGCGGAGTCGTGCTGAACACGCTGCCACCGGCGATCCTCGCGCTCACGACGATGCTGAGTTCCGCGTGATGGAGCTTGTCCGTTGCCGTCGTGCTCTGGACTTGCGATATCTGGTCCAACACCCCCTTCAGCAAGATGACTCGTAACGCCTCTCCGGGCAGCCACGGCTGCGCCAAGACCGTTTCTTCCCTGTGCGCAGCCCTGAGTATGACCGGCGACTCGTTTTTGAACCAGTCCTTGGGTGGATGAATCAACTCGTCCCTTGTTTGCTGAATATTGGATATCCCGCCGACGAATTGGACTTCGACGCGAACCGCGTCGATCATTTCGTCACTGTCATTGTTGAAGATGATCGCGGGCGCGAGGCGGACAAGAGTGTTGGCGTCTCGGAAGTACGCACGGCTCGTTCCGCCGACAGTTCCGATGTCGCTCTCGGGGAAGTTTTTCTTCTGCGGGAAGTAGTCGGCCGGTTGAATCTTCGCCTGCCGTTTTCCAGTCGCGATGTCCAGGGTTTGTTGTGCGAGCCGCGTTTGCTCCTGCGCAATCCGGGCTTGATCCTGAGTCGCGATGGTTTGCTGCCTAGTATACCAGAGTGCGAATAGGGAAATCAAGATGGCGGCAACGGACAGAAAGGGCAAATTCCTGAGAAAGACGAACACCCCTTTCACACGAACCCACGAAGTTGGCAACTGTGTGGGTTCCGCTGTGGTTAAGTTTGTTGGCGTCGGAACCCGAGGGGTTTGGACGGGTTTGCCTTTCCGCTGCTGTTGCCTCTGGCGGTTCTTGCGGCTCATGGGTGGGGTCTGCCGGTGTGATAGTGCTAGCTTATAGTATTTCGCACCATCTTGCTTAATATTGTCGCAAACGTGCGATTCTTCCCCAGGCAATCGATCACCCGTTCTCCCACCGAACCTCGACAAGTGAGTGCGTCTTGTCGTTTGCCTCTCATCGTCACGCCCTCAGGTTCCGCACCAGCTCCCGCGTGATGGTGGCGGTGGTGCCGGTGCCGCCGAGGTCGCGGGTGAGGCCGACGCCGGCCGTCAGCGTCGTCGCCACCGACGCCTCGATCCGCGCCGCCGCCGCCCGCTCGCCGACGTGATCCAGCATCATGGCCGCGCTGCGGACGACGGCAATCGGGTTCGCCTTCCCCTGCCCGGCAATGTCCGGCGCGCTGCCGTGGACGGCCTCGAACACCGCGTACCGGCTGCCCAGGTTCGCTCCCGGCACCACCCCCAGCCCGCCCACCAGCCCGGCGCACAGGTCCGAGATCACGTCGCCGAACAGGTTCTCCATCACCAGCACGTCGTACCGCGTCGGGTCCAGCGCCAGGTCGAGGCAGATGTTGTCGATGGGCTTTTCTTCAAAGCGGATGAACGGGAACTCGTCGGCCACCTCGCGGGCGCATTCCAGAAACAGTCCGTCGCTCAGCCGCATCACGTCCGCCTTGTGGCAGAAGGTGACGGTGTGCCGGCCGTGGTTGCGGGCGAACTCGAAGGCGTAGCGGACGATCCGCTCGCACGCCGGCCGGGTGATGATCCGCAGGCTCTCGATGACCCCCGGCACCACTTGGTGTTCCAGCCCGGCATACAGCCCCTCGGTGTTCTCGCGGACCACCACCAGATCGACATTCGTGTACGGCGTCTTCACGCCCGGCAGGGTCTTCACCGGCCGCACGCTGGCGTACAGGTCCAGCCCCTTCCGCAGCCGCACGTTGATGCTGCGGAACCCCTTGCCGACGGGCGTGGTACACGGCCCCTTCAGCGCGACGCGGTGCTTGCGGATGAGGTCGAGCGTCTCTTCCGGCAGCGGCTCGCCGTGCTTCTCGGCCGCCCCGACCCCGGCGTCGGCCGCGATCCAGTCGATCTTCACGCCGGCGGCGGAAATGACCTCCTTGGCGGCCCCCGTCACCTCCGGCCCGATGCCGTCCCCCTCGATCATGACGATGTTCATGGCGCGTGCCCCGTGTGATGCTGATGGTGTAACCGCGTGGGTGCGGAACGGGAAGTGTGCGGCAAGAGAGAGTCTGTGCTTTGCCGCGACACGAAGGGGAGCGGGTAGCGCGACCGACCGCTCCCCTT
>JAYUFU010000579.1:0-8931 GCA_043738505.1 Fimbriiglobus sp. | reverse complement strand
ACGCCCCGGCCGATACCGCCGACGGCGGGTGGAGCCTGCGAACGGATCGAAACCGACTTTGGAGTCGATCCTGGCAGCGGTCGAAGCTGGCGATCCGGATGATCGAGGACATCGCCACCTCGGAGGCGGTGAAGGCACTACAGGCGATGGCCACCGGGCACGCCGACGCCGGCCCCACCGTCGCCGCGAAGGAAGCCCTGGAACGGTTGAAGAAGAAGTGAACCCGCCGGCGGTGTCGCGTGTCCGGGCCGAGTGACGCCCGCGCAACCCCGTCCGCAAGGCCCGCCCATGCTCCGCCCCGCCGTCCCGACGGATACGCCTGCCCTCATCGCCCTGGCCGCCGCCACCGGCATCTTCCAACCCGGCGAAGCCGAGGGGCTGCTCGGCGGGGTGCTGGAGGAACTGCACGCCGGCCGGTTGGGAGACGGCCACCTCGCCCATGTCTGGGCCAATGCCCCGGACGCGCCGCCGGTCGGATGGGTGTACTTCGCCCCGACCCCCAACGCCAACGCCGTATGGGACCTGTGGTGGATCGGCGTCGATCCGGCCAGTCAGGGACAGGGCGTCGGCGGCGAGTTGCTCCGGTTCGTCGAAGGCCACGTCCGCGCGGCCGGCGGACGGCTGCTCGTCATCGAGACGAGTTCGCAGCCGGCGTTCGACCCGGTGCGGCGCTTCTACTCGAAGCGGGGGTACGTCGAGTGCGGCCGAGTGCCCGACTTCTACGCCGACGGCGACGCCAAGGTGATCGTCGCCAAACGGCTGGCGGAGCGCGCCGGCGGGTGAACGAAGTCGGGGTCCGCGGACGGGCGACACGTGCAAACGACAACCGCCCGCGCCGCGGGGAGAAGCGGCGACGGGCGGGGTGCGAACCGGCACGGACGGGCGGTCAGCCGGCGGACGGCAATTTCTGCTGCGGGGGCGGCATCATCCCAGCCTGTTGGCCGAGCGGAAGCAGCTCCTGTCGGTAAATGGCCACCTCGCGCGGGGCCTCGATGCCGAGCCGAATCTTCCCCCGGTCGATGTCCACCACCGTGATGCAGATGTTGTCGCCGATGAAGATCTTCTCCCCCAGTTTCCGACTCAGGACGAGCATTGGGCATCCCTCCGGTGTACGCCACTCGCGGTTCGCAAAATCTGCCGCAACCATACGTCACGAATGACATTCCCGGTCGCCGGCGGTGTCGGAAAACCGCGCCGGGCAGCCGGCCAGTGACCTACGAACGGTTCGACCCGTCCACGCGGCACGACTGACCGCCGACTTGCGCCACCCGCCGGCCGCTGCGACCGCGCCAGTCGCGCCAGCCGGGCGCGTGAAAAAACGGCGGGGGCCGCTTCCAGTCCCCGCCGTGATTCAGGAGACAGGGGGCAGGAATCAGGAATCAGGGGACAGGAACCAGGAATCAGGAATCCACCTATCGTTTCACTCGGTTGTTGTTCTTTGATTTTTGCCTCCTGCCTCCTGTCCCCTGATTCCTGATTCCTGTCTCCCAACTGTCCCCTCTTCTCAGCCGGCCATCGCCATCTGCGACAGGTGCAGCACGCTCAGCGGCCGCGGGTCGCCGTCGAACTGGGCGTCCAGCGGGTGCCACAAGGCCAGCTTCCGCTTGGCCCGGTCGGCCATCACCGCCAGCTTCTCGGCGGTGCCGGGGGCGTGCGCCGTCGGCTCCGTGTCGAACGGCGCGTTGCCGTTGAAGTTGCCCTCGCCCCGGCGGGCGTACTTGCTGACGCTGGGGTGCTGGTCCTTCACGCCGGGCGTGTAGTAGCAGTTCCAGCACAACCCGCGCGGGCGGTTCACCTTGTTCGTCCGGCAGTGCTTGCAGATGGGGATCATGGCGGGACACCTTTTCGTCGGTTTTCGGTTTGGCTCGGGTAATGATTCGGTGTACAGTAATGATCGCCCGTCACGCGGCGGCGAACGCCGCCTTGTGCAGCGGGTCGGCCGTCAGCGGTTCGGCCAGGGCTGGCGTCACCGGGCGGTCGAGATCCAGCCGGTCGGCGAGGGCCAGTTCGACCTCGGCCAGCAGTTCCCGCCGCATGTCCGGGCGGGGCGTGTCGTCGAACCAGTTGAGGAACCAGCGGCAGGCGGCCGGCTCGCCCAGGCGGGCGTCGGCCTCGAAGCAGCACTTGGCGAAGAACTCCTCCACTTCGCCGACGGTGTCCATGCGGTCGCCCTGCCAGCCGCAGTAGCCGAGGGCGCAGCAGGCCTCCACCGGCCAGTCCTGCACGCAGAGCAGCGGCGGCGGGGTGGTGGTCGCCCCCTGAACCAGTCGCGGGTCGTCCACTCGGAGGGCATCCCGCAGGGACAGGAGACCGGTGGTCGAGAGAACCGGGGCGAAACCGTCTCGCCACACCATGCGCCAGCTTTCCATAATCGCCTCCTGGGTCGTAAGCGGTCGGTGCGTGGGGATCGTCGGGAAGGAGGGACCGGTGGGGGAGGGTTGGAGTCCGCCAACTCCTCATTCCGGCCTTGTGAGGGAAATATACATAAGTCCACTCATCTTGTCAACCGCTCAAGGGCAAAAAAACTCGATTTCCGACCGATTTTTGAACTGATGTCAAGCAACTTTGTCGGTAACTAGACATCGTTAGACGGCGAAAGTGAGTTTTGATAGCCAATTGTGTTTCGGCGAAATGAGGAGTTGGCGGCTGCCGGTCGATGTCGGGTCAGATTCAGAGACGAACGGAGGAAGCAGAAATGATTCGGCGGGAAACCGGCGGGCTTTCCTTATTTGGCGGCGCGCTCGAAAACGTAATCCTTCCCCTCGATGCCGAGGAACTTGAATTCTCGTGCGCTGCCCGTGTTGTAGGTCGCCTTCGTCATCTCCAGCAGTCCGGACTCCACGAGTTTCGTGATTGTGCCGGCCACGACGACCTTCTTCGCCTGGAGGGCTTCCCGCACCAAGTCCACTGGCAACAGGATGGCCTCGTCGCCTTGAATCCCCTGAAGGTGAACGGCAAGCCCGACGATGCCTTTGGCGTATCGCGACAGTTCCAGTTCGGGGTTCAGAAGGCGGACGGGTTGGCGTTCCAGACGCCGCTTCGCCAAGTCCATCGCGTTCCAGCCGAATGGAAGTCGGGGTCGGTCGCGGGTTGCGATCAGTGCGGCCGACAGCTCGTCTTCGGCGTAAGCTCGGCCGAAGCAAATGTTGGCGAGGAGTTTCGCCTCGAATTCGGCGGGCACGCTCCCCCACTCCTCGCGGAGTCGCCAGAAGACGCGGTGGCAGTTCAGAGCGTCCGCTGACAACTCGAAATCGGCTTCCGCTTCCTCGTCGCGGAACCCCATTCCGACAACCTGCCCGTCCGTCGCGGCGATGACGGTCTTCGCCATCTGGACTGCGGAAACCGTCGGCTCGGCTTCCGCAGTGAGTTTCACGGGCGTCATCAGGTGTCTCCGGTGTGCCGGCATTTTAGCCGAAAAAACTTGGCCCTCAAATACCGCTGGTCGCAGCCCGCCACGCATCTCGGGAAAGCTTGTGGCATCCTGCTGGATCTGGTGGGTCTGGTCGCTCTCGGAGACTCGTGAATACTCTTGAGCGTTCTGTGGAGTCCTGTGGTTCCCACTCGGTGCTGGTCGCTCCCGGTCGCTCTTGTGTCGAAATCCTGGCCCGTTTAGTAGGTATACTCGGCGTGCCGGGCACATCGACCTCGCTGACCGCCTGCGGTTTCCGGCCGAGTTTCTAGGCCACAAACCGTAGGCATAGCCGAGCCAACACGGAGACCACCATGCCGACCGACATCGATGACCCCGAACTCCGTTACCAGCAGAAACACGTCGATCTGCTGATCGAAGAGGGCGAGCAGTGGAAGGTCCGTCACAACGAAGTCCTGCGTTGCCATTACCTGGAAGACAGGGTGGCCGACCTGAACCGAGTGGCGGACTGGTTCTTCAGGATCGGTGGAGAACCCAGGAAGCCCAGCGAAAGCCTCGCCGCCGACGCCTTCCGAGAGGAAGCCCGACTCGCCCTCTACTCCGGGTGGCGAACGGCCGCCCAGGCGTTCATCGAGTTGGCGGTTGGCATGGAGAAATCCGGGTACGAGGTCGATGGAGCGGACGTGTTGCGGGACAACATCACGCGGTCGTCCGGTATCCTCAACCCGTTGGACATCGCGTGCCGTCGGGTTGATCGGCTGTCGCGGTTGCAGGACAACTGGAATGGGTACGGAGCCAAACCGCTTGATCCGGGGTTGATCGCCCAAGTCCGGGCGTTCGTGAGCGATCTTCCAAGCCACCTGTACAAGCCGGTGAACGACGACCCGATGCCCGCCGCTCCGTTCGCGGTCGCGGTCGCGGCCGGATCGATCCAGTTGGAGTGGCACGTCGGCGACCGCCTGCTCGAACTGGAATTTGAAAAGTCCGGCGCGATCTCTTATCTTAGGTGGTGGCCGCAAGTAGGTGTCGAGGACGAGAATTCGTACCCGGCATCCGACGCGGCCAAGTCGGTCGCACTCATCGAGTGGGCGCTGCATGGCCGAGACAACGGATGACGCCGTTCCCCACATCGGCGAAGGGCAACCGGTGCCCGGAGCCGAGTGGCTGATCGTGGTGATCCCACCCGATCACTTCGCCGTCGCTTTTCCAGACCTTCGGAACCCGTCATCCGCCGTCTTCCGACACGAACTGTTCTCGGCGGACATCGAATCCTTGACGACACATTTGAAAATTTCGGCCCGATGGCCACCGAAATCGGTCCTCGTCCGGTTCAAGTGTCAAGACGCCTTGGAGTTGGGTTACACCGTGACGAGGGAGACGGAACACGGGAACATAGCCCACGCCAACGTCCGCTTCCCTGGCGGATCGAAACCACGCGCGAGTGCCAAGAAACTGGCCGAGGAATCCATTGTGATATTCCCGCCGTAGGTTTGATCACCGACACCCCACCTGCCCAGCTCCGCAAATCGCCCTTGATGAGGGCGCGTCCGGTCCCTACTTTACACCTCGCCGAATGCCGAGGTGGCGGAACTGGCAGACGCGCCAGCTTGAGGTGCTGGTCCTCGCAAGGGGGTGCAGGTTCAAGTCCTGTCCTCGGCATTCCCCTCTCAACTCCCCTCGCGGACGGCGTACACTTCCCGTCGCCGTCCGCTTCGTGTACGCTAGTGGCCCTCACTCCTCTCCCTCCGGAGGTGGGCCATGCGCGCCTCGCTCCTCGCCCTGTTGTTGGCCGCACCCGCGCTCGCCGCGGAACCCGCGAAGCGGCCGAACATCGTCTTCCTCTTCTCCGACGACCACGCCTATCAAGCCGTCAGCGCCTACGGCCATCCGCTGAAGTTGAACACCACCCCGAACATCGACCGCATCGCCAAGGACGGGGTGCGGTTCGACCGCTGTCTGATCCCGAACAGCATCTGCGGGCCGAGCCGGGCGTGCGTGATGACCGGCAAGTATTCCCACATCAACGGCTTCTACGACAACACCCGCAGCAAGTTCGACGGCAGTCAGGTGACGTTCCCGAAGCTGCTCCAGAAGGCCGGCTATCAGACCGCCGTGATCGGCAAGTGGCACCTCGGTTCGGACCCGACCGGGTTCGACCACTGGCACATCCTGCCGGGGCAGGGCATCTACTACAACCCGCCGATGGTGAAGGACGGCCGGCGGGTGAAACACGACGGCTACACGACCGACCTCATCACCGATTTCAGCCTCGACTGGATGAAGAACCGCGACAAGACGAAGCCGTTCCTGCTGATGTGCCAGCACAAGGCCCCGCACCGCGAGTGGTCGCCGGCGCTGCGGCACCTCGGCCACGACAAGGACCGCAAGTACCCGGAGCCGGACACCCTGTTCGACGACTACGCCGGCCGCGGCAAGGCCGAGAAGAATCAGGACATGACGCTGGAAAAGACGTTCACCAAATTGGACGCGAAGCTGGTCTACCCGCCGGGCATCAGCGACGAGCAGAAGAAGAAATGGGACGAGTATTACAAGCCCCGCAACGAGGCGTTCGAGAAGGCCGCCCCGACCGGCAAGGAGTTGACGCGCTGGCGGTACAACCGCTACCTGCACGACTACCTCGGCTGCATCCAGTCCGTGGACGAGGGCGTCGGCCGCGTGCTGGACTACCTCGACAAGGAAGGGCTGAGCGACAACACCATCGTGGTGTACTCGTCCGACCAGGGGTTCTACCTCGGTGAACACGGCTGGTTCGACAAGCGGTGGATCTTCGAGGAGAGCCTGCGGACGCCGCTGCTGGTGAAGTGGCCGGGGGTGGCCAAGCCGGGCACGACGACGGACAAGATCGTCAGCAACATCGACTTCGCCCCGACGCTGCTGGAAGCGGCGGGAGTGCCGGTGCCGGCCGAGGTGCAAGGCAAGAGCTTCGTGCCGCTGCTGAAGGGCGAGACGCCGAAGGACTGGCGGACGAGCTTCTACTACCACTACTACGAGTACCCCGGCCCCCACAGCGTGGCCAAACACTACGGCGTCGTCACCGACCGCTACAAGCTGGTGCGGTTCTACGAGCCGGAGTTCGACTACTGGGAACTGTTCGACTTGAAGGCCGACCCGAAGGAACTGACGAGCGTCTTCGACGACCCGAAGTACGCCGCCACCCGGAAGGAACTGGAAACGGAACTGGCCCGCCTGCGGACGGAACTGAAGGTGCCCGACCCGGACCCGCCGGAGACGAACCTGCGGCAGCCGAAGAAGAAGTAGGACCCGCCAGGGCACACCTGGATGGCCGGCGACTTCCCCATGCTCACCGCGCCGGCACCGGCCAGACTTTGACCGTGCCGTCGGCGTTGGCCGTGGCCAGGGTGCGGCCGTCCGGGGCGAAGGCGACGCCGGTGCCGATGTCGCGGTGGCCCCGGTACTCGGTTCGCATCTCGCCCGTCGCCGCGTCCCACACCTTGACCGTGCGGTCCTCGTGGGTGGTGGCCAGCCGCGTTCCGTCCGCGTTCACGGCCACCGCCCGCGCCAGCCCGGCCCCGTCGAACGCCACGTCCTTTGGTGTACCGGTGGGCAGCGTCCAGGCGAGCAGGCCGGAGCCGGTCGCGGCGAAGAGTGTCCCGCCGACGGGCGACACGACCATGCCGTTGACGTGGTGCTGCCCGGCCGAGAGCGTTTGAATCGCCGTCGGGCCGGTCTTCCCCCAGATCAGGATGGTGCCCGTTTCGCCGGCCGCGATCACCCGGCCGCCGTCGCCGCTGAACGCCACCGCGTGGACGTGCCTCGTGTGCCCGGTCAGGGTGCGGAGCGGCTTGCGGTCGGCCACGCCCCAGGTGCGAACCAGCTTGTCCACGCCGGCCGCCGCCAGGGTGCTGCCGTCGGGCGAGAAGGCGAGGCACTCGGTGGCCTTCGGGCCGATGTGCCACGTCGTCGCTTCCTTCCCGGTGGTCCAGTCCCACAGGCGGACGAAGTGGTCCTGGCCGGCGGAGGCGAGCAGGTTGCCGGTCGGGGCGAAGGCGAGGGCGAGGACCTTCCCCGTGTGCCCGGTCAGGGTGTGGAGGGGCTGGTAGGTCTTGGCGTCCCACAGGCGAACCGTCTGGTCGTCGCCGGCGGAGGCGAGGACGGTGCCGTCGGGCGAGTACGCCACGGCCCGCACGACGCCGTCGTGCCCGCGCAGGGTGGCCAACTCGCTGCCGCGCGTGAGGAGGATGACCGCCAGCGCCCCGCCGGCGAGGAGGACGGCCGCGGCGATCACGAGGTAGCGATTGCGGGGCATGGCGAACCACGAAAGTCCGAGGGACGCGGAGGATGTGAATCGGAGCAGAGAAGCAAGAATTCAAGAAGAGGAACACGGATGAAGAGGATGAAACCAGGGATGAAAAGGATCAGAACGAAATCATTCTTGTTCGGATCCTCTTCATCCCGGCTTTGATCCGTGTCATCCGCGTTCCTCTTTTTGGATTCTCGCTCTGTTCCTCACCAGTCCTCCAGCACCTCGCCGCCGGCGCGGGTGCCCAGGCCGGTCCAGGTGGCGGGGGCGATGGAGTTGCGGACGAACCGCACCGAGCCGTCGCCGAACAGGGCGTTCACCCCGCCGGTGTGCGGGCTGCTGGCGTCTTCCACGTGGTCCAGCTTGTTGTTCGGCGTCCGCCCCTCGGCCGCCGTGCCGGTCTGCATCAGCACCAGCGTCTGGGCCTCCTCGTCGCCCAGCGCCGGGTTCAGCGGCGGGTTGATGGCCCCGGTGGGTGCCCCCACCCAGGTGGTCATCGGCGACCGCTTGCTCCACCGCTCGGTGACGAACAGGGTGTTCGACGTGCCGTCGGTCAGGTCCGCCATGCGATACCCGGAGTTCCGCAGGAAGGTGCCGGTGTTGGTGTCGGGGAAGCCGGACACCTCGAACGTGCCGCCGCAGGCGACGTAGTTGGCGAACGCCAGTTGGCCGAGGGTGCCGGTCCCGGAGACGGCGGTGAAGGTGTCGGCCGGCGGCGCGTCCGACGGGCAGCGGAACCCCGGCAGCACCGTCACCCGCACGGCCGCGTGCGCCGGGTCGAGGAGGTCCACCGCCGGGTTGATCTTGCGGTACAGGTTGTCCTGCTCCACATACGGCAGCAGAAGGGCCGCCCACCCCCACCCCGGCCCCAGGTTGTCGCCGTTGACGGACAACGTCCGCGACACGTAGCCGGACGGGAACTTCTGGTACGCGCCCTCGTAGTTGTGCAGCGCCAGACCGATCTGCTTCAGGTTGTTCTGGCACTTCATGCGGGCCGCACTCTCGCGGACCTTCTGCACGGCCGGCAGCAGCAGGCCGATGAGAATCGCGATGATGGCGATGACGACCAGCAGCTCGATGAGGGTAAAAGCCCGTCGGACGGTGACACGGGAACGCATCGGGATATCTCCGAAGAAGCATGACGTATGTCAAAGTAAAACACCGGCAGCGTGCTGTCCAGCCTGAAATGGGGAAAACCCGAGGCCGGACGACCGGTGTCGCACCGACTCTCACGCGGTCGTGGTGTGTCGGCTTTCGCTCCGCGAAAGTCGACACACCT
>JAYUFU010000578.1:0-24494 GCA_043738505.1 Fimbriiglobus sp. | reverse complement strand
GCCAGCAAGGGGCGAACCACTCAAGCGGATGGCCCCTTGCTGGCGCGGCGGGCTAACAAGACACCAGCGGACCCACCATGCCCGAAACGGTCCTCATCGTCGACGACGAAGACGGCGTCCGCCGCACCTTCCAGGAGTGGCTGGCCGGGGTGCCGAACGTCCGCGCGCTGGCCGCCGGCGACGCCGAGACGGCGCTCAAACTGGCCAACACCTACCCCATCGACCTCGCCGTGCTGGACTGGAACCTCGGCTCCGGGTCCGACGGCCTGCGGCTGCTCGAAGACCTCGTCGAGTTCCAGCCGGAGATCGTCGCCATCCTCGTCACCGGCTACGCGAACCAGGCCACTCCGCTGGATGCGCTGCGGATGGGCGTGCGGGATTACCTCGACAAGAACCAAGACCTGCGGCGGGAAACGTTCCTCGCGGCGGTCCACAAGCAACTCGACCGCATCATCCCGGCCAAGCGAACGCGCGAACTGAACCGCACCCTCGGCGAGTTCCGCGACGCGGTGGAGAAGATTCTCCCACTGGTGCGCGGGTCGGCGGCGCTGAACGACCCGGTGCCGCTGCCGACCGCCGTGCATTCGCTGTTCCGCTTCCTGCTCCGCGCCACCGGGGCCACCGACGGCGCGCTCATCGTCCGCCACCTGCCCGCCGACGGCGAGGAGACGACCGCCGCCTACGGCACCGACGGCCGGCCGCTGCCCGTCGAGGCGGTGCCGTTCAGCCGGACGCTGGCGGCCAGCATCGCCAGCCTGCAAGACCCGTGCGTGATGACCGACTTCAGCCCGGCCGCCGTCGGGTCGCTCGGCCTGATGCCGTTCGAGCGCGGGCGGACCTCCATGCTGGCCGCACCGCTTCGGGTGGCCAACGGCGTTCACGTCGTGCTGGAACTGTTCGACAAGCCGGACTTCACCGACGACGACAAGAAGCTGGTCTCCGCCGCCGCCGAAGTGGGGGCCGAGTTGCTCCGGTCGGCGCTCGCGGAACGGACCACGCACCGGCTGCTCTTCGACGCCGTGGAAGGGGCGTTGAAGGCGAGCGCCATCATCTCCGATTCGCTCTCGTCGCACGCCGTCGCCGAGCCGCCCGCCGCCGACATGATGGAGCGGCTGAAGCGGGGTCTGTCCGCCGACGCGAACGCCGTCACCGACGCCGACACCGGGCTGAAACTGATCGAAGCGGTGCGGGAGCTGGCCCTCCGCCACGGCCCGCCGGCGGTGGACCACTGCGTCCGCGTCGTGCAGAGCGTGCGGCAGTTGCTGGATGCGGCGGTCGGTGGGTGATCGATCCAATGTTAGCCCGCCGCGCGAGCAAGGGGCAAACCGCCGTGGCGGACAATCGGGACCGTGACACCGCCTTGGCCAACGGCCCTTGCTCGCGCGGCGGGCTAACAAGCAGAGAGGTGTCCGCATGGCCCTGTCCGTGGTGATCGACCTGCCGTGCCAGCCGAAGCAGACCCTCGGCAACGGCGACACCGACGCCGGCACCCGGGCGCTGCTGGGTTTGCTCCGCGCCCGCGATCAGGCGGCGTTCGTCCGCGCGTCCGCCGAGCGGGACGGCCGCGACCCGGCGACGGCCTCGGTGAAAGTGGTGACGCTGGCGGCGGACGGCAAGCGGTTCGACCGGTCGGTGCTACTGCCCGACCTGGAGCGGGACGCGGCCGGGCTGGACGCCATCGCCCCGGAGTGTGCGATTTGCCCCGTCAACCGTGGCGGTCGTGCGGGCGGTTGCGTCGGGGTCGTCCACTACCCGATTCCCCGCTCCGCCGAGGCCTGGCTGCTCGCCCGCGTGCAGCCGCCGGACACGGTCGGCGGCTTCCTGATGCTCCGCGCCGTCCAGGACTTCAAGTACGACGGCACGGCGGTGACACCCTACCGTCAGCGGCGGCTGTTCGAGGCGACGGAGCCGCTGACGCGGCCGCTCCCGGCCAACGAGTTCGGCGCGACGGAAGTGACTTCGGACCAGCTCTTCCACGCACTGCTCGGCGTCGGCCCGAAGCTGAACCCGTGGCACCTCGGCCTGGTCCTGACGTGGGTGGGCGGGTTGGCCCTGGACGGCGACATCCCGACGACGCCGGAGCAGTTCGACCGGCTCATCAACCTGCCGCCCGCCAACCGCCCGACGCGGACGGTGCCGAACCTGGGCGAGCCGAGCGGCGACGCCGGCGAGCGAGCCGTGCAGGGGCTGCTGTACCGCATGGCCGTGAGCTGGGCGCACGACCGCCCGATGATCGTGGACGCCTGAGTTGACACCCTTTCCCCGGAGGAGACGAGCCATGTTCCGTACCCTACTCGCGGCCGGCCTGCTGCTTCTCCCGGCCGCTTCCGCCGCCCCCGTCCCGGTCCCGGACCCGACGAAGGACCGCGACGGCCTGCCGCTGCCGAAGGGGGCCATCGCGCGGTTGGGGTCGCTGATCGGCAGCTCGCCGAGCGGTGTCGCGGTCTTCTCGGCCGACGGGAAACACTTGGTCGTGGTCGATCCGACGTTCCGACTGATCCTCGACGCCGGGGCTTCCCGGCCACTGGCGTACACCCAAATCTCGCCTACGGAAGCGAACGGGCGGTTCACGACCCCTCACGCCGCCCCCGGCGACATCTCCGCGGTTCGCGTGCTGACCCGCGAGAGGGCCGAGCGGAACCAGTTCCGCGTCATTAGCACCTTCGCCGCCACCGGGAAAGTAGCGAACGAACTGCTGTTCGAAGCGGACTCCACCGACAACGTGGTCGGGTTGGCCGACGGGAAGTCGTTCGCCATCGTCGGGCCGAAGCGGATCGAGTTGCGCGACCTCGACACCGGCCGGCGGACTCACTCCTTGTCGAACGACGCGCGGGTTCCCCAACTCCTCGGCACGACCTCGGATCGAACCAAACTGTACGCCCGCGATCTCCTCGCGCCTCGCGTTTTGCGGTGGGACTTGACCACGCAGAAGGAGTTGCCGCCGCTCGCACTGCCGGGCCGAGAGACGCGGCACGCGGTGTCCGGGGATGGCAATTGGCTGGCCGCCGGACGGGAGGTCGAGAACGCTAAGGAGAAGCCCGAAAAGCCCGCCACCTCCCGACTCGAAATCGACGTGTTCGATCTCCGTACCGACAAGGTCGCACGGACCCTCCACTTCGACCGCACGGCGCAGGTTCTCGCCGTCGGCGAGGACGGGCTGCTGGTGGACGGCCCGAAGTCCGTCGCGCGATACTCGCTGGCCACCGGCAAGAAGGAGTGGGAGTTCGAGACGCCGCAGCCGTCGCCGCAGCTCCTCGCCGCGCACGAATCGCGGGTGGCCGTTCGTTCCCCCTGGGGACGGCTGGACATCCTCGACGCGAAGACGGGCCGGCCGGTGGCCGAACCGCCGATCCCGGACACCGCCGTCTTCAACCCACGGTTCTCCGTGGACGGAACTTCCGTGTATTCCACCACCTCCGGGGGACGGCTGCGGCAGTGGACCTCGGTCGGCAAGCCGGTGCCGCTGACGACCCCGTGGGCCGACAGGCGGGTGTCGTTCGTGCGGTCGTCGGCCGACCGGGTGATCGAGTCGAGCCTCGACCCGGCCGACGATGGCGCGGTGAAGTTCACGGTCTGGGAGTTGGCGGGAAAGGAGCCGCTCTCGACGTACACCGCCGCGAAGGGAAGCACCCTGCGGGCCGTAACCTCCGACCAGCGCATCGTTATCGAGCGGCCCTCGGACGGGAAAATGACCGTCGTTGTCGCCAACCCGACGACCGGAAAAGTGTCGAGCGAATGGGAGCGATCCCCGAACGCCAAGTGGCAGGCTGGCCCCCTCGTGCTGAGTAGCGACGGCACCACCGCCGTCGTTCGCGAGCGCGGCCCCAAAGGGCAGGCATTCGGTGCCGTCGTCGGGTTGAGCGTGACCGACGGCACCGAGCGGTTCCGGATTCCAGCCGAGAAAACGGCCGCGCTCCCGCCGTATAACGCGACGGCCGTCAGCCACGACGCCGGTTTCGTGGCGTTCGCCGGTACCGGCGGGGTGTCCGTCTTGGACGTGAAAGCCGAAACCGTGACCTCGCACATGAAGGGACGCGGCGTGTCGCAGGTCCGGTTCGATCCGACGGGGACGCGGCTGGTGGGGTGGAACTTCGCTCCGACCGGAGCAGTCGTGGTCGATCTCAAGGCCGAAGGGGGTGCGCGGGAGTACCCGCTCGACTACTCCCGTGGAACTCCGACCAGCGGCGACATCAGCCCGGACGGGAAGCGGGCCGTCGTCGCGTACTCCGACGGCACCGCCCTCATCTGGGACTTGACCGCGAAGTGACGCCTCCCTTCAAAGCCGAGTTACAAGGCCGTGGACTTCAGGCGGCCGTAGCCGTTCGAGGCGTCCGGCCCCGGTCGCGGCCCGCGCCGCCCGGCTCAATCCTCTTCCTGCAACTGGTCGATCCGCGTCGTCCCGGACTCGTTCGCCTGCCAGAACGTGCCCGAATGCACGTCCAGGCAGGTCAGCCAGCCGCCGGCGTAGGCCCCGGTGTCGAGGCACACCGTCGTCCGCCAGGCGCGGGGCAGCCCGCTCCGCTGGCTGGAATGCCCGCAGATCACCCGCTTGCCGGAGGCGTGGCGGATCGGGGCGTTCACGAACTCCCAGAACAGCATCATCTCGGTCTGTTGGTCGAGCGGCCGGGACGGGTCCACCCCGGCGTGGACGAAAATGTGCGTGTCCGTCTCGAAGTAATCGACGCAACCCTTCTCCAGGAACTCCCAGTGGATTGCCGGCACCGAATCGAGTTGCGCCCGCATCCCATTCACCGCGTAGGAGCCGATCGCCTGCGTGCCGCCGACGCCGAGCCACATCTTCAACTCCGAGCGGTCGTGCCGCGCGCGGAGCATCATCAGCTCGTGGTTCCCCCGCAGGCAGACCATCGGCCGGCCGGACGCGGCGAGGGCGATCAGCCGGTCCAGCACGCCCTTGGAGTCCGGCCCGCGATCGACGTAGTCGCCGAGGAAGACGAGCAGGTCTTGCGGTATCGGGGCGACGGTCGCCAGCAGGGCGTCGAGGGCGGCGGACGCGCCGTGGATGTCGCCGATGGCGAGGGTGCGCATGGGGAACGCCTGAGTGGGATTGGTCACGGCAGCGGGGTGGGGCCGCCGGCGGTGGCGGCGAACAGGTCGGCCAGCGCCTGCCGGAGGTCGGCCGGGCGGAACGGCTTCAGCAGCAGGCCGGTCGGCGCGTTCGTCAGCGCCGCCGGCACCGCGTCCTCCGAGTACCCGGTGCAGAGCAGGACGGGCAGCCGCGGCCGCTCCGCCCGCAGGGCGGCCATCGCCTCCAGGCCGTCCATCTCCGGCATGGTCAAGTCGAGGACGGCGCAGGCGATGGCGTCGGCGTGGGTGCGGAACACGTCCACCCCCTCCCGGCCGTTCACCGCCGTCAGCACGTTCCACCCGACCTGGCCGAGGATGACGGCGGTCAACTCCCGCACGGCGTCCTCGTCGTCCACCACCAGGACGGTGTTCCGGCGGGCGTTCGGCCGGGGGGTGATGCGGTCGGCGGCGATCTCGCCGGACGGCGAGCCGGCCGGCACGGGCGCGTCTGGCGGCGGGGGGACGTACTCCGGCAGGAAGACGGTGAAGGTGGTGCCTCGGCCGACGGCGGTGTCCACCGCCAGCGCCCCGTGGTGCCCGCGAATGATGCCCTGGACCGCCGCCAGCCCGAGGCCCCGGCCGGTGAACTTGGTGGTGAAGAACGGCTCGAAGATGCGCGCCCGCGTGGCCGCGTCCATGCCGCACCCGGTGTCGGACACGGCGACGGTGACGTACCGCCCCGGTTTGGCCGGCCGGCCGGTGGACGAGTCGGTCAGGACCGACCCGCCGACGACCGCCACGTCCGTCCGCAGGGTGATGGTGCCCGGCCGGTCGCCGATGGCGTCGCCGGCGTTGAGGATCAGGTTCATCAGCACCTGCTGGAGCTGCGACTCGTCCCCGTGGACGGCCGGCAGCCGCGGCCACCGCTCCAGCCGCACGTCGATCTTCTTGGCCAGGGACAGCCGTACCAGTTCGACCGTCTGCGCCAGGAGGGCGTTCGCGTCGATCTCGCGGACGACGAACTTCCCCTTGCCGGCGTAGGCCAGGAGCTGGCGGTTCAGGTCGGCGGCGCGGGCGGCGGCGTCGGCCACCCGCCCCAGGTAGACGGCCGCCGGCGCGTCGGGCGGCAGGTCGCGGGCGGCCAGCTCGGCGTTCCCCAGCACGCCGGTCAGGATGTTGTTGAAGTCGTGCGCCACCCCGCCGGCGATCACCCCCAGGCTCTCCAGCTTGGCCGTCTGGAACATCTGCCGCTCGATGGCCCGCCGCTCGTCCTCGGCCAGCCGCCGGGCGGTCACGTCCACCCCGACCGCCTGGAACTCGGCCACCCCGTCGGCGGCCGTGCCGACGGCCCGGCTGGTCCACTGGAGCCAGCGGAGGTGTCCGCCGGCGTCCGCGCACGCGACCTCGGCATCGGCGTCGGCCACCTGCCGCGCCTCGGTCAGTCCCAGCCGGGCGACGGTGTCCGCCGCACTGCCGAGGAAGCCGCGGAGGGTGTCGTTGGCGAACGTCACCCGCCCGTCCGCGCGGTACCGACAGATGAGCGTCGGGCTGCCGTCCACCAGCAGTTGGTAATCGCGGGCGGTGGCGACGAGGGTGGCGGCCGTCCGCGCCTGCGTCCCCCGCGCGCCGACCACCATCAGGGTGACGACGCCCACCGTGCCGGTGAACAGGCCGATCAGCACCGCCCCCGTCCGCGGCCCGTACTCGGAGAACGGCCCGGCCCCCCGCGCGGTGCCGAGGAGGCCCAGGGCGGCGACCAGCAGCAGCGCCGTCACCGCCACCGCCGACGGTCGCAGGAAGCTGATCGTGCTGAGGGCGAGGACGGTCAGGAACGCGACCGGCAGGTGGGCGTCGGCCACCGGCGAGCCGGGCAGGAAGACGGCCGCCGCGAGCAGCCCGACGCAGGCCAGACTCGCCAGATCGACGGCGACGACGGTGCGGGCGACGGCGCGGAAGCGGTCGGCGACTAGGTACAGGGCGGGGGCGACGGCGATCACCCCGACGGCGTCCCCGCCCCACCAGAGGGCGACCGCGCGGGGGAAGTCGCCCGCCGCCATCTGGCCGTCGGCCAGGAGCCACAGCGGACCGTTCACGGCGGACACCAGCGGCGCGAACAGCACGCCCGTCAGCGCGAACCGGCGGGCCTGTGACAGGTCATCGACGTTTCCGCGAAACCCGGCTCGCGCCAGCGCGACGGCCCCGAGCGAGTAGCTGAGCGTGGCCCCCGCGCCGATCCCGACGGCCACCCACCACGGACTCAGTTGGCTGTTGAACAGGACCGTCCCGGCCGCACAGCCGACCGCCGCCGGCCAGCCGAACCGCCCGATGGCGTACAGCATCACCCCGGCCGGGAACCAGACCGGGAAGACGCTGGTGCCGAAGGCGGGCAACAGGATGGTGAGTTGCGCGGCGGCGAGGACGGCGGCGGCCGTGAGGACGGCAACCCCCGCCCGGCGGAGTACGGCGCGGGCGACACCGGCGGCAGCGGGCGTGGGCATGGGAACGCGCGAGCGTGTCGAACGGGGAGGAAACCGATTACCAGACACGGGTATTATAGCCCGTCCGCCGCCGGGCACCGGTCACGGGCGGCGGATTTCGAGCCGGGCCACGACCGTTCGCACCAGGGCGCGAAGTTTCGGCTCCGCGTCGTTCGCCGTCGCCACGATCTCCGCCAGACTCACCGGTTCGAGCGCGTCCGGCAGGCACAGGTCCGTCACCACCGACAGGCCCAAGTTCCGCAGCCCGGCGTGGACGCCGACGATCACCTCCGGCACGGTGGACATGCCGACCACGTCCGCGCCGATGGTCCGCAGGAACCGGTACTCGGCCCGCGTCTCCAGGTTCGGCCCGCTGACGGCCACGAACACCCCCTGTTGCACGGGGATTTTCTCGTCCACCGCCACCGCCTTCGCCAGCGCCAGCAACTCGCGGTCGTAGGCGTGGCACATGTCCGGGAACCGCACGCCCAGGCGGTCGTCGTTCGGGCCGATGAGCGGGCTGGAGCCGAGCAGGTTGATGTGGTCCTCGATGAGCATGATGTCGCCGCGGCCGTACTGCGGGTTCATGCCGCCGCAGGCGTTGGTGACGATCAGCACCTCGCACCCCAGGGCCGCCATCACCCGCACCGGGAACGTCACCTGCTGGAGGGTGTAGCCTTCGTAGAAGTGGAACCGCCCCTCCATCGCCACCACCGGCTTGCCGCCGAGGGTGCCGCACACGAGCTGCCCCTTGTGGCTGGGGGCCGTGGACCGGGGGAAGTGCGGGATGTCCTCGTACCGGATTTCGACCCGATCCGCGATCTCGGCGGCGAACCCGCCCAGCCCGGTGCCGAGGACGATGCCCACCTTCGGGGCGACCGGCCACCGCGCGCGGACGGCGGCGGCGGCTTCCTGGATTTGGTCGAAGGGCGAAGACATGCGGGCGGCTCCGGGGGAAGGATCGGGGACTGAAAATGGTACGCCGGAACAAGCGGGTGGCGACGGCCGACGCCGGCCGGGCGGTGGGCCTGGCAAAACTTTCGGGCAACAGGTTCTCGAGGGAAACGAAGGAACCGCCTCGACGCAGCCCGACTCTCCGAGTCGGTTGCTGTCCGCGGCACCGACTCGGAGAGTCGGGCTGCGTCCCGGCCGTGCGGTTTCCGCCGACCTCGCCGTGCCCGAAAATTCCGCCACACCCCAGGCGGTCGCCACAAGGAGGCCCCGACGCGCCGGACGCGAATCGGCCACCGCGTGCCGGTTTCCAACACCTTCGAGCGTCGTCCGTCCCCGCGGTTCCGACTTGCTGTTCCGCCGGTTCCGCCCGATAACGACGGTGTCGTCCGTCCCCGCGTCATGTGAGCCGACCATGCTGGAAGTCCCGGATCGGGTGTGCGCGGTGGTGGCCCGCACCCGCCACAAGATGATGCAGGTGGAGCTGCGGCAGGCGGCCGCCAAGGCCAAGTTCCTCGAAGTGCGGCTCGACTTCCTGGCCAAGGCCGTGGACTTCAAGCGGCTCCAGCCCTACAAGGCGTGCGCCTGGCTGGCCACCATCCGCCGGCCGGCCGACGGCGGGCGGTGGCCGGCGTCCGAGGCCGAGCGGCAGACGGTGCTGCGGCAGGCCATCGCGTCCGGCTGCTTCGAGTGGGTGGACATCGAGACCGACATCGCCGAACAGGTCCGCCGGTTCGGGGCCGTGAAGCGGGTCATCAGCTACCACAACATGACCGAGACGCCGATCGACCTGGACGCCATCTACGACGCGATGGTGCAGCAGGACGGCGACGTGTTCAAGCTGGCGGTGCTGACCAAGACGCCGGACGACGTGAAGCGGGTGATCGCCCTCCAGAAGCGGGCGACCAAGCCGACCGTCGCGTTCGGCATGGGCGACCTCGGCTTCGCCACCCGCTTCCTGGCGCTGAAGCACGGCGCGCCGTGGATCTACGCCCTGTTCAACCGCGACCGCGAGCTGGCCCCCGGCATGCCGGCGGTGGACGACTTCCGCACCACCTACCCGGTGAAGGCCATCGACGCCGACACCAAAGTGTACTGCCTGCTCGGCGACCCGGTGGGGCACAGCTTCAGCCCGATCCTGCACAACCACCTGTTCCTGCGGCACAAGGTGAACGCCGTCTACCTGCCGGTGCGGGTGCCCGACGGCCAGCTGCCGGCGATGACGGCGGCGCTGGCGGGGGTGCCCGTCAGCGGGTACAGCGTCACCATCCCGCACAAGGAGGCGGCGGTGGCGGCGGCCGCCGAGTGGGAGCCGACGGCCAAGGCGAGCGGGTCGGCGAACACGCTCCTGCCGCGGCCGAACGGCACCTTCTTCGCGGTCAACACCGACAGCCCGGCGGCCGTCGGCGCGCTCCGCGACCACCTGGACGCCACGGCCGCCGTCGCCGGCAACACGGCCCCGGAGTTCAGCCAGCAGTTCGTCCTGCTGCTGGGGGCGGGCGGCGCGGCGCGGGCGGTGGCGCACGCCCTCCAGCGGGCCGGCGCGCACATCACCATCACCTCCCGCACGGCCGAGCGGGCCGAGAAGCTGGCCGCCGAGATCGGCTGCAAGTGGTGCGACTGGGCCGCCCGCCACGGCGTCATGCAGTGCGACATCCTCGTCAACTGCACGCCCGTCGGCATGCACCCGAACGTGAACGAGTCGCCCATCCACGCCAGCTACCTGAAGCCCGGCCTGACCGTGTTCGACACCGTGTACACGCCGGAGCGGACGCAACTGCTGCGGGACGCCGAGAGCCGCGGGTGCGGGGTGGTGTCCGGGGTGGAGATGTTCGTCCGCCAGGCGGCGGCGCAGTTCGAGCTGTTCACCGGCCTCACGCCCGACCGGGAGCAGATGCGGGAGCTGCTGCGGAAGGCCATGTCGCCGCTCACGCGGGCGATGCGGGAGGAGGCGGTGAAGAGCGGACTGACCGAGGCGGACGCCGACGGCCACGACACGGACACCGAGGACGCCTGATGTCCGCCCGCGCCACCGGTCTCGTCGCCTTCGCCGCCACGTCCGTCTGGCTGTTCGTCCTCTCCGGCCTGCTCGGCGCGGTTCCCGGCGAACCGGTCGGCTCGCGGATCGACGCCTACTTCCAGGTGGACGCCGGCGGCCGCATCGCCGACGCCGCCACGGGTGCCTTCGGTCGCGCGGTGGTCATCCACCCGCTCTTCTACTTCGTCTTCACGCTGCCGATCAGCAAGCTGGCGGTGCTGCTGTCGGGCTGGTTCCCGCCGGAAATCACGGCGCTGTACGCCTGCCGCTGGTACGCGGCGGTGGCCGTCGGGCTGGGCGTCGGCCGGCTGACGGCGGCCCTCGTGCGGTTCGGCGTCTCCCCTCTCCGGCTCGCCGTCGTCGCCCCGCTCTTCCTCCTCGGCACGTCGCAGACGCTGACCGCGCTGCCCGACCACTTCGCGCTCTCGGTCGGCCTTCTCGCCTGGGCCTTCGCGGTGTTCCTCGACGACCGCACCGGGCAAGCGACGCGCACCCGCGCGAAGCTGCTCGTGCTGACGGCGCTAACCTGGGGCATCACGGTCACGAACGCCATCTTCCCGGCCGCGCTGCTGGCGTGGCGGTGGGTGGACGTGAAGCGGAGCCTCCCCCGCTGGGTGCTGTACACCGCCGCGGCCGGCGTGGTGGCCGGGGGCGCGTTCGCCGTGTGGGTGGCCGGGTTCGACCCCCGCGACCACTCGAACCCGCTCGTGTGGCGGGTCCGCGGCTACCTCACCGGGCACCTGGTGAACGACCCGGCGGGGGCGGCGGCGCGAACCCTGCGCGGGTTCACCGACGTGGCCGTCGGCCCGACGCCGGTCCTCGACACGAACAACTTCGACGAGACGCCGATGCTCACCTACGAGCCGACCTACGCCGCCTACCGGGCGTGGCCGTTCGACGCGGTGCAAGGGGCGGCGGCGGCGCTGTGGCTGGCGGTGTTCGCGGTCGCCGTGGTTCTGGCGCTGCGCGACGCCCGCACCCGCTGGCCGGTGGTGGTGCTGCTCGGCTGGGTCGGCGGCAACCTGGCCTTCCACCTGATGTGGGGCGACGAGTTCTTCCTGTACACGCAGCACTACGCCTGGACGCTAACGGTTATCGTCGCGCTGGGCCTGCGACGCGCACCGCTCTGGGCGCTCGCGCCGGCCGTCGCCGCCATCGCCGTCGGACAGGTCTGGACGCTCGTCCGCATCCGCGAGGTGCTGGCCACGCTGCCGTTTTGAAGGCGTGAATCAAGCAAGATCAATCTTTCCGGACATTCCGTGCGGAATTCGTTTGACGGCGGCAGTCCGTCGTGAGAAATTGGATTTGTTGTGACACCGCCGCTCCGCGAGTGGTCATGCGATGCCCCGCCGCCTGCCGATCCTCCTGGTTGCCGTTCCGCTCGCCGTGCTGGCGGGCGTCGTCATCGGCCGCGCGGTGGCCCCGGCGAAGATGCCAGCCGACCCAACCGTCGCGCCCCCCCCCATCTTGCCTGACCGTTCCCGCTGACAAACTCCACGTCGGCGAGGTCTGGGAGACGAAGGACGCGAAGTTCGCCCTGCCGATCACCAACACCACCGACCGGCCGCTGGAAATCCAGGACTTCGAGTCGTCGTGCGACTGCGGCGAGATCGCTCCGCGCCGGCTATTGTTGCCGCCGGGCGGCACCGGCACGGTGACGGTCACGATGGACCTGCTGCCGCGCACCAGTCGGCAACTCGGCATGGCCCGCCGCCAGTTCAGCACCACCGTGACGCCGATCCTGGCCGGCGGCGGGAAGGTGGAACCGCTGACCGTGCAGGGCGTGGCGAAGAGTTGGGTGACGCTGAACTACCTGCACGTCCACTTCGGCGACTCCAACGTGGCGGGGCAACCACCGGCCTCCCGCCGGGTGATCGCCACGACGTATGTGGACCTGGATGGCATCAGCGCGACGAGCGACAATGACAGCATCTCAACGACTGTGACTAAGCTGGCCGAGCCGAACAAGTTCCAACTGCTGCTGACCCCGAACACGACCAAGAAACCCGGCCCGTTCGCCGCCACGGTGACGCTGCGTCCGCTGGGGGCATACGCCCCCGCCGGCGTGACGCTGACGCTCCCCGTGGAAGGCACCCTGGCCAAACCGGAGAACAAGTGATGCGCAACTTCATCCTGGTCGTGCTGGCGGTGATCGTGATCTGTGCCGAGTTGCTCCAAGCCCAAGAAGGGAACCAAGTCGCAAACCGCGTGCTTCAGGACTGGCAGAAAAGGCGAACAGACGCGACGGTAACTCGGTGGGAACTTGATGTCACGGTAACGAGATACAAGCGAGTCTCAACTGAAACGGGTGTCGTTCAGGTTCCCAATGATGTCACTTACGCACAACACTTCTCCCTTGCGTTGGACCCCGTGAACGGGTGGTACCGGCTTGACGCCACGGGGCAAGACTGGTCACAAGTTGAGAAGGCCGTCCAGCCGTACCGCGGTGCAACCGTGTACTACGATGGAGAATGTCGGAGTTGTCGCTATCCGGTGACGGGGGAAACGGCGACGGCTCCGAATCGGGGGTATCTCGCCGATTTCGACATGCGCAAGTCGAAATTGCGAGACAACCCGATTTCGAGCCTGTTTTGGCCGGTACTTTTTGACTGGGGCATCGTGATCGTCCAGCCGTCACATGTGCTCCACGTTGGTCAATATCACAAATACCAAGCCTGGGACTACCCCGACATTCTTCTACCTACACAACGCAAAGGCGAGGCCGATACGGTGTGGATTCAAGGCGCACCCGAGTCGGGGAGGTACGTTGATAACCTGCTTGAATTCAAGATAGCTTCAAAATCCGCGAGCGCGATCCTCAGCCTAGTACGCAACGTGAGAACGCGATCAACAGGTGCCATCACCCGAGAAATGGAGATCGAGTGCAAGTACGCCGGAACGGGGCTCGATTCGCATCCTCAGTCGTGGACGATTCGACAGTACGATGGGCAAAAAAAACTTGTCGAGTATGCCGTTTCCGTTCGCAAGCGAGAAGCCGACGCGACGTTGCCGCAAGGCTTTTACGACTTGCAACCCAAGGCCGGAATGGTTGTCGCCAAACTCCGGAATCAGGACGAAGGCGAGCCGGAAAAGAGAACTTCCACGGTTGACCTCTTCAAGACGACCGAGGACGGCGACCTCGTCGCCATCGGAACGATGAACGACGCACCCCGTCCGTTGTCGTGGGTGAGACCGCTCATCGCCGTAACGTTAATGGTCCTCGCCGGCCTAGCCTATCCGTGGCGCAGCCGGAAACCGAAGTCCCCCTCCACGAACCCCGGAGTCTGACATGCGCGCTCACAACAAGTTCATGCTGGTGTTGAGCTTCACCGCCAGCACGCTCGCGGTTCTCGCTTGGTCGAACCTCGACGCGGCACCGGTTCCGAAGGAGTGGCTGCCGGAGAACAACTGCAACCCGCACACCTGCTGGAGTAACTACGACGGTTATCAATCGTTCGTCGATACGCCAACCATCCTCTGGGAGTTCGGCTACGAGACGGCAGGCAACCCCGACCCGACGTGGAACCCGACTCGACTCCCGTACGGCACGCAGGAGCCTATCGGTGCCACCTTCTGGGACAAGCCGAATGACGCTGCCAGGAAGAATAAGCTCGTACGAGAAAAGGACGATGGATTCAAGATCCGTAAGTGGAGCGATGGGGATTCGCTTTGTAAGGACCTGGCGAACCCTGCGGTCAGGCAGACGCCGGTCACCTTCTTCAAGACGATGGTGACTCCTGAGTTGCGTGAAGACTGGCCAACTTTCAAGTGCGTTGATCGGTAGGCACTTGAGGCCAGTAAATACCTGCGATCCCAAACTTATCTGAGTTCTTATCGCATTGCATTGGGTTGCCCCAGCCCCAAGTCAAGGCAATCCTCTTAGGCATGCCAATGCCCCGTCCCGCCTACACCCTGGTGGAGACCCTGGTCGTCACCGCCATCCTGGCGGTGGCGGTCGGGCTGACCGCCGGCGGCATCCAGCGGGTGCGGGCGGCGGCGGCGCGGACGACCTGCGCCAACAACCTCCGCCAACTGAGCCTCGCCGCCGAGCAGTACCACCTCGCCCGGTCGCAGTACCCGACCGGGTTCACCTCCCGCGCCCAGCCGAAGGACCTGCCGTACCTCGGCTGGCCCGCCCGACTGCTGCCGTACCTGGAGCAGGACGCCCTGTGGCGGCAAATCGAGACCGCCTTCCGGTCCGACCCCGCGCCGCTCACCTTCTACGGCCACCCGGCCCACGCCGACCTGCTGAAGACGCCCGTCCGCGCCTTCGCCTGCCCCGCCGACGGCCGCGCCGCCGCCACGCAAGTGGCCAACGGCGTGTCGGTCGCCTTCACCAGTTACCTCGGCAACAGCGGCCGCAACCACATCCAGAAGGACGGCGTCCTGTATACGGACTCGAAGACGCGACACGCCGACATCACCGACGGGCTGAGCAACACGTTGATGATCGGCGAGCGGCCGCCGGCCGGGAATTTCCGCGTCGGCTGGTGGTATCGCGGCTGGGGCCTGTACGAGGACGGCACCGGCGAGACGGTGCTGGGCGTGCGCGAGCGGAACTTCACGTCCGACTACCGCAGTTGCCCGCCGGGGCCGTACTCGTTCGCCGACGACAAGACCGCCAACCCGTGCGCCGTCTTCCACTTCTGGAGCCTGCACGGCGGCGGGGCGCACTGGGCACTCTGCGACGGCAGCGTGCGGTTCGTCCGCTACGCGGCCGCCGACACCCTGACGGCGCTGTCCACCCGCGCCGGCGGCGTCCCGGCCGTCGGCCTGGATTGACTGTCACCCGGTGTCCCGATACCGATCGGGCGCGTACCGGCGGGCGAGCAGTCCGGTGGCCAACTCCGGGTCGATGTCAACCACCAGCACGCCCTCGGTCCCGTAAGGCAGGTACGCCTGGCACTCGCCGGACGGGGCGATGAGGCTGGTTGCCGACTCCGGGAACCGCAGCGCGTAGTTCGCGCTGGCGAAGTAGACGGTGTTCTCCCGGTTCCGCATCGTCATCGCCTTCTCGTAGTACGGCCCGTCCGCCGCGCCCCACTGGGTCGGGACGACGCCCGCCGTGTCGCTGCCGGTGTGCTGCGGGTGGAAGACGATCTTCGCGCCCCGCACCGCCGCCCAGCGAACCGTCTCCGGATACCGCCACCCCTCGTGGCAGATGGCGATGCCGAACGGAACGCCATTCACCTCGAAGAGCTGGCGGGTGTCGCCGGGGACGTAGTTCGCGTCCTCGCTGGGGTCGATCTGGTTCTTCGTCTGGCAACCCAGCAGTTTCCCCTGGGAATCGAAGACGTAATAGGCGATCTGCCGGCCGGCGGCGGTGAACCGCTCGGAACCGAGGATCGCGGCGACGGCGTATTCCCGCGACCACTCGGCGACGTGGTGAAGTACCCGCTCCAAGTCCGCCGGGGTGCGGCATAGCTTACTGGTGAACCGTCAGCGTACACTGAATGCGGTGACGCCCGCACTCGTCGCCCCGGAGGTTCCCCGTGACCGCCACCGAGAAGCTCGGCGAACTGGCCGACAAGCTGCACATCGGCCATTACGCCCGGCACGTCTTCCTGTGCATCGGCGACGCCTGCTGTCCGGCCGAGGTCGGGCAGGCGGCGTGGGAGGCGCTGAAGAAGGAGCTGAAGGACACCGGGCTGTCACTGAGTCGGGGGCCGGCCGCGTGCTACCGGACGAAGGTGCAGTGCCTGCGGGTCTGCTCGGACGGCCCGATCCTGGTCGTCTATCCGGAGGGGACGTACTACCACGGCATGACGGCGGACAAGATTCCCGAATTCGTGAAGCGGCACCTGATCGACGGCCGGCCGATGGAGGACCGCATCTTCGCCCGCAACCCGCTGCCACTGGTGTCCGGTTAGCCCGCCGCGCCAGCAAGGGGCGAACCGCCTCGGTTGCACGCCCCTTGCTGGCGCGGGGGCTAACAAGCCAGACCGACACGGGCCAACGCGAGCGGGCCGCCGGCGGTTTCCCGCGGCGACCCGTCGCTCCCCCGTCCTCTCCCCAGAGGCTGGCTCACTTGTCGAACGCGGCGTCGCCCAGGCCGGTGTTCAGCTTCAGGTTCACGAACGACAGCATCTCGATCAGCTCCCCGGTGGCCTCGCCGGCCTTCGGCTGGTCGTAGGCCTCGAACCGCACCGGCAACTTGGTGGCCGCATCGACGTACAACACTACCCGGTGGCAGTACCGCGTCGGGTGCGGGCGGTCGGCGAAGATCTCGTACCGCTGGCACGGCCGGCCGTTGAAGGTGTAGTCCGCCACCGCGATCTGCACCGGGTTCTTCAGCTTCTTCTCGGCGTCGATGACCTTCTCGGCCCGCGCCAGGACGGCCATCATGCCCACGTCCTTGATCGGGTGGCGGGTGTCGGCCAGCGCCTTCGCCGAGTCCATGCCCGTCGTGGTGAAGCCGCTGATCCCGGCGACGCCGGCCGGCTTGAACCGCACCTTGTCGTCCCGCTTGCCGCTCACGTACACCGTCTCCCAGCCGGCCGCCGCCTTCGGGGCCATCACCTTCAAGTGGACGGCGAACGGCTCGGCGCGGACGCGGATTTCGCCGCTCTGCTCCGGCTGCAGGGTGCCGTTCACCCGCTCCTGACGGACGAAGTGGCCGACGTAGTCGCGGGCCTTGGCGTGCGCCGCCCGCGCGTCCGCCAGCATCTTCGGGAACTGCTCGGCCCCGTTCGCCGGCGGGTCGGCGACGACCACCTTGGCCACCACCGGGACGATCACCGCGTCCGGGTCGGACGCCTTCGGGATGGCCGGCAAGTCCGGGGGCGTCGGCTTCGGCGGCAGCCGGTCTTGGGCTGCTGCCGTGCCGATTGCCGCGCCGCAGACGATCAACGCGCGGAGAAAGTGACCGCTGGTCATGGTGTGCCTCCTGCCCGTGGGTGGGTGTGTCACGCGGGGCGGGCGATAGCAGAAGGCCGGGCGGGAGAAAAGGGGAAGTTCCGCCGGCGGGAAATGCCATCCGAGCGGGCGGGCGACTTCGGGTTCGGGGAGGTGCGAGGCGGACGTGGAGGGGAGGACGGCCTGCGGGCGCGACGCGAGGTCGCGCCCGCAGGCGGCGGGCGGTCGTTACAGGTGGGTGCCGATGCGGCGGCGGATGATCTTGAGGTCGCTCGTGTCGAAGGCACCGCTCCCGTCGATGTCGGCGAAGATGCTGGTCGGGGTGATGCGGGCCAGCACCAAGTCGGCGCTGGACACGACGCCGTCGTCGTTCACGTCCCCTTGCAGCACCTTGAACGCCTGGAGGTAGCCGCCGCCGTTGCCCAGGGCGTTGCCGACGGCGTCCTTGAGGGCGTGGGCACCCCCCCCGAGCAGGGCGGTCGAGAACACGCCCAGGTTGATCGGGCCGAACGTCCACGTCAGGGTGTTGGTGCCCAGTCCGCCGAAGCCGGTCGTGGTCAGGCCGGTCAGGCTGTTCGCGTCCCCGGCGGCGATGGCCTTGCTGAACACCACCTGGATGCCGGTGATCTCCCACGGCAGGTCGAACCGGGTCGAGCCGACCAGGTCGTACTTCCCGCTGGTGCCGAACAGCACGTAGTAGTGCTGCACCGTCGGGGCCACGGCGTCGATGACGATGTTCTTGTTGAACCCGAGGGAGCCGGACGCGGCGGGCGCGGGCAGGGTCAGGGTGGCGGCGTTGCCGGCCGCGTCCTTGATCGTGCCGAGGAGTGCGGTGGTGGTCGTGTAGTCGAGGTCGGTGCTATTCTGCCCGGCGGCCACCGTGTAGGTGAACGTCAGCGTGTTCGACCCGGTCCCGCTGGTGTAACTGGCCGTGCCGCCCGAGTTCAGGGCCAGCGTCGGCGTGCCGGTGACGGTCACCGCCTCGCTGAACGTCACCTGGATCGAGATGACGGCCCCGACGCCGTAGGTGCCGTCGGCCGTCGAGGAGGTGACGTTGCTCACCGCCGGCGCGACCGTGTCCTTGACGAACGCGGCCGAGGTGAAGCCGCCCCAGTTGCCGGCCGCGTCCTTGCCGTGGACGAACACCGTGTGCGACCCCTCGCTCAGACCCGCGAAGCCGGACACCGTGAACGATCCGGTCACGGTGATCGTGCCGAACACCGCGCCGATCGCCGTCCCGCTGCCGTTCGCGCCGGTCACGTCGAGGTAATACTCGGCGGCCGTCACGTTGTTGCCGCCGGTGGTGGCGTCGCTGATCGTGAAGGCCACGCTCGGCGCGGCGTTCGTCGGGCTGGGAGCGACCGTCACGCCCGACGTAATCGGGCCGGTCGTGTCCGCCACCGTCGTGCTGATGACGATGTTCTTGTTGAAGCCCAGCGACCCGGACGCGGCCGGCGCGGCCAGGGTCAGAGCGGCGGCGTTGGTGGCGGCGTCCTGGATGGTGCCGCCGGCGAGCGCCAGGGCGTTCGTCGAGGTGTAGTCGAGGTCGGTGCTATTCTGCCCGGCGGCCACCGTGTAGGTGAACGTCAGGGTGTTCGACCCGCTGCCACCGGTGTAGCTGGCCGACGCCCCGCCGCCGGAGTTCAGGGCCAGCGTCGGCGTGCCGGTGACGGTCACCGCCTCGCTGAACGTCACCTGGATGCTGATGACTTGCCCGACGCCGTAGGTGCCGTCGGCCGTCGAGGAGGTGACGTTGCTCACCGTCGGCGCGACCGTGTCCTTGACGAAGGCGGCGGTGGCGAAGGTGCCCCAGTTGCCGGCGGCGTCCAGCCCGTGGACGCTCACCGTGTGCGACCCCTGGGTGAGCAGGCCGAAGGCGGCCGAGGTGAGGGTGGCCGAGGCCGACACCGTGACGGTGCCGAACGTCGCCGTCATCGCCGTCCCGGAGCCGTTCGTCCCGGTCCCGTCGAGGAAGTACTCGGCGGCCGTCACGTTGTTGTTGCCGGTGGTGGCGTCGCTGATCGACGCGGCGACGACCGGCGGGGCGTTCGTCGGGCTGGGGCTGACCGTCACGCCCGACGTGACCGGCCCGGTCGTGTCGCCGATGATGATGGTGGACGGTGCCGACGCGATGCCGTTGGCGATGACGCGCAGCTGGTAGGAGCCGTTCGCCAGGCCGGCGGGCAAGTCGAACTTGCTGGTGACGACGGCCGTCCCGGTGGCCACGCCCGGCGTCCAGTCGTGCGAGCGGGCGTAGGAGACGACGCCGCTCCCGCTGGTCAACTGCACGATCGGGTAGTTGCTGTCCATCTCGTTGTCGTCGCCGTAGCTGGCCCCCGCCGACAGGCCGGTGAGTTGCGTCCCGGTGATCGTGTAGGTGCCGCCGCCGTTCGCGGTGATGGCGGAGATGGTCGGCCGCCAGGCCGCCAGCGGCGCGCCGTCCGGCGTGTACACCCAGCCGCTGTTGTCCCCGTTCGGGGTGAACATCACCTGACCCGTCGGCAGGACCAGCATCCGCCCGACGTAGGCGGGGTTCGCCGTCAACTCGGTCTGGAGGGCGGCGGGCAGGGTGGCCGTGATGTCCGTGATGGTGTTCAGCGTCGGGTCGAAGTCGTACAGGTGGGTCGGCGGCTGGAAGTACGTTGTCGATGAACTGCCGGGCCGGGCTTGGTCGGCGGTGAAGATGAAGTGGCCGTTCGGGAGGACCGCGCCGGGCGCGTCGTCAGACCCGGCCCCGGCGACCGGGATCTGCGGCCCGGCCGTCCAGGTGTTCGTGCTGGGGGTGTAGAGGGCGGTGGGGGCACCCAGGAGCGGGTTCGTCCCGACCGTGCCGTCCGCCCCGATGTAGATGACGCGGCCGTCCGGCAGCAGGCCGGCCGGTCCCATCTCGAACCCGGTGCCGGAGGTGCTGAGATCGACCGGAATGGTGCCGCCGTCGCTCCAGGTGCCCGTCGCCGAGTCGTAGATCTGGCCGTGTTCCGGATTGCCGGTGAAGATCTCCGTGGTGAGGACTTTGCCACCGGGCAGGAGGACGAACGTCTCCTCGTCGCTCCGGTCGCCGCGCAGCTTGGTCCCGGTCGCGGCCCAGGAGTTCGTCGAGGGGGTGTACAGGTAAGTCTGCGGGCCGGACAGGTAGCCGGCCAGGATCTTGCCGTTGGGCAGCAGGACCGTCGGGTCGTCGCCGAACTGCGACTGGGGGAAGTTGGGGATCCCGGCCCAGGTGTTGGTCAGCGGGTTGTAGATCTCGCCGGTGTTCGTCCACGTGGGAGCGAGGCTCGAACCGGTGGCGGCACCCGTGTACTCCCCGCCGAGGACGAACACCCGGCCGTCCGGCAGCACGTTCGAGCCGAAGTACAGCCGGTTGAGACTCATCGACGCCACCGTCGTCCACGTCCCGCTCGTGTAACTCCCGGTCGCGTCGGGGGTCAACTTCATCCAGCCGTGGTTGTTGCTGTCGTTCTCGGCCAGGAGCGTGCCGTCCGTCATCAGCATCGTGACCCCGAGGCCGCCGGGCGCGGTCGGCAGGGCCGTCCAGGTCGCCGGCGTCGTCCGGTCTTCCAGCGACTCCACCCGGAGCGCGTGTCCGGCACCCGACCGGCGGCGCGGGGCACCACGACCGAACAGCGACGACACCAGCTTCTTCCAGTTTTTGGCGACGGACATGAGGAGACCCTTCAGGGACGGGGGGTAGTGGGGACACACCGCGAAGGCTGGGCGGCGGCTCAAGCGGAACCGCCTGCGGGCACGATTCAGGACGGGTTGGCGACTGGAGCGGAGCGGCGACGACGGGCGACCCAGCCACACGCGCCGGCTACGGCGAACACGAGAAGGGTTGCCGGCTCGGGGACCGGTTGGTTCGCGCCGGTCACGGTGATCGACCCGTTGGCACGGGTGAACGCGAGGTCGATTCCGTTCACGTCCGACAGGCTCGTGGTGGGGAAGGCGGCCACGGTCACGACGTTCAACCCGGCGGGCGTGCCCGGCGCGACGTTGAACAGCACCCGACCCAGGCCGACGGTCGCCCCGGCCGCCACGGTGCCACCGCTCCCGATGATGTCGTACAGGTCCGAGGCGATCAGCGACGTGCCCGTCGAGGTGTCGATGGGCGACCCGAAGAGCGAGTGGCCGGCGAAGACGTAGGGGGAGGCCGTGTTGATGGTGGCGGTCGTGAACGTGATGCCGGCGTTCGCGGTCGAGACGCCGAAGGAGAAGCCGCCGACCGTGACGGCGGACGGACCCGTGTTCGTGAGCGTGACCTGGAGGACGTTGCCGGTGGTGCCCGCGCCGGCGGTGGCAGTGCCGGCGGTGACGATCAGAGCCGCTTGGAGCGGCTGGGCCATCAGTGTCAGGACGGCAAGGGCGACAAACAGAGAGCGGCAGAGCGAACGGGCGAGGATACTCATGCGGTCTCCAAAATTGGGGGGATGTTGACCAGACGGACCATCCGTTTGGCGGACGGTTGTGATGCTGGGAGTTCAGATCGCCACACCCGATTGCGGTGAGCGCTCAGGAAAGTATCGCTTCCCATGATTATTGGCCCCTGAAAGGAAAACAAGAACAATTCGGAAAAAGTCCTCGATTTTTCCGGCACAACCCGTCTACGCAGTCCAGCGGGTCATCGCACCCGGCCTACGAGTTGCGCAGTTGGAGCTGAAATCCTTGGATGGGGCCGGCGCGCCGGACGAGCCGCGACCGCGAGGGAGCGCTTTTCCAGCCGGAAACCGACGCTCCCTGGCGGTCGCGGCTCGTCGGGGGTGCCGTCACCCGCGCGGCTGCTTCTCCGTCACCCGCGCCCCCGCCGGTTTCAGCGCGATAACCCGCTCCGCGTTCAGCGCGACGTACTCGTGCCACACCGCCGGAACGTTCGCGTCCCGGTAGATCGCCGACACGGGGCACTCCGACACGCACGCCTCGCAGTCGATGCAGTCGTCCGGGTCGATGTACAGCATCCGTTCGTCGCCGTAGAAGCACTCGCACGGGCAGACGACGACGCAGTCGGTGTACTTGCAATCGACGCACGGCTGGGTCACGACGTGGGCCACGGGGCACCGCCTTTGGGTAGGGGGGAAGGGACTCGCCCCACCCATCGCACGCGGCGTGCCGCCGCGAAAACGCCTTGAAATGCCGGGGATCGCCCGCCGCGCGACGACGAAATGCGGTCGGCCGTCGAAATGCGATCACTCCGCGTCGGTGCGGGCGATGCCGTGCTTCCGCATCTTCCCGTACAGGGTGGTCGGGTTCAGGCCGAGCCGGTGGGCCGCCCCGCCCGGCCCGTACACCCGCCCGCCGGCCGCCCGCAGCGCGTCCCGGATGCGCTGCCGCTCCTGCGCCGCCCAGGTGCCGGCCGACTCCGCCGCCGATGCCCCGACTAGCCACCCGGCGTCGAACGCCAGCCCGTCGCCGTCGCTCAGGATGACTGCCCGTTCGAGCAGGTTCTGGAGTTCGCGGACGTTCCCCGGCCAGTCGTGCGCGGCGAGGTGTCGCAGCACCGCGGCCCCGACCCGCGACACCGCGCGGCCGTGCTTGGCGGCGAACTGCCGGACGAAGTGATCGGCCAGTTCCGGGATGTCGGAGCGGCGGTCCCGTAGCGGCGGCACGGCGATCGGGAACACGTTCAGCCGGTAAAACAGGTCGGCGCGGAAGCGGCCGGCCGTCACCTCGGCGGACAGGTCGCGGTTCGTCGCCGCGACGACCCGCACGTCCACCGGCACCGCGTCGCCGCCCACCCGCTCGATGACCCGCTCTTGCAGCACCCGCAGCAGCATCGCCTGCGTGTCGGCCGACAACTCGCCGATCTCGTCGAGGAACAGCGTCCCGCCGCTCGCCTGCTCGAACCGGCCGATCCGCCGCCTGCCCGCCCCGGTGAACGCGCCCGCCTCGTGGCCGAACAGCTCGCTGGCGATCAGCCCCGGCGCGAGGGCGACGCAACTGACCGGCACGAACGCCGCCGCCCGCCGCCGACTCTCGGCGTGGACGGCCCGCGCCACCACCTCCTTCCCGGTGCCGGTCTCGCCGAGGATCAGCACCGTGGCGTCGGTCGGCGCGACCCGCGCCACCGCGCGACAGACCCCGGCCAGTCCGGCCCCGGAACCGATCAGCGGTCGCTCGTCGTTCATGCCTGCACCGCCGGTCGGATTGGGTACACTGGCTGCACACCCGGAGTCCTTCCAATTATGGTCACGACCGCCCGCCTGTGGTTCACCCCGCCGCGCGAAATCGACCGCTTCCTCCCCGAAGGCCCGCGCGTCGTGCCGGGATCGGGCGACTTCACCTGGGTGAACATCCAGACCACGCCGAACGTCTCGGCCGGCAACCTGCATCTACTTCGGCGAGACTTCACGGTCTCCCACATTTGGCCGCTGCCCGCACGGCCGGGGTTCGTGTTCCCGACCAGTATTCCGTCCTGCTTCGTCATCGGTCTCGAACAGGTAATCGCATCCTGCGACACCCACGCCGGGACCATGGACAGACTGCTCGCCATGATCCCGGACATCGACCCGCGCGTCATCATCAACGACGGCGAGATCGTGCCGGGCGGGAAGGCCATCGTCTTCGGCACGAAGGACACCCGCTTCGCGGACGCCATCGCCCACCTGTACCTGTACACCGTCGATGACAAGCGGCTGTCAGTGCTGGCCGGCGGCATGACCTGCTCGAACGGCAAGGTGTTCGCGGACGGCGGGCGGACGCTGTACGACATCGACACGCCGCGCAAGGTGGTCACCGAGTACGAACTCGATGTGGAGAAGCGCACGCTGACCGAGCGCGGCATCGCCCTGGATTTGCGGCACCGGCCCGATTTCCCCGACGGCATGTGCGATGCCGGCGACGGCACCGTCATCGTCGCCTTCTACAACCCGCAGTATGCCGACGCCGGCCGCGCCGTGCGCTACCGGCTGCACACCGGCGAAGTGCTGGACGAGTGGCTCACGCCCGGCTCGCCCCGCGTAACGTGCCCGCTGCTGTTCGAGGAGGGCGGCGCGGTGAAGCTGCTCCTCACGACCGCCGACGAGGGCATGGCCCCGGAGCTGCGGGCGCAGTGCCCGAACGCCGGCTGCCTGTTCGTCGCCGACACCGGGCTGTCAGCGATGCCGCCGGCGGAGGTGGTGCGGATCTGACTCGTCTTGTTAGCCCGCCGCGCCAGCAAG
>JAYUFU010000577.1:0-8977 GCA_043738505.1 Fimbriiglobus sp. | reverse complement strand
CCGCGTTCCGTCCCGTGGCCGCAAGGCTGGAGCGGTCGGAAACGCTTCCCAAGTGGAGCCTCGTGATTCACCCCGTCAGCGGGTAGGGTATTTCCCACGGGTTGCCTTAGCTCGGGACTACGTGAGCACGACGGTGATCGGCACGCGAGTACTCAGCAAGGGGGTCGGGGCTTCCGCAACCCGTTCAACGCGGTCTCAAAGGGGTCTGAGCCCCGCGCGGTGTGTTAGCGGGATTGGTTGCGCGCGGTTCGGACTGGCGTCGGGCGGTAAGGGTCGGTAGACTCGGCCGGGCCACCCGGGTGGCCCGGCGTGCCCCCGCGGCGGGTTGGACTGCTGGAGCCTGATCGAATTACAAATTGGGCCGCCCGAACCCTCTTGAGCCGAACGGTGAGGCGGTGGCGGAGTCACAGAACACCGCCCCAGTGGGGCCGTGCCGGTCTCGCGCAAGACTCTGCCCCCGTCGCTTGGGGGTGGCGATCACCCTCCCAGGACTGATCCATGTCCCCCGATCGCACCGAATGCGGTGATGAGCCGATCTGCCCCACGCGGGCGCGGTTTCAACTCGCACTCTGGCTGTGCGGGCTTTCGGGCATTTTATACCTCGACCGGATTTGCATGGCCCAGGCCATCCCCCCGATCCAGCGCGACCTCGGGCTGACGAACACCCAAATCAGCTATGTGTTGATGGCGTTCTCGCTCGCTTACGGGTTGTTCGAGATGCCGGCCGGGCGGATGGGGGACCGGTTCGGGTCGCGCACCGTGCTGACGCGGATCGTCCTTTGGTGGTCGGTGTTCACGGGCTTGACGGGGGCGTGCTCGGGCTTTCTCACGCTGCTGATCGTGCGGTTTCTGTTCGGGGCCGGTGAAGCGGGGGCGTTCCCCAACGTGGCCCGGGTGATCGCCCGATGGTACCCCGTCCATGAACGCGGGCGGGTTCAAGGGGTGGTGTTCGCCTCCGCTCAGTTCGGGGCCGTCCTGGCTCCCGTGGGGGCGGCCCGGCTGATCGAGCACATCGGCTGGCAGTGGTCCTTCGGTGTCTTCGGCTTGCTCGGCGTCTCGTGGGCCGTCGGGTTCTGGTGGTGGTTCCGAGACGACCCCGCCGCACACCCGGGCGTGAACGCCGCCGAACTGGCCGTCATCCGCGCCGGCCTGCCCCCGCCGGCCCTCGAACCCGGACCCGTTCCCTGGCGGGCCGCTCTCTCCAATCGCGGGATCCTCGTCCTCAGCCTGATCATGGTCCTCGGCGCGTTTTACACCTACTTTTTCTACTCGTGGTTCCCCAAGTACCTCTCGGCCGCCCGGCACATGGGGAACGTCGAGGCCGGCACGCTCGCCTCCCTCGTGTTGGCCGGGTCGGCCTTCGGGATGCTCCTCGGCGGCTGGCTGGCCGATCGGCTTCCGAAGTGGTCCTCCGACCCGGTGGCCGCCCAACGGTATTTGGGCGTCGGCTGCTACCTGACGGCGGCCGGCTGCTTGTTTTCGGGCGTCCGGTGCGACGACCCGCTGGCCCTAGCCGCCTTGTGGGGTGCGTCGTTTTGTGCCATGCACGTCACGCTGCCGGTCTGGTGGTCGATCGCCGTTCCGCAGTGCGGACGCCACGTCGGCGCGCTGTCCGGCCTCATGAACGGTGCGGGCGTGATCGGGGCGATGGCGTCGCAGTGGTTCGTCGGGGCGTTCTCCGACGCACGCGGCGAAGCGGGGTACACCGGGCGGGAGCAATGGGATCCGCTGTTCGACGTGTACGTCTGCGCTCTGGTCCTCTCGGCGGCGGCGTGGTGGGGCTACCGGAGCCGTCCGCTGGGGCATGAAACTGTCCCGGTCGCCCCGGCGGTGTGACGCCAGATGGGCCGCGGGCCGTCAGCCCCCGCCGAACCGCTTCATCGCCTCCGGGTCCAACTCGATCCCCAAACCGGGCTTGTCCGGGAGCGTCAGGAATCCTTCGGCGTCGGGGCGGAACGGCGTCCGGATCAGTTCGTCCATGTACGGCGAGGGGGTCAGGAATTCGACGTACTCGGCCACGGGCATCGCGCAGGCGAGGTGGATGTCGGCGGCCAGGCCGATCGCCGTGTTCCACCCGTGCGGCACCCACTGCACGTTGTGCTCGTAGGCCGCCCACGCGATCCGCCAGGCCTCGGTCAACCCCCCGCACTTGGTGCAGTCCGGCTGGACGATGTCCACACATTGCTGCTCGAAGAGCGGCCGGAAGCTTTGGCGGCGGGTCAACACTTCCCCGGCGGCGATGGGCACCGGCGAGTGCCGCCGCAGTTCGGCGAAGCCGGCGAGGTCGTCCGGGGGGAGGGCCTCCTCGAACCAAGCGATGTCGTACTGCGCGAGCATGTGGGCCGTCCGGAGCGCCCACTTGTAGCCGTGCGGCCAGAACGCCTCGCTGCCCCCGGCGTCGATCATCAATTCCACGCCCGGCCCGACGGTCTCCCGGGCCGTGCGGACGAGCAACTCGTCGGTTTTCGCGTCCCGGCGGCCGAAGGGCTTCCACCCGAGTTTGATGGCCCGGAACCCGCGGGCGACGGCCTGCTGCAACTTCTCCCGCAGCGGATCGACCTCCGCGAACAGGAGCGACCCGTAGGGCTTGATTTTGGTGCGGTAAACGCCGCCGAGCAGCCGGGCGACGGGCTGGCCGGTGGACTTGCCGAACAGGTCCCACAAGGCGAGATCGACCCCGCTGATGGCGTGTTCGACCGCGCCCCCGCGGCCCTGCCAGAACAGGTGCTGACGCAGTTTCTCACTCACCCGCGCCGGCTCGTCGGCCCGCTCCCCGAGGAGGAGCGGCTTGAGCAGTTTGGCGGCCGCCGCCGCGAGCGCGCTGCTCGTAAAGGTACTGCCAATCCCTACCCGCCCCGTGTCCGTGACGACCTCGACGACGGTGTGGACGTCGTCCTCGGGGGCGAGTTCCTTCGCCCAGCCCCCCTCGACCGTCCCGCCGGAAAGACCCGTGAGACGGATGTCGATGATCTTCATGCGCTGCCCCCTGGCGATCGATCGAAACCCGAACCACCAGTACGACATCGGACGACCAACCGAGCCGAAGCCCGTTTTGTTTCGGGTTCACCCCACGGGCCGCTGCCCCCACGGGAGCGGCATGGTCGGCGGGTTGCGGTGGAAGTCCCTGCGCACGTCCTTCGGCCGTTCTTTCCACCAGGTCACGTACCTCACGAGTTGCTTCACCGCTTCTTCGTAAGCCCGCCGGCCTTTCTCGGCGGACGCGAGTTCGGCATCGCCCAGCACGCCGGTGTCCGAGTAGCTGCTCGTCCACGACACGGTCGTGGCCGCGCCGGCCGTGAACAGATCGACCCAATTGAACGGACTGCCCTCCTCGTTGAAGCTGATGGTGCCGCTCTTGATGAGGTCCTTGCGGACGTTGTCGCCGTCGAGGTACAGGTACAGGCTCGTCTCCAGTTCGCAGGCGTGCGAACACCCGCCGGGAAACTTGCTCTGCCTCCAGCTCGGCATGAACGTCTTGTCCACACTCAGCAGGTTCCACCACGCGACCAGCGTGCACTCGGCGTCCGTCTCGAGGTTGGTACGGCGGGCGACGAGGTCCAGGTTCGGCATGTTGGACCCGTGCCCGTTGAGCAGGATGATCTTCTTGAAGCCGTGGTAGGCGAGCGACTTGGTGATGTCGAGGACACTGTGCATGAAGTGTTCGAAGTCGGTGTTGATCGTGCCGGGGAAGTCCATGACGTGCCCGGTGTAGCCGTAGGCCACGACGGGTAGGACCAGCACCTTGTCCGCGATTTCTCGCCCCGCCCCTGTGGCCACCCCGACCGGGCAGACGAGGTCCACGTCCAGCGGCAGGTGCGGCCCGTGCTGTTCGACCGCCCCGCACGGGACGACGCACACCTTGCCGAGATCGACGGCGTCGTTGATCTCGGGCCACGTCAGTTTTTCGTAGCGGTACTCGGTCTGGGCGCGGCTCACGGCGGACCTCCACTCATTTCGACTCGGCCACGAGGTACTTCCGGACGAACTGCTCGTCCAGGGTTACGCCGAGGCCGGGGCGGTCGGGAACCTCGATCCAGCCGTCCACGGACTGCACCTTTTCTAGGGTCAGGTCGTGCCGCAGGGGGGAGTCCTCCACGCAGTCCTCGAACAGGAACGCGTCCCGGCACGTACTCAGCCAGTGCAGGCTCGCAGCGACGGTCAGCGGGCTGGTGTAGCAGTGGTTGCAGAGCCGGGCCCCGATCTCCTCCACGCGGCCGCGGATGAACGCGGCGTCGGTGAACCCGCACCGGGAGAGATCGACCTGGTACACGTCGAGGGCCCGCCGGTCGATGAACGGCCGGAAGGACTCGCGGCCGCACTCGCCCTCGCCGGCCGCGATCGGGATCGGCGAGCGGTCCCGGAGCCAGACGTACCCCTCGATGTCGTCCTCCCGCAGCGGCTCCTCGAACCACTCGGGCGTGAACTCCGCGAAAGCGTGGGCCCGCCGGAGGGCCGTCCGGGCGTCGTAAACGCACCCGGCGTCGATCAGAAGGGTCGCCCCCCCGAGTCCCGCGCGGGCACCTCGCACGAGGTCGATATCGACGGCCTCCGACGTGCCCATCGGCTCCCAGCCGAACTTCACCGCCGTGTACCCCGCGTCCACCCACCGGCGGGCGATGTCGCCGGTCTCCCGGCCGTCGCGGCCGAACAGGATCGAGGCGTAGCCCCGGAGCTTGGCGTGGTGCTTGCCGCCGAGCAGGCGGTGGATCGGCTGGCCGAACGCCTTCCCCTTCAGGTCCCACAAGGCCATATCGACGGCGGCCATGGCCGTGATGCCGACGCCGGTCCGCCCGAAGTACATCGTGCGGCGGTACATCGTCTGCCACAGGCGTTCGGTGTCGAGCGGGTTTTCCCCGACCAGCAGGAGGCGCAACCCGCAAGCGATGTTGTGGCTGAACGGGGCGTCGATGATCGCCTTCACCACCTCGGGGGAGGAGTCCGCCTCGCCGACGCCTTCCAGGCCGGTGTCCGTGCGGACGCGGACCAGCACCGAGTCCTGGCTACTGGCGGTCTTCGCCGCGACGTTGGGGACGCGGAGAATTTGGCAAACGACTTCGGTGATCTTCATGGCGGCCTGCGTGGCTCGGCGGGGCAGGTGGGATGTTAGAATACCATCCCTTGCGGCTACCGCACGCGCCTGGAAACGAGTATTTTAGAGTTCACCTGCCCCCGCCGCCGGTCCGACCGGTGCATTTCCAGGTGATCGAGCATGGTTTTCCGAGCCACTGGACACCCCCGGGCGGTTTGTTGGTTGGCCCTCGTGGTCGCACTCGACTCGTCGGGCCGTTGCCACGCCGCCCCGCCCGGGGAGGAATTCTTCGAGCGGTCGGTCCGCCCGACCCTGGTCGAACGGTGCGTGGCGTGCCACGGGCCGAAGGTCCAGAAGGCGGGCCTTCGGCTCGACTCCCGCGACGCGGCCCTCGCGGGTGGAACCGACGGCCCCGTCATCGTCCCCGGTCGACCGGCCGAGAGCCGTCTGATCGCGGCAGTGAAGCACGCCGGCGAAGTGAAGATGCCGCCGGACGGGAAGCTCCCCCACGCCGGAGTGGCCGCCCTCGAAAAATGGGTGTCCCTCGGCGCTCCGTGGCCCGCCCAGCCCGCGTTGCTCCCGCCGGCGAAGGCGAAGGCCGAAGCAGTGGCGTCCGATCACTGGTCCTTCCGGGCCGTCAAGCGGCCGAAGGTTCCCGGGGACGGCACGGGCTCCCCGGTGGACGCGTTCCTCCGGGCGAAATTGGCCGAGAAGAAATTGCGGCCCTCCCCGGAGGCCGACCGGCGGACGCTGGTCCGCCGCCTCACGTTCGACCTCCTCGGGCTGCCGCCGACGCCGAGTGAAGTCGCCGCGTTCCAGGCGGACGAGTCCGCGGACGCCTACGAGAAAGTGGTCGATCGCCTGCTGGCCTCCCCCCACTACGGCGAGCGCTGGGGCCGGCACTGGCTCGACGTGGCCCGGTACGCCGACAACAAGGGGTACGTCTTCTTCGAGGGGAAGGATTACCCGTGGGCGTGGACCTACCGGGATTACGTCATCGGGGCGATCAACCGCGACCTGCCGTTCGACCGGTTCGTGATGGAACAGATTGCGGCCGACCGGCTCGACCTCGAGGACAAGAAGTCCTTGGCGGCCCTCGGGTTCCTGACCGTCGGCGGCCACTTCATGGGCAACGTCCACGACATCATCGATGACCGCATCGACGCCATCACGCGCGGGCTGATGGGGTTGACCGTCTCGTGCGCCCGGTGCCACGACCACAAATTCGACCCCGTCCCCCAGGCCGATTACTACTCCCTTTACGGCGTCCTGCGGAGTTGCGTCGAGCCGACGGTCCCCCCGCTGTGGGGCACGCCCCCGGAAACGGCCGACTCCGAGAAGTTCGCGGGCGAACTCGCCGCGAAGGAAAAGCGACTGATGGACTTCGTCCGCGGCAAGCACAAGGACCTCGTCGCCCAGGCGCGGGCCAGGGCCGGGGATTACCTGCTCGCCGCCCACGCCGCCCGCGACCAACCCCCCGTCGATGACTTCATGCTCCTCGCGGACAAGGGGGATCTGAACCCGGCGATGATCGCCCGGTGGAGGGCGTTCCTCGACTCGACTCGCAAGCGGCGGGACGGCACCTGGGCCCCCTGGCACCGCTACGCGGAATTGCCGCCCGCCGGTTTCGCCGTCCGGGCAGCGGCGGTCGAGCACGCCGAGACCGACAACCCCCTGGTGCGGGCCGCCTTCGCCACACCACCGAACACGATGAAGGAAGTCGTCGAGCGGTACGGCAAGTTACTCGCCGACGTGGAAAAGGCGCGGACGGCGGCCGGGGGGAAGGCCGCCCGCCCCGACGCCGCCTCCGAGGCATTGCGTGCGGCCTTCCACGGCCCCGCCTCGCCCGCCGACGCCCCGCTGGCCCTCGACTGGGGCTTCCTCTCGCTGTTCCCCGACCGGGCCACGCAAGGAGAGTACCAGAAGCTCATCAAGGACGTGGAAGCGCACGCCGCCAAGGGGCCGCCCCGCGCGATGGTACTGCTCGACGCCGAGCCGGCCTACGAGCCGCGGGTGTTCATTCGCGGCCAACCGAACCGACCCGGCGAACAGGTCCCCCGCCAGTTTCTCAAGGCGATCGACGCGAACCGCACGCCGTTCACTTCGGGCAGCGGGCGACTGGAATTGGCTCGGGCCGTGGGGTCGAAAGACAACCCCCTGACCGCCCGAGTGTTCGTCAACCGGGTTTGGATGCACCACTTCGGCCGGGGGCTGGTCACCACCCCCGGCGACTTCGGCCTCCGCGGCGACCCGCCGAGCCACCCGGAACTCCTCGACTGGCTGGCTGCCGAGTTCATGGCCCGCGGCTGGAGCGTGAAGAAACTCCACCGGCGGATCGTCACCTCGGCGGCTTACCGCCAGTCCAGCCTCGGCCGCGACGACTGCCTCGCGGCCGACCCGGAGAACCGACTGCTCGCGACGCAGAACCGCCGCCGCCTCGAATTCGAGGCGCTGCACGACTCCATGCTGGCCGTCTCCGGCAGTTTGGAGACGACCGTCGGCGGCCCGCCCGTGCCGCTTTTCGCCGGCGGCACCCGCCGCGCGGTGTACGGCTCCATCGACCGCCTGGAGTTCCCGAGTTTGCTCGCCACCTTCGACGTGCCGAACCCCGCCGCGACCAGCCCCGAGCGGACCTCGACGACCGTGGCGACGCAGGCCCTGTACCTGATGAACGGCCCCTTCGCCCGCGACGCCGCCCGCCGGTTGGTGAACTCCCCCGCGGTCAAGGGGGCGGCAGCCCCGGCCGAAAAACTGGACGCGCTGTTCCTCGCCGCCTTCGCCCGGAAGCCGACCGACGCGGAGCGGACCCGCTCGCTCGCCTTCGTCGCCGGAGGCCCCGCGGCCGACCGCTGGCTGGACCTCAGTCACGGGCTGCTGATGACCAACGAGTTCACATTCATCGACTGACCGGAGGTGTGCGATGCTGCCCTTGACGCGACGCGAGATGCTCACCCGCTGCGGGACCGGGCTGGGCATGATGGCCCTGGCCGGGGTCGCGGCGGACGACGCGGGGGCGGCCGCGCCGGCCGCCGACCCGCTCGCCCCCAAGCCGGGCCACTTCGCCGGGAAGGCCAAGCACGTCGTCCACCTGTTCATGAACGGCGGGCCGTCGCAGGTGGACACGTTCGACCCGAAACCGTCCCTCGACAAGTACCACGGCAAGCCCCTGCCCACCAGCCTGCGCACGGAGCGGAAGACGGGCGTGGCGATGCGGTCGCCGTTCGCCTTCAAGAAGTACGGCCAGTCGGGGACCGAAGTGAGCGCCCTGTTCGCCGAGACGGCCGGGCACGTCGATGACATGTGCGTGATCCGGTCGATGTACGCGGACGTGCCGAATCACGAGCCGTCGCTGATGCTCATGAACTGCGGGGACGGCCGCCTCCCCCGGCCGAGTTTCGGGTCCTGGGTCACCTACGGTCTCGGCAGCGAGAACCGCAACCTCCCGGGGTTCGTGGTCATGTGCCCCGGCGGCTACCCGATCGTCACCACGCAGAACTGGCGGTCCGGTTTCCTGCCGGGCGTTTACCAGGGAACCTACCTCGACACCAAGCACGCCGAGGTGGAGAAACTCGTCGCGTTCATCCGCAACGGCGAGATGCCACTCCCCCGCCAGCGGGGGCAACTCGACCTCGTCAAGGCCCTGAACGACGAGCACATGGCGGCCCGCAGGGCGGACGCCCAGCTCGAAGCCCGCGTGCGCACGTTCGAGCTGGCGTTCCGCATGCAGGCGGAGGCGACCGACGCGTTCGACCTGACGAAGGAAACGAAGGAGACCCGTGACCTGTACGGCGACACGACGCACGGCCGGCAGTTGCTCTACACCCGCCGGCTGATCGAGAGGGGGGTCCGGTTCGTCCAGGTGTGGAGCGGCGGCGGGCAGCCGTGGGACAACCACGACGGCCTCGAAGCGCAGCACAAGAAACTCGCCGCCGAGTGGGACAAGCCGAC
>JAYUFU010000576.1:0-8990 GCA_043738505.1 Fimbriiglobus sp. | reverse complement strand
GCGAGAAGAAGTACGGCGTGCGGATGAACAGCTTCTGCTCGTCGGGCGAGAAGTTGGCCAGGTTCCGCCGCACCGTGCTCCGCGCGTCGAAGTTCTTGCCACCTTGAGGAACGACCGGCGGCGGCGATCAACGGGCGTGGCCTCCGGTGAACGGCGCAGCCGGTCCGGGTGAGGGGGCGCAACAGGCGAGACGAGAAAGCCCCCTCACCCGCCTCGTGCGGCGCACGAGGCGACCGCTCCCCACGTCGTGGGGCGAGAGGTGGGAGCACCCGGCTTCCCGGTACGCCAGTTCCCCGCCGCTGCCTTACAAGGCGATACACCACCCCGAAATCTGCTCTAGCGGTACTCGTCGCGGATCGGGTGGAACACGTCCAGCGCCTGCACCGGCTCGTCGAGGGCGACCACCCGGTGCCGCACGCCGCCGGGCATCAGGTACAGGTCGCCGGGGCCGAGCGTCCGCTCCTCGTCGCCGACGAAGAACACGGCACGGCCTTTCGTCACCATCCCCATTTGCTCGTTCGCGTGCGCGTGCCACTCCACCACCCCGCCCGGCGGGATGTCCACCAGCGACAGTTGCAACTGGTCGCCGGCGTAGGTGCGGGCTTGCACCGTACCGAACAGCGTGTGGTGCCCGCACTCGGCGGCGGTCGGGAAGAAGCGGCTCATGGTGGTTCTCGGAGAGGCTTGACGACACCGGTTCCGTCACTCAAAACCTTATCGAAATCTCGCCCCGACGAAGTCGTCTCAACGGTTGACTCCAGTGCCTATTCCGAATAGAATATCTCCTGCGATTGTCGATTCTCCCCGCCCGGCCCCGAGCCGACCCGCCCCGACTCTCCTTCCGCAACCGCCGTCCGCGGCGCGATTTGCACAACCCGACCCGCAAGCACCCGACCCACAACCGGAACTTTCCCCCCAGCTTCCAGCGTCGAACGAGCTACGATCCAGTTGCGATGCCTTCGCGGCGCGGCAAGACTACTTGACCGAGCCGGCCCACGACCCCAATTTTGCCCAATCCGAACCCGATCCCTCGGAGCCTGCCCGTGAACCCGTTCCTGTCGCGCTCGTGCCTCGGCTCGCCCCTCGACCGCCGGATGTTCCTGCACGTCGGGTTCGCCGCCGGGTTGGGGCTGACCCTGGACCAGTTCTTCCGGCTGCAATCGGCGCAGGCGGCCGACGCGCCGCCGGCCGCCGCCAAGAAGGGGCCGAAGGCGGAAGCCCTCATCCACATCTTCCTGCCGGGCGGCATGGCGCACCAGGAAAGTTGGGATCCGAAGCCGAACGCGCCCATCGAGTACCGGGGCGAGATGGGGCAGGTGCAGACGAAGCTGGAAGGGGTGCTGTTCAACGAACAACTGAAGCAGACGGCCGGCATCGCGGACAAGATCACCGTCGCCCGCGCGATGACCCACGGCGAAGCCGCCCACGAGCGCGGCACGCACAACATGTTCACCGGCTACCGGCCCAGCCCGGCGCTGACGTTCCCCAGCATGGGCAGCGTGGTGTCCCACGAACTCGGCGTGCGGAACAACTTGCCGCCGTATGTGGCCATCCCGACCATGCCGACGAACTACGCCGGCAGCGGCTACCTGAGCAGCGCCTACGCCCCGTTCAGCCTGGGCAGCGACCCGGCCAACGGCGGGTTCAAGGTGCAAGACCTGTCCCTGCCCGGCGGCGTCACGCTGGAGCGGTTCACCGCCCGCCGGCAACTGATGGACACGGTGAACGACCACTTCAAGGCGAAGGAGAAGTCGGACAACCTGGACGCGATGGACACCTTCTACCAGCGGGCCTACGGCCTGATCAGCAGCGAGAAGGCCCGCGACGCCTTCGACATCACCAAGGAAGACGCCAAGCTGCGGGACGCCTACGGCCGCAACGCCGCCGGCCAGCGGTTCCTGATGGCCCGCCGGCTGGTCGAGGCCGGCGTGCGGTTCATCACCCTCACCTACGGCGGGTGGGACATGCACAACGGCATCGCCGCCGGCATGAAGGGGCAACTGCCGGCGTTCGACCAGGCGTTCGCGGCGCTGGTCACCGACCTTGCCCAACGCGGCATGCTGGACAAAACTCTCATCATGGTCAGCAGCGAGTTCGGCCGCACGCCGAAGATCAACGGCACCGCCGGCCGCGACCACTGGCCGAAGGTGTTCAGCGTGGCCCTGGCCGGCGGCGGCATCAAGAAGGGCAGCATCTACGGCAAGTCGGACGCGACCGCCAGCGAACCCGACGAGGACGGCCTGACCGTCGAGGACCTGGCGCACACCGTGTACGACTGCCTCGGCATCGACGCCACCAAGAAGCTGATGTCGCCCGGCGACCGGCCCATCGACATCGTCCGCGAGGGGCACGTCCGCAAGGAACTGCTGGCGTGAAGGCGTGAAGTGAAGAGCTAACCACAGAGACACAGGGACACAGAGAAGACAAAACCAAGAGAGATTGAATCCATGACTTCCCCTCGGTTTTCCGGCCTCGTCTTCGCCTTCTCTGTGTCTCTGTGTCTCTGTGGTTCAAACTCTGAACTACGGGCCGCCTCGCCGTCGCTCGGCGGGATCGCGCCGCTGGGGGCGCAGCGGGGCACCGAGGCCGTCGTCACGTTCAACGGCGCGCGGCTGTCGGACGCGCAGGAAGTGCTGGTCTACTACCCCGGCATCGCGGTCAAGAAGCTGGAGGTCGTCAACGACGCCTCGGTGAAGGTGACGCTGACGATTGCCGCCGACTGTCGGCTTGGCGAACACCTGTTCCGCGTCCGCACCGCGACCGGCATTTCCGACGCCCGCACGTTCTGGATCGGCGCGCTGCCGTGCGTGAACGAGGTCGAGCCGAACTCCGAGTTCGCCACCCCACAAGCCATCGCGCTGAACACCACCGTCCACGGCTCCATCGGCGGTGAGGACGTGGACTACTACGTCGTCGAGTGCAAGAAGGGCCAGCGGCTGTCGGCGGAGATCGAGGCCATGCGGCTCGGCATCACGTTCTGGGATCCGTTCATCGCCATCCTGAACGACAAGCGGTTCGAGCTGGTCACGTCCGACGATTCCACGTTGACCGGGCAAGACGGCCGGTGTTCGGTCATCTGCCCGGCCGACGGCAAGTACACCGTCATGGTCCGCGAAGCCAGCAACGGCGGCGGCAACCAGTACCGGTTGCACGTCGGCACATTCCCGCTGCCGACGGCCGTGATTCCGGCCGGCGGCAAGCCCGGCGAGGAGATCGAGTTCACGTTCCTCGGCGACCCGGCCGGGCCGCTGAAGCAGAAGATCAAGTTGCCCGCGACCGCCGACACCGGCTTCCGCCTGCACTGCCAGACGCCGGACGGCATCGCCCCGACCGGCTTCAAGTGCCGCATCGCCGACCTGCCGAACGTGATCGAGTCCGGCGCGAACGTGACGCTGCCGGCGGCCGCGCCGGGCACCGCGCCGGGGGCGTTCCACGGGGTCATCTCGAAGCCCGGCGAGGAGAAGTTCTTCCGGTTCGCGGCCAAGAAAGGCCAGGTGTTCGACATGCACTGCTACGCCCGCCGGCTCGGCTCGCCGCTCGACCCGGTCGTCTACCTCGGCGGGCATACGGTGGGCGGCGAGTTCATCTCGAACGACGACAGCGGCGGGCCGGACAGCTACTTCCGGTTCACCGCGCCGGAGGACAAGGAGTACGCCGTCCGCGTCCACGACCACCTGCGGAAGGGCGGGCCGGATTACTTCTTCCGCATCGAACTGACGCAGGTGATGGCCGCCACCACCCTCGGCGTCCCGAAGGTGGACGGCAACAACGTGAGCAACCAGGACCGGCAGAGCGTGACGGTGCCGAAGGGCGGCCGCTACGCGACGCTGGTGAACGTGCAGCGGGCCGAGTGGGGCGGGCCGGCGGCGCTGACCTTCCCCGGTCTGCCGACCGGGGTGACGGCGGCAGTCGATCCGGTGGACCCCGGCTTCGGCACCGTGCCGGTGGTGTTCGAGGCCAAGCCCGATGCCGCCCTCGCCGGTGGGCTTCTGGACTTCGTCGCCGCCCCCGCCGACCCGAAGGTGATCGCCAAGAGCGCGGTGAACCTGGATGTGAACTACTGCCTCGGGCTGAACAACGTCCCGTTCCACCGCCTGTACACGGATCGGGTCGCCGTCGCGGTGACGGACGCCGCCCCGTACTCGATCGATGTGATCGAGCCGAAGGCCGGCATCCCGCAGAACGCCGCGTACTACCTGAAGGTCGTCGCCAAGCGTGCCCCGACCTTCAAAGGCGCGATCACGGTCTATCCGCTGTTCACCCCGCCCGGCATGGGCATCGCCGGGTCCGCCGTGATCGCCGAGAACGCGACCGAAACGACACTCTATGTGAATGCCGCGCCGAACGCCGCCCTCCGCAAGTGGAAGACGGCCGTCACCGCCGTCGCCGACGCCGGCAAGGGGCCGATCTGGACCAGTTCGCAACTGTTCGTGCTGGAAGTGGTGCCGCCGATGGTGATGCTGGCCCAGGAGCGGTCGGCCGTCGAGCAGGGGGCACCCGGTCAGGTGTTCGGCAAGGTGACGGTGCCCGCGCCGTTCGTCGGCGAGGCGACCGTGAAGTTGATCGGCCTCCCGGCGAAGGTGACGACGGCGGACATCAAGGTGACGAAGGACAGCAAGGAATTCGCGTTCAACCTGGCGACCGTGAAGGAGTCGCCGGCCGGCAAGCACGGGACGTACTGCCAGGTGGTGATCGTCCACAACGGCGAGACGCTGTACCAGAACGCCGGCGGCGGGGAGCTGCGGATCGACGTGCCGCTGCCGCCGATGCCGAACCCGATGACGCCGATGCCCCCGGTGCCGCCCGTCAAACCGCCGGAGAAGCGGCTGACGCGACTGGAGCAACTGCGGTTGGAGCAGGAGGAGCGGGAGAAGGCGCTGAAGGCCGGCGCACCGGCCCCGCCGCCCGCGAAGAAGGAGGAGCCGAAGAAGTAACGGGGCTGTGAGCCGTGAGCAAGGCATCCGAGGGTTTCCGATGGAGCCGACCGATCAACAGCCTCCTTTGGATGGAGGAACGGAATCACTCGGGGAGGCCCTCGCCTCTCAACTACGACTCATCGCAATGAGCGATGACTTTTCCCCGTTGCACTGCCGCACTCTCGATGTCTGGATGGCGTTCACGAACGATCTTTCGGCAGGTCAGGATGCAATCGAGGCCGCTCTTCGGCGGTTGGATGCCGAGGCGGAAGCCGACGACGTTCGCCGAAAGATCGAGGTCGGGTTGCGCCAACACGAGGCCGGGAAAACGCTGACTCACGGAGAGGCCCAGAAGCGACTCGGCAAGTGGCTGAATCGGCCCGACCGAACGGAGGAACCGAAGAAATGAGCGCCGTAGCCGAACGACTGAGACCGATGCTCGACGCCCTCACGAGCGAGGACCGTCAGGAGGTGATGGCGTACCTTCAACGCCTCGACGCCGAACCGGACCTGTCGGCCGACGAGTGGGAGGAGGCGTGGGTGGCCGAGTGCGAGCGCCGCTCGGCGAACCTCGATGCGGGTCGAACGGTGGGCATTCCGCACGAGGAGGCGATGGCCCGGCACAACGGATGACCGGCGTGGGTCTCGCAGGAATCGAACTCGATACGGGAGGTGACGCCATGAGCGATACCACGACGCAACTCCTGAACTCGGCCCTCTCGCTCCCGGAAACCGAGCGGCGGGAACTCCGGGACGCGCTCCAGGACTCCCTTCCGGACCACGACGGGGAACTCTCCCCCGACGATTGGGAAGAGGCGTGGGCCGACGAGATCAACCGCCGAGTCGCGGAGATTCGCGCCGGCACGGTGACGATGATCCCGGCGGAGGAGGTGATGGCGCGGCTGAAGGAGAAGTACGGATGAAGCGAACGTCATCCCAGAGGGAAACGCCATGAGTGAAATCGCTACCGCCGTCCTGGGTTCCGTCCGAGCGCTGCCCGAAGCCGACCAGCGGGCCATCGCCGACGCAGTGTACGGCTCGCTTTCGGCGTCCGAAGACGCCCTGTTCGAGGAGTTGGAGCGGCGGCGCGCGGAACACGAATCGGGCCGTGATCCGGGCGTTTCGGCGGACGAACTGTTCCGCCGGCTGGAGAAACGGGCATGTTAGACGCTCGCTTCAGCCGGTTCGCCGAAGCGGAACTCGAAGACGCCATCGACGTGTACAACGCCCAGCGCGACGGGCGGGGCGAACGATTCCGGGTCGCGGTCCAGGCGACCGTGACCCTGCTCCGGAGCCACCCCAAGATCGGCACACCCTACCGCGAACCGTACCGAAAGCGGCTCGTGCCGAACTTCCCGTATCTGGTTTTTTAAGTCGAGTACCCGGACTACGTCTGGATTCAGTCCGTGTACCACGCCCACCAACAGCCGGATTTGTGGCTGGACCGCGAGTTGCCTCCCACCGACGACACCACCGCATGAGGTTTGACATGCGTTTCGCTACGACCGCGTTCGCTTTGCTCTTCGCCGCCGTCGCCTCGGCCCAACCGCCGGCCGCGCCGCCACCTGCCGCGCAGCCTCCGGCGGTGAAGCCGGCCGTGCCTCCGCCCGCACCTCCGGCTCAACCGCAGCCGCCCGCGCCGCTGCCGATTCAGCCGGCCGCGCCGACGGTGAAGTTGGCCGTGTACCCGCCGGACGTGAACCTCGAAACGTCCCGCGACCGCCAGTCGTTCGTCGTCCAACTGACGCAGGCCGACGGCATCACCCGCGACGTGACCGACGTGGCGCAACTGAGCCTCGCCAACCCGGCGCTGGCGAAGCTGGACAAGAACGTCGTCCTGCCGGTGGCGGACGGGGCGACGGAGTTGGTCGTTTCGCACGCCGGCCAAACCGTGAAGGTGCCGGTGAAGGTGACGAACGCGACGGCCGACCGGCCGGTCTCGTTCAAGCTGGACGTGATGCCGGTGTTCATGCGGAACGGCTGCAACCAGGGCGGCTGCCACGGCGCGGCCCGCGGCAAGGACGGGTTCCGCCTGTCCCTCTTCGGGTTCGACCCGGACGGCGACCACTTCCGCCTGACGCGGGAACTGAACGGCCGGCGGATCAACCTGGCCATGCCCGCCGAGTCGCTGCTGCTGGAGAAGGCCAACGGCAAGACGCCGCACACCGGTGGCAAGAAGATCACCGACGGCGACGAGTACACGCAGGCCATCACCCGCTGGCTGGAGGCCGACGCCCCGCTCGACGCACCCACGGTAGCGCAGCCGACGGGCATCGAGGTGTTCCCGCCGAGCGCGGTGCTGGACGGCAAGGGCGACAAGCAGCGAATCGTCGTGCGGGCGAAGTACAGCGACGGCACCGACCGCGACGTGACCGCGCTGACGCTGTTCATGACCAACAACGAGACCTCGGCGAAGATCGCGGCCGGCGGCGACGGCACCGTGACGGCCGGCGAGCGCGGCGAGGCGTTCGTCATGGCCCGCTTCCACACCTATACGATCGGCGTGCCGGTCATCACGCTGCCGAAGGGGTTGCAGTTCAACTGGCCGGCCACGGCCGAGAACAACTACATCGACACGCTCGTTCACAACAAGTTGAAGAAGTTGCGCATCGAGCCGAGCGGCCTGTGCGACGACCCGACGTTCCTCCGCCGCGTGTACCTGGACGTGCTGGGGCAACTCCCCACCGCCGACGAGTACGCCCGGTTCATGGTGTCGAGTTTGCCGAACAAGCGGGAACTGCTCGTCGATGAACTGCTGGAGCGCAAGGAGTTCTCGGAATTGTGGGTGCTGAAGTGGGCCGAACTGCTGCAAATCCGCAGCAGCAACGAGGTGTCGCCGAAGGCCATGCTGCAATACTACGGCTGGCTGCAAGACAAGATCGCCAAGAACGTGCCCACGAATGAATGGGTGAAGGAGCTGCTCGGCGCGAACGGCGGCACGTTCAAGAACCCCGCCACCAACTATTACCAGATCGAGCGCGACATCATCAAGGTGACGGAGAACGTCGCGCAAGTGTTCATGGGGATGCGGGTGCAGTGCGCGCAGTGCCACAACCACCCGTTCGACCGCTGGACGATGGACGACTACTACGGGTTCGCGTCGTTCTTCACGCAGATCGGCCGCAAGACCGCCGACGACCCGCGCGAGATCGTGGTGTTCAACAGCGGCGGCGGCGAGATCAACCACCCGGTGAAGGGCCGGCCGATGAAGCCGAAGTTCCTCGGCGGGGCCGAGCCGGACGTGGCCGGGAAGGACCGGCGGACGGCCCTGGCCGACTGGCTGGCCAGCCCGCAGAACCCGTACTTCGCCAAGAACCTGTCGAACATGGTCTGGGCGCACTTCCTCGGTCAGGGGATCATCAGCGAGACCGACGACGTGCGGATCAGCAACCCGGCGTCGAACCAGGAGTTGCTCGACGAACTGGCGAAGAAGTTCACCGGCTACAACTACGACTTCAAGAAGCTGGTCCGCGACATCTGCACCAGCGCGACGTACCAGCGCGCGACGCAGCCGAACAAGAGCAACGAGGGCGACACCCGCAACTTCGCGCACGGCCCGATCCGCCGCATCCGCGCCGAGACGATGCTCGACATCATCACGCAGGTGACGGACACGAAGAACAAGTTCCCCGGCCTGCCGGTCGGCGCGCGGGCGGTGCAGATCGCCGACGGGCAGACGAGCAACTACTTCCTCGCCACCTTCGGCCGGCCGATGCGGGAGACGGTGTGCAGTTGCGAGGTGCGTCTGGAACCGACGCTGAGCCAGAGCCTGCACCTGATGAACGGCGACACCGTCGCGCCGAAGATCAGCAGCGGTGGGCTGGTGGCGAAGATGCTGCAAGAGAAGAAGACCGCCCCGCAGATCATCGAGACGATGTACGTTCGGGCGCTCAGCCGCGCCCCGAAGCCGGAGGAGATGAAGAAGCTGCTCGCCGCTGTGGAGGGGAGCGCGAACAAGCCGCAGGCGCTGGAGGACGTGTTCTGGGCGGTGCTGAACTCGCGGGAGTTCATGTTCAACCACTGATCGCGTTCCGCTCCCGTCGGTCGCGGCGACGACAAGCGGCGTGTCGTCGC
>JAYUFU010000575.1:0-2951 GCA_043738505.1 Fimbriiglobus sp. | reverse complement strand
CGGCGGGCTAACAAGCAGACCCGCCTCGCACTTCCGCTACTGACGTTGTTGCGACCGGTCGATTCCGTACAATCGCCATTCGGCCCACGGACGGCCCGCAGCCCCACCACAGTTAGTACGGCGGCGGCGCGACTGTCAACCCCCGTCGCCCCGGATCGGTTCGGCGACCCGGACGCAACCCGAGTACAGATCATGGCTTACAACCCGTTCGATTTCTTCCGGCAGAACCAGAAGATTCTGTTCGCGGTCCTGACCGTGTTCATCATGATCATGTTCACCCTGTCGTGGGGGGCGAACGACTTCTTCCAGTGGTTCCCGAAGTGGCTGGGCACCCGCTCGTCCGGCGACGTGATGGCCGTGGTGGACGGCACCAAGGTCCGCTCGTCCGACCTGGACGAGATCCAGAAGCACCGCCGCACGGCCAACGAGTTCATGGTCGCCGCCGCCCGCCACGCCAACTTCAAGCTGACCGCCGAACTGACGACCGTCACCCCGACGGTGTCCGAGGCCAACCGCACCGCCATCGCCGAGTTCGCCACCCTCCGGCAGACGAACTACATCGACCCGATGTGGGCGCAGTTCCTCCGCGACCCGCAGAACGCCAACGAGCGGGTCATGCAGATCGTCGCCATGACGCAGCGGGAGAACCTCGCCAAGATGCGACAGGCGCTGGGCAAGATCGCGTCCGGCAACAACCCCCGCACCGAAGACCTGGACGCCGCCCGCATCGCCCAGGCGCTGCTCGCCTTCGACACCGCCCCGCCGAAGACCTCGCTGTACTTCACCGACATGCCGAACGAGGACCGCAAGGACGCGATGGACTTCCTGCTGTGGCGGAAGAAGGCCGACCAGCTCGGCATCCGCTTCACCCACGAGGACGTGGAGAACCTGGTGGACGCCGAGTTCCTCCGGTTCAACAAGGAGGAGCGGGCCAAGGTGTTGCAGGCGGTGGCCGACGACAAGCGGGGGGTGAACGCGGGCGAGGTGTACGGCCACCTGGCCGACGAGTTCCGCGTCCGCGCGGCGCAGCAGGCGGTGCTGGGGGCGTCCTTCGTCCGCGCCGGCGCGCCGGCCGCGGTCAGCCCGGACCAGTCGTTCGCCCGCTTCAAGGAAGCCACCGAGCCGGCCCGCTGGTCGGTCGCCACCCTGCCGGTGGACGCCTTCCTGTCGCAGGTGCCCGGCGCGCCGACCGCCCAGGAAGTGACTGACCTGTTCCGCAAGGGGCAGAACACCGAACCCGACCCGGCCCTCGGCCGCCCGGCGCTGAAGAAGCCCCGCGAACTGAAAGTCGGCTGGCTGGAACTGACCGGGAAGGAAGCCTACTACAAGACCGCCGCCGCCGAAGCCCTCGCCAAGTACGACCCCGCCTGCAACCTCGGCCACCTGCTGGTGGTGCCGTTCGGCGGCGGGGCGCTGGGGCAACTCGCCGGCGTCGGCGTCGCCGCCGTGCCGGACAAGGCGCTCTACGCCGAGTACGAGAAGTACAAGGACGCCGAGATCAAGAAGGCGGCGACGTTGCCGACCAAACCCGGCCCGTTCGAGTCGCACAAGACGGACACGACCGCCGCCTCGCTGTCGCGGCCGGAACACGCGGCCATGCTGATCGGCCTCGCCGCCGCCACCCCGCTGACGGCCGGCCTGCCGCCACAACTGCGGGCCGAGAAGATGGACGACACGCACCGCGTGGCCGCCCAACTGCCGGCACTCGCCCCGTCGCTGCTGGGCGGCGCGTTCGCCCCGCTCTTCCTCCAGCAAACGGTCGCCCAGAAGGAGTACCCCGCGCTGGTCGCGCCGAAGCCGCCGGCGCTGGCCGCCATGCGCGGCGCGATGGCCGACCGCGTGCGGGAGACGTTCCAGATGTCCACGCTGCCGCGCGGCGACCTGGAAAAGCTGATGGTGGACACCAGCAAGGCGGTCGCCGACAGCCCGAACGACAAGGCCGCCGGCCGCACCGCCGCGAAGAAGTTGATCGACGACTTCGTCGCCGCCCGCAAGCTGGCCGACCTCAAACAGGTGGGCGGGTCGGCCGGGTTCGCCGACATGTACGCGGTGAACCGGGACGCCGGCTTGGACCGCATCCGGGCGCGGTTCGCCGGCACGCACCCGGCGTTCGCCAGCCTGGGCGGGTTCGGCCGCACCTTCTTCAAGGACACCCTCCCCGCCCCGCGTGGGCAGCAGCCAAAAGAGGTGGACAGCCAGCGGTTCTTCACCCCCCGCACCTATCCGGAGCCGTTCATCGGCGAACTGGACGAGAAGTCGCAGTACCTCGTCTGGCTGACCGAGGAGGTCGCGTCCGTGGTGCCCCGCGTGGCGGCGGACGTGAAGGACAAGATCGAGGCCGAGTGGCGTCGGCTGAAGGCCCGCGAGTTGGCGAAGGCCGCCGCCGAGAAGCTGGCCGCCGAGGCGGCGAAGTTGAAGCCCGACGCGGCGACGCTGGCGCGGGAGTGGCCGGAACTGGCCAAGGCTTACGGGCCGGTCTTCCCGATGCCCCCGCTGGCGGGCAACCAACTGGTGCCGAACGGCGAGAGCGGCTACGGGTTCGAGCAGTACCGCTGGCCGGAGATGTTCATCAAGTACCCGACCGAGAAGATGGGCGGCGACCTGCGGGAGAACCGGAACAAGCCGCTCGGCACGGCCCTGGTCCACGCCGACCAGCCGGAGAGCGCGTACTACGTCTTCGTGCTGGTGGACCGGACGGAGAAACTGCCGGTGGACTACGCCCAGGCGGTGTACGCGCCGGCCGTCACCGGGCCGAAGAACCCGGCCGGCGAGCAACTGCCGGCGCTGTTCGCCCGCGACGCCCACAAGGCCGCCATCGACGACGCGCTCGACCTGCTCCGCTCCGAGTACGGCTACAAGGACGAGAACCCGAAGCTCCGCGACAAGCCGCAGAACTAGAAGGCTTCGCCTGGGGCGTGCCGCCTTGTTCGCCCGCCGCGCCGGCAAGGGGC
>JAYUFU010000574.1:0-2960 GCA_043738505.1 Fimbriiglobus sp. | reverse complement strand
CGGTCGCACGCTCCCGGCGACGACATCGGATTCGGTCTCACTTCCCCGACATCGACTTCACCAAGCCCGTTGCCCAGTCGATCACGTCCTTGTCGCCGAACACGGTGACGATCCCGTTGACGTGCGACACGGTGAATTTGCCGCCCTTCCCGAACTTCAACTGGCCCACTTCGGCCAGCACCGTGGCCAGGATCGCCGGGTCGAGCGGCGAACTCGACTTGTCGAACGTCACTTCCAGCGGCTTGACCGCCTTCGCGGCCTTCATCTCCGCCAGCTTCTTCGTCAGCTTGGCGATCTCGGCCTCGATGGCCTTCGCGTCGTCCAGCTTCGGCAACGCCGACCTCTCCGGCTGGCCGGCCCAGGTGAAGGTCGCCGGCTTGTTGGTCGAATACTCGACGGTGCCCGGTTTCGGGTAGACCCAGTTCATGCCGGTCGCGCCGACCGCCTTCACCGGCCGGCGGAACAGCCACTGGAACACCCCGCCGCTCGACCCCAGGGTGGTGCTGCCGAGGAACTCCCAGCCGGCGTTCTCCCGCTCTTGCAGGAAGGTGCCGAACGTGTCCGCGTTGAACGTCTTCGCGATGTCCACCAGCGCGAACTCCCACTTGGCCGTCTTGAACGCGGCCGCGGCCGCCTTCTCGCCCAGTTTCGCACCCGGCGTGACCTGCTCGGCCACTTCCCGGGATATCCGCTCCGCCAGGTTCATCCGCTCGATGGCGTAGTCCCGCAACCGCAGCGCCTCGACCTGGGCATCCTTCGCCTGTTTGGCGGCCAGCTCCGCCAGAGCCTTCGCCTTGTCCAACTCGGCTTGCAGCCGCTTCACCTCGCCGTCGGGATCCGCCTTCGACTTCGTCTGGGCGGGCAGCTGCGCCTCGGCGGTGGCCACCCACCCGGTGCCGACGCTCAGCCCCAGCCCGCACGCCAGCAGCACCGTCGCCGCCAGCACCTTCACGGATGTCATGCTCATGCCGATCACTCCCTGGGTCAGTTGAAGGATGGAACCGGGAACCGCGAACCCGACGTGAGCCAGTGCCGTCGCCTTCGCCACCGCCGCCGCCGGCGGGACGACCAGGCCGACCGCCGCGACGACGCCGAGGGTCAGGCCCCGCGCGTCCAGTTTGGCCAGCACCGCGTCCTTGGCCCGCGTCAGCCGGCCGGACAGGGTGCCGAGCTTCCAGCCGAGTTGCTCGGCCGCCTCGGTCACGCCCTTTCCTTCCAGGCAGCAGAGGACGAACGGCACGCGGAGGGTGTCGGGCAGCTTGGCCGCTTCCTCGTGGACGGCCGCCAGTGCCCGGTCCCAGGCCGAATCCGGCACGGCGGAGCCGTTGCCTTCGCGGTGGGCCGCAGTCTGCTCGCGGGTGGTCCGCCGCTTGGCCCCCTGGCGGGCCTTCGCGCACACTTTGAACGCCACGCCGTGCAGCCAGGAGGACAGCTTGCCGCCGTCGCGCACCTTCTTGGCGTTCTTCAGCAGCACGAGGAACGTGGCCTGGAACGCATCGTCGGCCTCGGCGTCGGAGTGGGTTTGCGTGCGGCAGACGGCCCACACCAGCCGCCCGTGCCGCTTCACCAACTCGGCGAAGGCGTCTTCGTCGTCGGCCAGGAACCGGCGCAGCAGCTCCGCGTCCGACGCCGGGGGTCCGGTGTCGGCGAGGGATCGCAGCACGGCTTGCAGGGATCGCGGGGTCACGGGCGTCTCACGGTCGGGTCAAAGAGGTAGTGCCCACCGGCGGCGGAGTTCTACGCGGATTTTTGCAAAGGAACGGGCTGCTCCGTCGGATCGCGGCCTCGCGCCTCCTGCCGGAGGCCGCCCGATGGCAGGTGCGCGGGGCGACATTCCCGTGCGGCATCTTTTGTGCTGGTCAAGCGGCGGTCGCCGGGGCTTCTCGACGGACTCCGGTCGCCGCACGACATTGTCCGGGAAATCGAAAAGGCCGGTCGCCGTCGGGCGAATACCTTAACAGCGGACACAGTCCCGCCGCCGGTGCGGGCGTGGAACCAACCCCCCTAAACGCGAGGCCGAACCGCACGATGTCCACCCCCACCCCCACCCCCGCGCCCATGACGCCGCAACCGCCCGGCGCGACCTCGACCGGAGCCCGCGGCCCGAGCAAGTCGTCCGAGATCAAGCTGATCAGCCATTCCAACCTGTTTTACTGGTGGCCGGTCTGGGCGCTGGCGTTCTTCCTGGCCACCTGGACGTACCTGGAGGGGAACCGGCTGGCCGTCGTGCCGCCGCACGGCGTGGTCGCCCACGACGCGGATGGGTACACGGTGAAGTACCGGAGCAAGACCGGGGAGGAGACGCGGACGACCGCGCAGCTGGTGCAAGCGGAGGCGAACACCCGCACCACCGCCGGCGTCGAGCCGTTCGGCCCCCGCGTCTCCCAGCACACGTGGCCGGGCACCGTGTTCTGCTTCGTCCTGCTCATCACGGTGGTCGTCACCAACGTGCCGCTGCGGGGCCTGTGGTCGGCCATCGTGCTGGTCACGCTGGTGTTCCTGATCATCCTGTTCGCCTTCTTCGGCTGGTGGGACGACATCTTCAGGGGGGTTGAGAACCTCCGCATCCACATCAACCTGGCCGGCTACCTGTTCATCGGCATCGGCATCTTCGGCCTGTGGGCGATGGCCACGTACTTCTTCGACCGCCGCTCCTACGTGGTGTTCACGCCCGGCCAGATCCGCTACTGCGAGCACATCGGCGCGTCCGTCCAGACGTACAGCACGATGGGCGTCAGCCTGGAGAAGCAGCGGGACGACGTGTTCCGTCACTACATCTTCGGGTTCGGCTCCGGCGACCTGATCCTGAAGTTCTCGACGGGCGACCGGCGGGAGATCCGCCTGCCGAACGTGCTCGGCATCGGCTCCCGCCTGAAGACCGTCGAGGACATGATCCGGACGATGTCCACGGCGGGGTAAACTGCTTGCCCCTCCTTGCGGTCGCGGCGAAGACCAACCGT
>JAYUFU010000573.1:0-9037 GCA_043738505.1 Fimbriiglobus sp. | reverse complement strand
GCGCGGCTCCTGAAGTCGCCGCGAAGACGCGCTCAACACCCCGGCAGCCAGGGCATCGGCACCGGGGCGAGGATTTCCAGCACCTCGACGGCCGGGTGGTGGTCGGCGAAGATCGTGCCGGTTCGCCCCCAGCAAGTGGTCGGCGCGGCGATCTCGAACCAGTCGCACAACTGCCGGCAGGGCGACACGCGGAAGTAGCCGCCGGGTTCGATGTGCCGCAGCACGTCGTTCTGGATCAGCACCCGGCCCAGGGGCGTTTCGCCCTCGATGATCTCGTGCCCGACGCGGGGCGGCAGCTTCGCCAGGTGGACCCGTACGATGCCGAACTGCACCACCTCGCCGGTGTTCCGCAGGGCCAGCACGATCTTGCGGCAATACGTGTCGCCGGTCAGCCGCGCGTCCAGCACCCGCACGTCCACGGCCTGCCCGTAGAAGGCTTCCACCGTTACCGTCATATGATGGGTGTGGACGAGCAGCCGGCGGAACGGCTCCGGCATGTCGGTCGGCGGGATGCCCTCGAAGTCGGGGCGGTCGGCGGCACCGGGGAACGCGGCGTACAGCGATTCGACCGACGGCGGGACGTGCGACACGGCGGGCACCCACGGGGATGGGGGACTAGTGTAGGTACAGCGGCCGGCGGTGGAACTTACTCGGAGCCGGAAGCGTCAGCGACGGTTCGTGTCCGGGGTTTCTCATGCCGACGCCACCCATACCAACCCCGTCGCTGACGCTTCCGGCTCTGAAAGACCCGGCGCGCGGGCAGCGGAACCTGGACGCCCTCGCCGGGCACCTGGGCGGGGCGTTCGCCGACCTGTCGCCGCACCTGTTCCGCCTGTTGCCGCGCACCGCCGACCCGGACATGGCGCTGAACAACCTGGAACGGCTGTTCGCGGGGCCGGCGAAGGAGCAACTGCCGGGCCTGCTGGAAAGCAAGGCGAAGGGCCTCGAAGCGGTGCTGAAACTGCTGGCCGTGTCGCAGTTCTTCGCCGACACGCTGGTGACGTACCCCGACGCCGTCGAACTCATCCGCACCCCGCCGAAGCGGAACCCGTCCACCGACGAACTGACCGCGCAACTCCGCACGGACGTGGAAGCGGCGTTCGACGACGGCGGCGTGCTGCGGGCGCTGCGGCGGTTCCGCCAGCTTCAGATGCTGCGGGTCGGCGTGAACGACATCATCCGCGACCGCCCGCTGGAGGAGATCACCCGCGACCTGGCCCGCATCGCCGACTCCTCGGTGAAGGTGGCGCTCCAAACGGCCCTCCGCACCGTCGGCAAGAAGCACGGCACGCCGACCACGGGCAGTGGCAAGCCGGCGCGGGTGGCGGCGTTCGCGTTCGGCAAACTGGGCGGCGACGAACTCAACTACTCGTCCGACATCGACCTGATGTTCGTGTACGACGAGGACGGCGAGACCACCGGCAAGCGCACCGGCGGCCTCCCGAACGGCGAGTTCTACGCGGCCGTCGTCGCCGACGTGGTGCGGCTGCTGTCGGCGTACACGGATCGCGGCTTCGCCTACCGGGTGGACCTCCGCCTACGACCCGAAGGCAGTCGCGGCCCGCTGGCCCGCAGCCTGTCCAGCACCCTCAGCTACTACGACAGCCGGGGCCGGACGTGGGAGCGGCAGGCGCTCATCAAGCTCCGCCGCGTGGCCGGCGACCGCGACCTCGGCGTCGAGGTGCTGTCGGCCCTGACGCCGTTCGTGTACCGCAAGTACTTCAGCTTCTCCGAGATCAACGAGGTGAAGGCGCTGAAGCGGAAGATGGAGCAGACGACGGCCAAGGCCGGGGCCGACGACCTGGACGTGAAGACCGGGCGCGGCGGCATCCGCGACATCGAGTTCGCCGTGCAGTTCCTGCAACTGCTCAACGGCGGCGACCTGTCGGCGGTGCGGCACCGCAACACCCTGCTGGCCGTGGAGGCGCTCGAACTGGGCGGCTGCCTCACGTCGCAGGAGACGTTCATCCTGGCCGACGCCTACCGCTTCCTGCGGAAGGTCGAACACCGCCTGCAACTGCTGTTCGACTGGCAGACGCACCGCCTGCCGACCTCCGCCGACGACCTCCGCAAGCTGGCCCTGCGGATGGGATACTCGGCCAGGAGTCAGGAAGCAGGAGACAGGAGTCAGGAAGCAGGGGCCAGGAGTCAGGAAGCAGGGGCCAGGAGTCAGGAAGAGGAACCGACTCCTGACTCCCGCCCCCTGACTCCTCAAAGACGGTCGCCGCTGGACGAATCCCCGGAGCCGGTGTTCGACACGCGGCTGTTGCTGGTCGATCCGCTCGACCTGTTCCTGAAGGACTACCACGACAAGACGACCCTCGACCGGGCCATCCTCGACCACCTGCTGCACCAGACGTTCGGCAACACCGACGGGGCGGAACCGGAGGCCGACCTGATCCTCGACCCCGACCCGGACGCCGCCGCCGTTCGCGCCGCGCTCGGCCGCTACCCGTTCCGCGACATCCCCGCCGCGTACCAGAACCTGAACCGGCTGGCCCAGGAGTCGGTGCCGTTCCTGTCGCACCGCCGCTGCCGCCACTTCCTCGCCAGCATCGCCCCGCAGCTCCTCCGCGCCCTCGCCGAGACGGCCGACCCGGACGCCGCGCTGAACACCCTGGAGCGCGTCACGGCGTCTCTCGGCGCGAAGGCCGTGCTGTACGAACTGTTCAGCTTCAACCCGCCGACGCTCAAGCTGTTCGTGGACATCTGCGCGAACAGCCCGTACCTGTCGGCCATCCTGATGAACAACCCCGGCATGGAGGACGAACTGCTCGACAGCCTCGTCCTCGACCAGCCGCGGACGACCGACGAGCTCCGCGCCGAGTTGACCGAACTCCTCCGCAACGCCAGCGACCCCGACCCCATCCTGCGGAGCTTCCAGGACAACGAATTCCTGCGGATCGGCGTCCGCGATTTGCTGGGCAAGGCCGGCATCCGCGCCACCACGGCGGCGCTCAGCGACGTGGCCGACGTGCTGCTGAACGCCGTCTTCGACACCGCCGAGCCGGCCGTCCGACGGAAGCTCGGCGTCGCCAATTCCCCCTACTGCGTCCTCGGCCTCGGCAAACTCGGCGGCCGCGAGATCAGCTACCACAGCGACCTCGACCTCATCGTCCTGTACGAAACCGACGGCGTCACCGCCCCCGATCCCTCCCGCACCGGCAGTTTTGAACCGACGACGGCGCACCACTACTTCACCACGCTGACGCAAGAGGCGATCAAGGCGACCAGCCGCACCGGGCCGCTCGGCCGGCTGTACGAGGTGGACATGCGGCTCCGCCCCACGGGGAAGTCCGGCAGCCTGGTGCTGCCGCTGGACGAGTTCCGCCGGTACTTCGCGGCCGGGGGGGGGCAACTGTGGGAGCGCCAGGCGCTCACGCGGGCGCGGGTGGTGCGGGGCGATCCGGAGTTCGCCGCGCGGGTGATGGCCGCCGTCCGCGCCGCCATCCTCCACGCCGCGTGGACGCCGAAGCTGGCCGGCGACATCGTCGCCATGCGGGAGCGGCTGGAAGCGACGGCCAGCACCCGCAACCTGAAGCGGGGCCGGGGCGGCGTGGTGGACGTGGAGTTCGCCGTGCAACTGCTGCAACTGAAGCACGGCCACGAGTACCCGGACATCCTGAAACCGTGCGTGTGGGACGCCCTCCGCGCGATGGCCGACGTGCGCGTGATGACGCCGGAGCAAGCCGCCGTTCTCCGCGACGGGTACACCTTCCTGCGGTCGGTCGAGGCGCGGCTGCGGATCGTCACCGACCGCCCGCTGACCGAACTGCCGGAGGCCTCGGCGGACGTGGAGAAGCTGGCCCGCCGGTGCGGGTTCGACGCCCCGGAGGTGTTCCGCCAGGAGTTGTACCGCGTCCGCGGCGACATCCGCGACGTGTTCCGCCAGATCACGACCGAGCCGCCGGGCTGAGGGGCATATCCCACTTGCCGCCGGCAACGGGGACGTTATCATTTCCCCTGTCGCGGGATTGGTATATCGGTTGTGCCCAGCCTTCCCAAGGCTGTGAGACGAGTTCGACTCTCGTATCCCGCTCTGCTTCCTCCGCCGGCTCACACCCTTCCGCTCTTACCCCGGCCACGGGTACAGGTCGTCGCACACCAGCCGGTAGTTCGCGTCCAGCTCCGGCCCGAGCAGCAGGATGGCCGCGATCCGCCGGGCCGTCATCTGGAAGTACTCCACCTCGTCCAGCATCAACGGCGCGGTCGCCGAGGGCGGCGGCTTCCGCTGGGGTGTACGGCCGCGGAAGCGCTACAGGGGTTTCTCGGTGACCACCCTTGAAGCGGGGAGACTGCTGGACTGGCCGAGATCAGCGAGGAAACGAATGCCGTGATTTCGCGGTGTTTCGCGCGACGTGCCACCTTCCACATCGTAGTAGGTGGCTTCGATCATTCCTCGTTCGATGAGCGGTCGCAGTGCGTGACTCGCGACCTTGAGATAGGCCGTCGTTCTCCCGAGGTAGAGGCGAACGACGCGGATTCCGTTCCTCGAAATGTAGTCATTCATGAAGCCGGGCCACGCACTCTTCCAGGCTTCGCGAGCGGTCTTGTCTTCCATCCTGAGGTCGTAGTCTTGAATCGGTGTTAATGGGTGCAGGGGGCCATATAGTGCCGAGAGGATGAGGACGCGAGGGCTGTCGGGGTTGCCGAGCGCCTTGCGGAGGTCGGCGGAGAATCCCGGCACCGAGTACAAAAACCCGGCGTATCGTGTTATCGCCTCCCGATATAAGCCTGAGCCGTCGGACTTGCCGAAATCGAATCCGTCGCGGATTTGCGTGTTGTACGTCTCGCCCTCGCCATTCGGTGGGGAGGAAGCAGTCCTGATTGTGCTTAACAGCTTGAATCTCACCTTCAGCATGTCGTCATACTGCTGCGACGAAACCAACGAGACGAGTGGGTCCGAGTAGCTTGGCATCGCCGTCCCGGATGTCGCCTTGTCCTTGCAACAGGGGATGACAAGTAGAGTTTTCGCGTCCATGAGCCTTCCGCAGCGGCGGTGATTGGAGAGATTTGTTGCGGAACAGCGACAGGTCACACGCCGTCCACATTCAACAAGGAATCCGGAAACTGAACGGACGCGAGGGCGATGACTTCCTTCTCGACGCTCGGGAGCGACCCGACCAATCCAGACGGGCCGGTACATCCAACACCCCAAGGCGCGAGATAGAGGTAGACTGGCTCTTTGAGCCGGGGCGGGTCAAAGGAGTCGAATAGCGCAGTCGCCCAACGCTTGTATTTTTTTGCAGGCTTCTTGTAGACCGTGAACCCGAACACCACGTGACTCAGCTCTCCGATGTGGTAGTCGGTCCCATCCCCCCAGCGGGCGAATTTGCCGAAGTTTTTCCTGATGCTCGCAATGTTGCTACTCAATGCCTTTTCCTTCCCTTTCCGCTCCGCTTTGCCGGCGTACAGCGGCCGGAAGGTCTGGCCTGTTCCCCAACCCATCACATACAGTAGGCCAGACCACGTCGTGCCTTTCAGGCCCTGCTCGACGCAGTCGATGACCGCGCGTTCCATGCTCGACGACCGACACAGCAATTTGCGGCTGTCTTTTCCGTGTGTCTTGGTCCGGACGATGCAGTCGCCACTGGCGTCGAACAGCGGCACGAACCGATGGCCCGCGACAGTTGGAAACCAGTCGATGAGTTTCATCGTCCTCTCCCTTCGTCGTTCAGCAAGCGACCGGGGTATGCACCTTCGGCCAAACCCACCAGTTGATACTCGACCGCCCCGATTGTCGTCGGGAAGCCGGGAATTGGGGGACGGTCGATCGAAGTCGCGGGCACGATGAGGAGTGTCAGGTCATCCCGCGCCAAGCCGCCGGGGTCCAGCAGCACTTCCCGCCACCTTGCATACGACCGCGTGCCCAGGCACCAGCCCTCCAAGTGCTGCCGCCATCGGCGCAGGGGCGAGTCGGCCTTCCCGATGTAAACTGGCACCGGCCCCTCTACCGTCTCCGCCAAGAGAACGTAGACCGACGAACCGGCAGGACACCCGGCCGGCATCCGCGCGATCCGTTCGAGGGCCGATTCCCTGCCGACCGGCATGCCTCGAGCGAGAATGGGAGCGGAGTGTTGCGGGAGGAATGCGCCGCACCAATCAGTCAGCAACACTCGTTTGCGATCCGCGTCTTGGCTCATTCCATACTCTCCGAATCATTTGCCACACGATACTCTGGATGGAGCGGCGGTGTCTCGGAATCTGGAATAGGATCAACAGGCGACCAAGCCGCGCGGGGTGTACTCGGAGAGGTGGCGGTACGGCTCCGGCTGGCCGTCGGTGATCCGGTCCAGCACGCTGACGCTGCACGGGGCGAGCAGTTCGATGCCGAGCAGGTCGCCGTCGTCGTCGTAGTCCGCGAACGCTTTGCCCGGTTCGACCACCCGCGTCTCCGCGGAGAAGCCGTCGCGGATTTTGATGTACGCCGCCAGCGGCTTGTTCGTCCGCTCGTCCATCGTCACGTCGATGCTCAAACTGATCGGCTTCATGGGCGTCCTCCGGGTTCACTGCGAGAACATTACGGTGATGACGGTTACGGTCCCGTCGTCGGCCTCGGCATAGATGACGTTCAACCGCCGGCCTCGGTACGCCAAATCGAGTCCGACGTGCTTCTGCCCAGCGTCGGTGTCCATCGCATTCCGTACCGTCGGCCGCTCCAATGCCGCGATGACATCATCCAAAGCGACCCGCCGCAACTGCATCCGGGCGACCGCATGCCGGGAAAGCACGAGCGGAACTTGCCGGCTGCGAATGGTCACCATCAAGGGACCGCTATCGTCCGGCGAGTCGGTGGCGGACATAGGACACCATGAATTTCGTTCAGCGTACGCTCTTTGATGCCACCTTACACCGATGCCATTTGCCGTCAAGTCAACCGTCGCCCTCACACCCGCAACTCCGCCTTCTCCCCCAGTCGGCCCGCGTAGCGCGCGCGGATCGGCTCGACCTCACTCGCCACGAACTCGTCCACCTGTTCGGGACTGCGGCCGATGAACAGACGCGGGTCGGCGGCGGCGGCGAAGTCCACGCCGGCGAAGGCAGGCTCATCCCGCAGCCGGTCGAAGAGCGCCGCCGAGGTGCCGGTGCCGTCCTTCACCGCCGCCGTCACCGCGTGGCTGTGGACGCGGATCGTTTCGTGAACCACTTGCCGGTCGGCCCCCGCCGCCACCGCCGCCATGATGAGGTTCTCGGTCGCCATGTACGGCAGGTACTCCCGCACGGCTTTCGCAATGATCGGCGGGTTCACCACCAACCCCCGCCCGACGTTCAGCCCGATGCGGAGGATGGCGTCGGCCGCGAGGAACCCCTGCGGGATGTACAGGCGGCGGCAGGCGGAGTCGTCGAGGGTCCGCTCGAACCACTGCGTGGCGTGCGTCTGGGCGGCCATCGCCGGCAGGCCCATCAGGAACCGGGACAGCGAGCAGAGCCGTTCCGCCCGCATCGGGTTCCGCTTGTACGCCATCGCGCTCGATCCGATCTGGTCCGTCTCGAACGGCTCGTCCACCTCTTGCCGGTGGGCGAGCAGTCGCAGGTCGGTGCCCCACTTGTGCGCGGATTGGGCCACGCCGGAGAGGGCGTCCAGCACCTGCGTGTCGAGCTTCCGCGAGTACGTTTGGCCGGTGACGGGGAAGCGGGTGGCGAAGCCCATCTTCGCCGCGACCAGTTCGTCGAGCCGCTTCACCTTCTCGTGGTCGCCGTGGAAGAGCGCGAGGAAGCTGGCCTGCGTGCCGGTGGTGCCCTTCGCCCCGCGGAACGGCATGGCGTCCCGCTTCCGCTCCAGCTCCTGCAAATCCAGGCAGAAATCGTAGCACCACAGGACGGCCCGCTTGCCGACGGTGGTGAGCTGCGCCGGCTGGAAGTGGGTGAAGCCGAGCGTCGGTTCGGCCCGCCACTCGTCCGCGAACCGGGCCAGGGCGTCGATCAGGTTGGCGAGTTGGCCGCACAGTTGGTTCAGGCTTTCCCGCATCAGGATGAGGTCGGCGTTGTCCGTGACGTAACACGACGTTGCCCCGAGGTGGACGATCTCCTTGCACGCCGGGGCCACTTCGCCGAGGGTGTGGACGTGGGCCATCACGTCGTGGCGGAGCCGCTTCTCGTGGTGAGCGGCCCGCCCGAAGTCGATGTCGTCGAGGTGCGCCCGAAGTTCGGCGAGGTGGGCTTCGGTGACGCGCACGCCGGTGCCGTCGGCGGTGGGCAACCCCAACTCGTGCTGTGCCTCGGCGAGCGCGAGCCAGAGTCGCCGCCACGTTTGGAACTTGCGGCGCGGCCCCCACCGCTCGCTCATGTCGATCCCGGCGTAACGGGCGATGAGCGGGTTGTCGTAGAAGCGGAACGGGTCGTCGGCGGTCGTCATGGGTGCGGGCACCGGAGGGTCGGAACGGTGACAGTTTACGGACGGCGACGAATCGGGATTTCGCACTTCCCAGCGGGGGGCGGCGCGATATAAATTGGGAACCTCGTTGAGGGCAACGGGGGCGTAGCTCAATTGGTTAGAGCACCGGACTGTCGATCCGGAGGTTGCGGGTTCGAGTCCCGTCGCCCTCGCTGAGTGCAGGTTGATGCGGCCCGGTGCTGACAAGCGCCGGGCCTTGTCATTTCAAGGGGTTGCGGCAAGTCGTCCCCACACCCTCCGACGATGCGAAGAGTGCCAGACGGTGCGGCGGAATGCCCCCGAATGTCGCCAGCCACTGCACCCGGCACTTCACCCGAAACCCCGTCCGCGCCGGTCATGAGGCGGGGATTCCCAGTGATGGACCGGCCGAAGGGCGGGTTCGGGCAGGCGGCGACCTGCGCCGCGAACCGGTGGCTGGCGCGGTGCGCCGATGGGCGGTCAACCCGCGTCCGCCTTCGCGGCGGGTGAACCGAGGAACGACGTGAGCGTCCGGCCGCCGGGCGGCAGGTGCGGAGCCGGACGCGCGAGCGACGGGGCGTGCGCGCCGCGACCGCCGGGGAGTGGCTTCCCGTGCTCTGCTCGCTCCGCGAGCGGCTCTTGGTCGGCGAAGGAAGACCGCTCGCGGAGCGAGCTGAGCACGTC